>NZ_JBAVNZ010000553.1:0-5800 GCF_049691595.1 Bradyrhizobium sp.
GCCGCAACACACGATTCGCGGTGTCTCGGCCGGATACTCCACCTTGGTCTTCCAGATCTGCTTGCCGGTCTTTGCCTCGACCGCGATGGTGGCGGCATGGGTGGTGACGTAGATGACGCCCTGATAGACCAGCGGCTGCGACTCCTCGCTGCGGTCATCGGCAAGACTGTAGTTCCAGACCGGAACCAGGTTCTTGGCGTTGTCCTTGTTGATCTGCGTCAGCGGACTGAACCGCTGCAGATTATAGCCCATGCCGTAGTTGAGGACGTTCGATGTATCGGTCGCCCCCTTGACCAGTTGATCGGTGGTCTGGGCGCTCGCACCGAACGGCGCGAGAATAGCAAGGCTGGCAGCTAGCGCGAGGCGTTTCATACATCCCTCCCAGTGAATGCGCGTCATTTTCCTGACGCTGCGCGCCGACCATCTTCCGGAAACGGGAAAGCGTCAATACGAAAAACAAACATGCGCCCCGATGGCGTCAATCAAAGGCAGACCGGAAAAGAAATCGATAAGATGAGTGTCGTCATCTATTCGTCAAAACAAATACAGCGCGCATTCCGGATGCGGTGCAACATTGGATTGGCGTCCCGAACCAGAGACGATCGCCGGGCGAAGTCGACGAAGCCGGCGCTGAGCGCGCGCTACGGGCCGCTCAATGCGATCCCGAGTTCGATCGGCTGCAACGCACCGGTATTGCAACGCCAGTTGCCGCTATCGGTCTTGCTGAACGCGAACGATTTTTCGATCCTCAGCCTCTGCGCCACCAACAGGCTCTCCCGGCTTCCCGGCGTCGGCTTCGCCTGTCCCGATACCGGATCCCAGCAGGATCCGGTGCAGGCCGCGGCGATCGGGCTGCACACGGTGAAGGGCGAAAGCACCTTCATTTCAACTTCCGCCGTGACCAGCGCCGCATCCGCCGACACTTCCGTATCGATCTGGATGATGCGGCTGACCCGCAGGAAATCGCCGCAGCTGTTGGCCGCATGAATCTGCGCCACGCACAGATCGACGGCGTCGGCGTCGGGGGTGGGGGATGCCGGCGACCGGCGGAAGACTTTCCTGGGGTCGCCCTTGGCCGCGACGATCTCGGCGGTTTTCCGGCCGATATAGTCCGCAAGGCAGGCTTCGGACGACGACAATTCGGCCAGCGGCACATTGTCCTTGTCAGCCAGATTGCATTTCCGGTCGCGGGCCCTGGCCCATCCGGCGTATTCGTTGAACGCAGCCCGGGCTTCATCTTGCTTCATTTTGGCGATCAGCCCGAGCACGTGCGCGTTGAGCTCCTTGTCGGCGATGGCCAGTGCGGGATCGCCGCAGATCAGCAATCCCGCGGTGGTGTCGGTCGCGAGGCAATCGAAGTCCGGATCGGTCAGGATCGCGATCCTCTCTTCGGTTTCCTTCAGCAGACATGCCTTGACGAACTGGAAATCCTGGCCTGCAAGGCCTTGTCCCGGAAATATCCCGCAGCTCAGATTGCGATCCTTGATCCATTCGACATTCTCCTCGACCGCCAGTCGGCGATCGGCGATGCGGCTTAACCTGTCCTCCACCGCGCGGCTCAGCCGCGCGCCGGCGGCCTGCAGGGCGGGATCACCGCAAGACAATTGACCCGCCGGATCCCGGATCCTGGCGCAACGGTTGCTTTCGAACAGCGGCAGCGTGTCGCGGAGCGACTGATCGGATTCCAGCGTGTCCGCGCCGGCCGGATGCATCAACCCGACCTGAGCCGCAATCAGGGCCAGCAAAATCGCGCGCATTCAAATTCTCGTTCAATGAAAGCAGGAGCGACGCCGTGGCGATCGCCGCCCGCGGCCTCTCAATCATGGCCCTGAAATGAACTGCAAGCCGGACTTTTGTCAATCCGCCCGCGCGTATCCCGATTCGAGGACGCGAGCATGCGGGGCTCGGCGGGCTAGTTCGATGCGACCGGAGCGGCGAAATCCGTCGCCGCGGCGGCGATCGGCGGCGCGTCGACATATTGCATGACGTTGTTCTGATCGATCACGAAACCCGGCCGGTAATTCCTGACATCCGAATCCTCGACCATCGCCATGCGGCGGTTATCGAGTGTCAGCCAGCGTCCCTCCAGCCGCGCGGCCGCGACGGCGTGATCTTCGCCCCCGATCGTGTCGTGCATGATCACGATCCGCAGGTCGTCGGCCGGGACGCCGGCCAGGCGCAACGCGACATACTTGGCGATCGCGTAGTCCTCGCAATCGCCGGCGCCCTTCGCCAGGGTCGCAAGCGGCGAAGTCCACAGGTCGATCTGGCCATAGATCGCCAGATCGCTCATCGATTTGACGGCGAGATTGATCGCGCGATTGACCTCGCCGAGCCTGGCGCGGCCCTCGCGCGCCTTCGCGGTGTCGATAACAGCCAGGAACTGCAGGGCGGCGGTAGACACGCAGCCGTCGCGATCGCCGTCGCACAGCGCAAGCTGCACCATTTCGTCGTCGAGGCGGCGCTGCACGCCGAGCCACTTGTCGCGCAGCCCGCCTTCCGAAAGGATGGTTGTAGCAAGCCCGAACGGCTCGACGGATTTTCTGATCAGGGCCGCGGCGCCGGGCGAAAGCAGCGTTGCGGCGCCGAGTTCGGCCGACGGGCCACACCAGGCGAGAGCGCAGGCAAGCATGAATGCACGCAACGCGCGCGATTGAACCGATATCCCCATCTGACACCCCATGTCCGGGCATCGGCGGGCTCATGAGCCAACGCGTGACCGGATCGTTTCGTGGCAGTGAGGATGGGCGCCGCTGCTTTTCGTCCGCTTAAAACCGGTCGCATCCGGCCCGAAAGCGCAGAGGATGCTAAAGATTGTCTTATGGACTTGCTGAAAAATTGACCGGTTTAGCGAACCCCCAGCCGAACCTTTCGGGAAGCTACGAAGACCTATCCTTGATTTCTGGTTAATTCGGCGGGTTCGCGCATGATCACGTGATCTGTCAGCTGGATCACAGTTGTTGCTGCGGAATCGAGGTCATATGTTCTTGTGGAACCCTCGGAAAGATGAATTCGGAGAAATGAAGGCAGGCTGCCCCAGGTAAAAACTCGTGGCACTATACTTCGAAATACATAACCATGGCATGCTTTTACTTGTAATATATGTTTATAGTCTTACAACTACCGAATCTAATGCTTTATTTTCATCAAGGTCCGGGGAAAACGACTATGAGTAGCGGCGTGACCTCGATCGCCTCTTGCAAGCCAAGGGTGGTTTCGCCCTGCGCGGGCAAGTGATAAGCAAATCAGACCATTGCATATTCAGTAAGTATTAACTTTACGGTGTTCCTTTGAGTTTGGCCGGCAAATTCGACGGTGTTCTGCCTGTTGAGGCCCCGCCAATTCATGGCGCTGCGCATGTCAGCGTCGCGACCGTTTCCGCGCATGCCCCGCCCGGCGCGATCATCGTCCCGGATGCGCATCTGCTTTTCACCGGAGACTTCAAGCGATCGGGCGTCGACCTGATCCTCTCCAGGGAGAATCACGAACTCGTCCTGCACGATTACTTCAAGGGCGAGAAGCGGGCCGCGCTGGCCTCGCCCGATGGCGCGCATCTCACGGCCGACATCGTCAACGCGCTCACCAGCCACCCGCAATACGCGCAGGCCGACGGCATCGCCAGCGTCGCCAAGGTCATCGGTCATGTCACCAAGCTGAATGGCAGCGCGACCGCGGTCCGCAACGGCGTTTCGATCATCCTGAACCAGGGTGACAACGTCAACAAGGGCGACGTGGTCCAGTCCGGATCCGATTCGACGCTCGGCATCACCTTCATCGACGGCACCGTGTTCGGCCTCGCCTCGAACGCGAAAATGGTGCTGAACGAGATGATCTACGACCCGAACGGGTCGAACAATTCGTCGCTGCTCAGTCTCGTCCAGGGCACGATCACGTTCGTCGCCGGCGCGACGGCGAAGCGCGGCGACATGAAGGTCGACACCCCGGTCGCGACCATGGGCATTCGCGGTACCGCGGTGCTGGTCGAGATCGACTTCGAGGTGCCCGGCCAGGGTGGCGCGCCACCCGCCAAATTCCAGGTGCTGGTCGAGCCGGATGGCACCACCGGTTCCTACATCCTGTTCGACAAGACGACGCTGACGCCGATCGCGACCGTCAACCAGGCGGGCACGCAGACGATCGTCAACAGCCAGGGCAACGTCAACTTTCTCACGTCGGTGCAGCTTTCGGCCGACGCGCAGAAGATCATCAACGAAGTCTTCTCGCTGAAGTTCGCAGACGCCAATACCAAGACCAACACGCACTTCACCGACATCGGGGTCCTGCAAACCCTCGAGCCCATCAAGATCGCCAGCGGCGAACTCGTGACGCCGACGGTGCAGCTGATCAACACGTCGACCACGATCGCGCCGATCACCCAAAATCCCCCACCCGAGCTCTCCCATATCCATATCGACCAGCCGCCGAGCGTGGTCACCTTCAATGGGGTTCTCGCCGAGCGTCTCGGCCTCACCCACAGCCCGACGATCGACACGGTTTCCGGCAAGATCAACTTTGCCGACATCAACGCCGACGATCTTCCGACCGTGAGCGCGAATTTCGATTCCTTCAGCTATACGGACGCGCAAAACAAAAATATTACGGCGACGCTGACGGCGGAGCAACTGGCCGCGGTCAAGGCGGTCGCAGTGCCGCTGGTCGTGGTTCAGGACCCCGGCAACACCAACAATGGCTCGGCGACCTGGAGCTACAACATCGCCGACAACGCCTTCGACTTTCTTGCCGCCGGCGAGACGCTGACGCTGGTCTATCTGGCGCGGGTTGACAATAATTTCGCGCCGAACAATGAGGCGACATTCGCGCCGATCACGATCACGATCATCGGCACCAATGACACGCCGACGCTGGAGGCCGTAACCGCCGGCACGCTCACCGATACCTCGGTCAATGACAGTTTCGGCAACCTCACCGGCACGCTGGTCGGGACCGATCCTGACAGCGGCGAGACGGCGTCGCTGACCTATGCCGCGCTCGACGCCAAAAGCCACCCGGTGACCTCGGCCGTCACAGGCCTCTACGGCTCGCTGACCGTGAACGCCGACGGCACCTACAGCTACGTCGCCGACGCCGCCGCGATCAACGCGCTGCATGCGGGCAGCTATGCCGACATTTTCACGGTGCAGACCACCGACGTCCACGGTGCCAGCGGCACCGCGACATTCACGGTGAATGTGACTGGTGCCAACGACACGGCGACGATCAGCGGCGAGGCGGCCGGCAGCGTGGTGGAGGACACCAGCACCACCGCCGGCGGCACCCTGACGGTGCACGATGTCGACAGCGGCGAGGCGGTGTTCCAGGCGGTGGCGGCGGCGGCGCTGACCGGCACCTACGGCAATTTCACCTTCGACAGCGCCACTGGCGCCTGGACCTATGCGCTGGTCCACGGCCAGGCGGACAGCCTGAAGGCAGGGCAGGTGGTGCATGACACGCTGACGGTGACGTCGGCGGACGGCACCGCGTCGCAGCTCATTGACGTCACCATTACCGGCAGCAACGATACGGCGACGATCACCGGCCAGTCGACCGGCAGCGTGGTGGAGGACACCAGCACCTCAACCGGCGGCACGCTGACGGTGCACGATGTCGATAGCGGCGAGGCGGTGTTCCAGGCGGTGGCGGCGGCGGCGCTGTCCGGCACTTACGGCAACTTCACCTTCGACAGCGCCACTGGCGCCTGGAGCTATGCCCTGGTCCACGGCCAGGCGGACAGCCTGAAGGCAGGCCAGGTCGTGCATGACACGCTGACGGTGGTATCGGCCGACGGCACGGCGTCGCAGCT
>NZ_JBAVNZ010000554.1:0-7763 GCF_049691595.1 Bradyrhizobium sp.
ACCCGTTGGCTCGCAATGACGGCTAAAGTTTCGCATGGCGGAGCTTGGCATAAGCGGCCAACGCGCGTTCGCGGCCGGCCTTGTGATCGACGATCGGATGCGGGTAGGTCCTGCCAAGTTCGAGACCAGCGACGGAGAGTTCCAGCGGTGTCGCGGTCCAGGGCTGATGGATGAGTTTTGCCGGCAACCGCGCGAGCTCCGGCACCCAGCGCCTGATATAGACGCCGTCGGGATCGAACTTCTCGCTTTGCAGGATCGGGTTGAACACCCGGAAATAGGGCGCGGCATCGGCGCCGCAGCCGGCGACCCATTGCCAGTTGGCGGGGTTGCTGCCGGCATCGGCATCGACCAGTGTGTCCCAAAACCATGCTTCGCCGTAGCGCCAGTCGATCAGCAGATGTTTTACCAGGAATGAGGCCACCACCATCCGCACCCGGTTGTGCATCACGCCTGAGTGCCAGAGCTCGCGCATGCCGGCATCGACGATGGGGTAGCCGGTGCGGCCGCGCTGCCAGGCTCGCAGCGCCTTGTTGTCGTGCTTCCAGGGAAAGGCATCGAACGATGGCTGCAGGTTGCGCGCGGCGAGGTCAGGCATATCGAACAGCAGGTGGCGGCAGAATTCGCGCCAGCCGAGCTCGCTGAGGAATTTTTCGATATCAGCGGCGAGTCGAGGGCGCGCGGCCGCGGCAAAGCGCGCGGCATGCCAGACCTGGCGCGGGCTGATTTCGCCGAAGCGCAGATGTGGCGACAGTTTTGACGTGCTATCGCGGTCGGGCCGGTCGCGGTCGCCCAAATAGCCGGCCACCGCGCCTTCAAGAAATGTTTTGAGCCGCGCCTGCGCCGATGCCTCGCCCGGCGTCCAGCTCTGCCGCAAGCCAGAAGCCCAGTCCGGATGCGACGGCTCAAGCTGCCAGCTTTCCAGCGCATCGCTGGCAAGGCCCGGGATGCCGCTCAGCTTCCTCGGCGCAGGAAGCGGCCGCGGTGGATCGCCCAGCGACTGCACGCGCCGCCAGAACGGCGTGAACACGCGCAGGCCGCGGTTGTCCTTGGTGCGGACGTTTGTGGGCGAGGCCAGCAGATCGCCGGGGAAGTCTTGTGAGGCGACGCCGATCTGTTCCAGCGCCTGGGCCGCCTGATCGGCCACCGCCTGGTACGGCGCTTGCACAATGTCGTTCCAGAACACGGCCGCAGCGCCGGTCTCGCGCGCGAGTTCGGCGATGATCTTGGCGGCTGACCCTTTGCGCAGCACCAGCGATGCGCCAATCGTGTGAAGGCTCGCTTGCAGCGCCCGCAGCGATTGCGCCAGCCACCAGCGCGCCGCACGTCCCAGCGGCCGCGCGTTTGGCGGCAAGGCGGCGCTCTCTTCATCGAGAACGTAAAGGCAAATCACCGGCGCGCCGGTCCTGGCGGCTTCGTGCAGGGCAGGGTGATCGGACAGCCGCAAATCGTCGCGAAACCAGACGATACAGGGGCGGGCCGAGGTGGGGGGCATCAGATGGTCAACTCGCTCGACGCAGATTGGGTCCGCGCGCCGACATTGCAACTTTGCGGGCCCTGATACGTACTACAAGGCAGTGCGCCAGCGCGCCGGAGGCTGCCGTGAACAGGTATGTTGTGCTTTATCTGGCGACGTTTGTCGTCTTCATCCCGATCGATTTCCTGTTCCTCGGCCTGGTCGCCAGGGGCTTCTTCGCCTCGCAGGTCGGCGACATGCTGGGCGAGATCAGGTTCGCGCCGGCGATCCTGTTCTATCTGCTCTACGTCGCGGGCGTCGTGATCTTCGCCAACGGCCCCGCAGGCGCGACCTGGCAATCGGCGCTGCTCTACGGCGCGCTGTACGGACTGTTCTGCTATGCGACGTTCGAGCTCACCTCGCTGTCTCTGCTCAAGCACTGGAGCTGGGCGGTCGTGGTCGTCGACACGTCCTGGGGCGTGGTGTTGACGGCGGTCTCCTCGACCGCCGGCCTTTTGATGGCGAACTGGCTGGCGCCGAAGGTCTAGTTCGTCATTGCGAGGAGCGTAGCGACGAAGCAATCCAGTCGAGCGGGTGGTATGGATTGCTTCGCTTCGCTCGCAATGACGGCGGTGCGTCCGTCACTTCGGCTGCGGCACGATCCGGATATAGGGTTTTGGCGCCTTCCAGCCCTGCGGATAGATCGTCCTGGCCTCATCGTCGGTGACGGAGCCCGCGATGATGACGTCCTCGCCCGGTTTCCAGTCCGCCGGTGTCGCGACGCGATGCTTGGCGGTCATCTGCAATGAATCGATCACCCGCAAAATTTCCTGGAAGTTCCGGCCGGTGGTCATCGGATAGACCAGCACCAGCTTGATCTTCTTGTCGGGGCCGATGATGAAGACGTTGCGGACGGTCTGGTTGTCGGCGGCGGTGCGCGTCGCGGCGTCGCCGGAGGTCGAGGCCGGCAGCATGTCGTAGAGTTTTGAGACGTTGAAATCGGTATCGCCGATCATCGGATAGTTCGGCGCCGCGCCCTGCGTCTCCCTGATGTCCTCGGACCATTTCGCGTGCCGGTCGACAGGATCGACGCTGAGCCCCATCAGCTTGACGCCGCGTCTGTCGAATTCTCCCTTCAGCTTGGCCAGCGCGCCGAGCTCGGTGGTGCAGACCGGGGTAAAATCCTTCGGGTGCGAGAACAGCAGCGCCCAGCCATTGCCGATCCAGTCGTGGAACCTGATTTTGCCCTCGGTGGTCTCGGCTTCGAAGTCGGGGGCGACCGCGCCAATCTGGAGTGCCATGTTGTTACCTCATCTCATTCAGGTTACGGAGAAATTCGATTTGAGGATGTCCCGGAGATGATAGCTCGGGGCGGGTCTCAAGGGAACCGCCGGCCGAAAAAGGTGAGATCGTTCTCCGCAGGCCGAACCTCCTAGCATCTTCTTCTAATCCATGCCCATGCGGCGAAAAAGCCACAATCGCCGCAAAAGCCCGTTGCCGGCCCCGATATCGCCTTTTATACCGCGCATCACGCCCGGCCAGCTGCTAATTCGGCGAACCGTGACCGGCGCCACAGCGACCAATCGGCAACTATCTAAAAATTTCGGAATCCAGGTTTCGAATCGTTAACCACTCGTTTGCGCCCGCATGGAAATGCTGGACCGGAAAAAGAAACCGAGAAGTGCATCCATGTCTGCCCCAAATACCAAGCCTGCCGAAACGTTGGTCGCCCTCCAACCGTCCTGCCGCAAGAGCGCAGCCCATGCCTTGACCATCGTGCGCGACGGCGTGATCACCGGCGAGGGCCCGACCACCAGGGGCCGCATCCATTTTTCTCGCACGCTGGACGCTGATGACGCCGCCTGGTGCGCGTGCATTCTGACCGCTGGCGCCGTCGCGCATCAGCCGGTCAGCCGCGCCGAGGCCGAGGCGTTGTTCGAGATCAACGATGCCGCTACCGAGCGCAGCGACGATGGACGTTTCGACGATCTGCTGGCCAAGGCGGTCGCCCATCATGCCGCCTCCGAGTCGGGCCTGCCGGTGCCGCCGCGCACGGTGGCATTGTCGCCGGACACCGACATCGCCAGCTGGGCGCCGGCGCACGCCAAAAAAATCGATGCACAGATGGTGGAATGGATCGCGAGCCAGATGCGCGGCAAGCGCCGCCATAACCGCACGCTGGCAAGAATGGTCGCAACCGTTCTCGGCGCGGCGGCATTGCCGCTGTCGCAACTGTCCAACGTGCTCGATATCGGGATGATGTAGGTTCATTGCAGATCGTCATTGCGAGCGCATCGGTGTCGCAGCCCGACGGGCTGCGAACTTTATCGACGATGCCCTCAACTGCCTGGCTAGTGACGTGGATGGAAATCCATGTCAGCTTCCGGATCAAGAAGGCTGACAAGCCTGAAAAAAATCTCGGGAGCAGCCGATGGTGGGACATCTCATCAAATCGCAGGCGCACGCCGCGGCGACGGTCGCGGCGCTGTGCATCGCCACAACGCTGCCGACGATGGCCACCGCGGCCGATCATAGTCTCGGCGCCGATCCCGCGGCCATGACACAGTGTGCGGACCCAAATTCGAGGCACGGTACCCAGGGCTTCTGTCGGATGTCTTGAAGCGCGTGGACACGGATCACGGAGATGATTTGAGTCGTCCAAAACACGTGACACGATCGACGCTAACCTCATGATCGGCACGCAGGGCGTATTGAGCCCTACGAAGTGCGAACTTGTTCGTCCGCAGGATTCGCGGCCGTCAAGAATTGACGGAATCGCGGAGCAGTGCATCCTTGTGGCATGTTTGGTTTCTTCAAGGGTTGTCGCCTGGCGCGCATGAGCAGCGGGCGTTATTGCCTGGTGCGCGATCTCGGTCTCGTCAAGGGCGGCAAGGGCATGCGCCACCATGAGGTGGTGATCGCCTTCAGCCCGCGTGAGCTAGTGAAGGGGTTGCGGCAGCGATCGGCCAGGCGTCGCAAGCCGGAAACAAGGCCGGAGTTGGCTCGCGAAACAAATTTGTAGCGCGTAGCCGAGGCAAAAATCGCTCGATAGTGCCTGGTCGGCGTAGCCTTCACTCGCCCTTTTGCCGTGTGAATGTTTGCGCGATCTTCAGGAAGTTGAAGAGATGTGGCATCCGATTGTCGCGCCGATGGTTGAGCGAAAGCGAGGTTCCTGGATTGTGCCCTTCGTAGATGGGTGGAGCGAAGCGATACCCATCACTTGCTTGTTATGGAGGTGATGGGTTTCGCGGAAAGCTCAACCCATCCTACGACTATGCATGCGGACCACTGCGCTATTTCCCCGCGGTTTTTTGCTTGCCGCCGTCTCCATCCAGCCCGAGCGTGCGGCCGGGAAATCCGGCGGCGTCGAAATAGCGCTGGGTGCCGACGCGCTGGAAGTTCAGCACGGTGCGCAGGCCATTCGCCGCGGGCTGCGACTTCACCGTGCCGAAGAAGGCGCGCGCCGTCGCGCCGTTGGGCATCGCTTCGGTCATGACGCGGCCGATCAGATTGCCTTTGGGTTTTGGTGAAAGTCCCATCAGCTTTGCCGCGGTGGCGCCGACGTCGGCGTTGCTGACGGGCAGGGGATCGACATAGCCCGATTTGAAGTCGGGCCCGATCGCCGCCATGAAATTCAGGGTGTCGCCGCGGCTGAAACTTCCATGCATGCCCTGGCCCTGGCGCAGCACCGTATCGGCGATCTCGACCGAGCAATTGACCGGCTCGTCGCATCCGGACGACCAGGAGCGGAAATTGACCACGATCGAAGGGTTCGGCGTCACCGCCTTGCCCTTGAGGCCAAGCTGGGACATCGGCAGCGTGCCGGGAAAACGCCCGAGCTCGTCGTCGACGAACAGCCCGCTGACATAGTCCTGCTCCAGCAGCGCCCTGATCGCGCGCCCGGCGAGTTTCCTGTCCTTGCGCGGCAGATAGACCAGGTCCGATCCGCCATTGGTGGCGACCACCACGTCCGGCTTGGCCGGATCCTGCCCGAGCACGCCGTTGCCGGCCTTTGGATGGGAGTTATCGGCGACCCGCGCGTTTTTGTTGTTGGGATCGAACAGCGGCAGGTTCAGCGCCTTGGCGAGATCGATCGCGACGAAGCCCATCGGGAGGAAATCCTTTGGCGTGTCTTCATACGTGATCTTCGCCGCGGGGCTGGTCTTGCTCTCCTTCGAGATGGTTGAAAAACCGTGGTCGGCGGAGACGATGATGTTGGTCGAGGCGGCAAGGCCGAGATCGTCGAGCGCTTTGCGCAGTTGCGCCAGATTGTCGTCGGCGTTCCTGATGCCGGCCATCGAGGTCGGGCCATTGATGCCGGGCGTGATGGTGTTGAGGCTGTCGCCGGTATTGTGCTGGCTGCCGTCGGGATCGCGCGACCAGAACACCAGCACGAACGGCTTGTTGCGCGCCTTGAACATCGGCAGCACGACCCTGGTGGCGACGTCGGCCATGTAGGCCTGTTGCGGCACATTGGCGGCCGTGGTGCCCGGTGTTTTAGCGTCGCCGGCCTTGCCGTTGTCGCCGCGCGAGGGCGTGGTCAATGGCAGATTGGCCTTGGTCAGCGCCTCCTTCATTTCGTCCGAGAGGGGCACGCCGGTCTTGCCGCCGGTGGAGTCGTCGATCACGATCGTGGTCCTGCCGCGGTCGGTGTGATCGAACAGCAGCGTCGGGCCGACCTTGCCGATCGCGGCGGTCGAGAAACCCTGTGCGCGGGCCAGCTTCAAAATGGTGTCTTCGTTCAGATAGTCGCCGTTGAAATGCTCGTCGACGTCGCCGAGCACCGCATCGTTCTCGATGAAGGGGACCACGGTGTCGCCGGCCGGCACCGAGGAATAACCGGTATAGATCGTGTTGCTGAAGGTGCCGGTATCGCCGAGGTAGTGGCCGCTCGCCATCGCCGAGCCGTTGGCCATGGTGAAGGTCGGAAACAGCGAATGCGAATTCTTGAAGTTGACGCCCTTGTCGCGGAGTTCGGCCATCGCCGGCGCGGTCTGCGGCGTCACGATACGGCCGCGCAAGCCGTCCGGGATGAACAGGATCAAATTGCGCGGCGCGGCGTTCTGCGCCGACGCTGCGACTGCGGACAGCGCGAGCAGGCTTGCGGATAGCAACACAATGGCGCGGCGCATGAGGTTCTCCCCGTGAGAAGCAATTTCGGCGATCTGCCGCTGCTCCCGTTTAGTTTTGCTGTGCGACAGAATTGTTACAGGCGGCCGTCACGTGCCTCAAGGGCGAAGAATCCTCTGCTTATTGCCGTCGCCCGAGCCAGCGCCGCACGGCCACGACCGCCCAGATTGCCTCGACCAGGCCGAACGGCCATGCGCCCTGCAGGAATCCGTAGATCGAACCGAGTGCACAGGCGACCGCGAACGCCGGGATGAACCATGGACTGCGGTCCTCCGCCGCGTAGCAGACCAGCATCATCGACACCGCGAACAATCCAAACAGGGTCAGTGAATCCATCGCTTCCGCGAGTCCTTTTGATGCCAAACGCGCTGGTGCGGTCGTTGTGACAACAGACGATCGCCGATGACGAGGTCGCGGCGATCAGTCATTTTTCCCCAACGCGGCCCACCAGCAGGAAGGCCGCGGTACTCACCGCCACGCTCAGCGACAGCAGGATCAGCCCGAGCCCGAGGGCGAGCGCCAGATCGCCCTTGCTCGTTTCCAGCACGATGGCCGTGGTCATGGTTCGCGTATAGCCACGAATGTTGCCGCCGACGACGATGATCGCACCGACCTCCGCGATGGCACGGCCGAAGGCGGCGAGGAACGCGGTCAACAGCGACGCGCGGCCGAGCGAGAACAACAGCATCATGCTGCGAAAACGGGAAAGGCCGTCGGTCCGCATCAGGTCGGCATATTCCGCCCACAGCGCCGTGGCCGGGCGGTGCACCAGCGCGACGACGATCGGGGTCGTGAGCGCGACCTGCGCGATCACCATGGCGGATGGCGTGAACAACAGCCCGGCAAATCCGATGGGTCCGGACCGCGACAGCAGAAGATAGATCGCGAGCCCCGCCACCACCGGCGGCAGGCCGAGCAGCGCGTTCGCCAATACGATGACGGTTTGCCGCCCGGGAAACCGGCTGATGGCCAACAGCGCGCCGATGGGGGCGCCAATCACCAGGGCGACGAGGCTGGCCGACAGGCTGACGCGCAGCGACAGCAGCACGATCCCGATGAGTTCGGAATCGAAGCCGGAGATCAGCGACAGCGCCGCGGCAACGGAGTGCGCGAAATCGTTCATTCAGCTTGCCTGCGGGAAAATCTCGGAAATGGCGGGCCCGGTCGCACTCTCGGAGCG
>NZ_JBAVNZ010000555.1:0-1610 GCF_049691595.1 Bradyrhizobium sp.
GGATTGGAGCAACGGCACAGAGCACTTCAATCTCAATGGCAGTGGCGCGACCTCGTTCGCCCAATTGACCGTCGACCAGAACTTCAACGGCAGCGGCAATGCCCTCGTCTCCTTCGGCGGGAACCAGATCCTACTTGTCGGCGGTGCCAATTTGGTCGACGCCACAGATTTCCTGTTTTGACGGCTGACGAAATTTCCTGGCTACCATGACCTTCTCCAGCGCCGATCCGGTCCACGGAAGATCATGCTCCTACATCAAGGTTAAACTGCGCCAACGTTAATCCGATTGGAAAATCCGTCCGAATAGTCAGGATCATCTCAGTTCCATACCGATCGCAAATGCACATCATACGAAACGCTCAAAGAGCGAGTTGCGGTACTGAACCGCGCCGGAATCTCCGGAGGCTGTTTGGTTTGAGTCAGGCGGCGAGTTTGGCGGGCTCCTCCAAGCTTGCGTAGTAGGCGGCTTCCGCTTCGGCCGGCGGAATGTTGCCGATGGGCTCCAGAAGCCTGCGGTTGTTGAACCAATCGACCCATTCGAGTGTCGCGTATTCGACGGCTTCGAGCGAGCGCCACGGCCCCCGCCGATGGATCGCCTCGGCCTTGTAGAGCCCATTGATCGTCTCGGCGAGGGCATTGTCGTAGCTATCGCCGACGCTGCCGACGGATGGCACGAGGCCAGCCTCGGCGAGGCGCTCGGTGTAGATGATCGAGAGATACTGCACGCCGCGATCGGAGTGATGCACGAGGCCGCCGCCCGAAGCGGGTTGGCGATCATGGATGGCCTGCTCAAGCGCATCGAGCACGAAGCCCGCATGCGCTGATCTGCTGACACGCCAACCGACGATGCGCCGGGCGAACGTGTCAATGACGAAGGCGACGTAGACGAAGCCGGTCCACGTCGCGACGTAGGTGAAGTCCGAGACCCACAGTGCGTTCGGACGCGGCGCCTTGAACTGCCGGTTGACGTGATCGAGCGGGCACGGCTTGGCCTTGTCGGCAACCGTCGTGCGCACGCGGGCGCCACGGGTGACGCCTCGCAAACCCATCGCTCCCATCAGCCGGGCGACGGTGCAGCGGGCGACTTCGATGCCCTCCCGCAGCAACTGTCGCCAGACTTTGCGCACGCCGTAGACCGAGAAATTCTCATCGAAAACCCTTTTGATCTCGACGCGCAGGACGTCGTCGCGTTGAACACGCGCTGGCGCCGTCTCGGGCTGAGCCCGGCGCCGTGCATGCTCGTGGTAGGTCGACGGGGCGATCGGCAAGACCTTGCAAATCGGCTCGACCCCGTACGCAGACCGATACTCGTCAACGAAGCGGATCATGGCTTCCATCGGCGGTCGAGCTCCGCTTGGGCAAAATACGCAGATGCCTTGCGCAGGATCTCGCTGGCCTGGCGCAGCTCGCGAACCTCGCGCTCCAGCGCCTTGAGCCGCTCGCGCTCGTCGGTGGTGACGCCGGGTTTGCGGCCGCTGTCGATCTCGGCCGTCTTCACCCACGTGTTGAGCGTCTGCGCGGTGCAGCCGATCTTGGCCGCGATCGACACGATCGCCGCCCAATGGGACGGGTGCTCGCCGCGGTGCTCCAGCACCATCCGCACGGCGCGC
>NZ_JBAVNZ010000556.1:0-23978 GCF_049691595.1 Bradyrhizobium sp.
GTCGAACACCGTGCAGTGATAGCCGAGCGGGGCGAGATCGCGCGCGACCGCAAGCGAGGCGGGACCGCCGCCGATCAGCGCGATGCGCCTGCCGTTGTTCGGCGCACGGCGCGGCATGCGGTGCCTGACGTCATCCTTGAAATCGGCGGCGACGCGCTTGAGGCGGCAGATCGCGACCGGATTTTCCTCGACGCGGCCGCGCCGGCACGCCGGCTCGCACGGGCGGTCGCAGGTGCGTCCCAAAATGCCGGGAAATACGTTCGATCTCCAGTTGATCATATAGGCGTCGCTGTAACGCCCCTCTGCGATCAACCGGATGTATTCGGGAACTGGCGTGTGTGCGGGGCAAGCCCATTGGCAGTCGACTACCTTGTGAAAGTAGTCCGGCGCCGAGATATCAGTCGGTTTCATTCTACCTGTCCGCGCCAACTTGGATAACGGCGCGGCCTTATTTTTGCCTGCGAACGCTCGGGGTGGCGTTCTTGTGGTTCTTGAATTGCATCATAGGCTGATCTTATTAAAGCCATTCCAGAGCACACACAAAGGCAATTTTGCGCGATCTCCAGCTTTCATTGGCCCGACCCGCGCCTGTGGTAAACCCGCGAACGTCATGCGGCAGTGCAGCATGCAGCGCGCGGCGTTTCGGCCCGTTTTCAGGCGCGCGGAAGGTCGCTCTTCGCCAAGTCCCACATCAGATGGTAGACGCCGCTTGAGATCTCCAGCGATTTGAAGGCGGCATTGTCATGGATGCGCGCCGCGGCCGCCGGGACCGCACTTACATGGGTGGCATCGATCAGAACGAACCAGTCGCCCGAACCGGGGTCGGAGACCGGAGGGTCATCGGTAATGGGCCTTGAAAGCACGGGATCGTTCTCGATCAGATGCATCGACACGATTCCATCGAGCTTGGCCGGGTCAAGCTGCGCTGCGAGCGCGGCGCGCAGTCGCTCTTCGCCGCCGGCTGGCGGCCGGAGGCGGATGATGCCGAGCGCAGCGCCCCGGCCCTGACCGCGGCTGACGGTGATGCGCGCGACCGCGCGGATCATGTTCTTGAAGCGGGCGAGATTGGTCTTCGACCAGTCGGTAGGGTTGGTCAGCGCCGCGCGATAGGCTGGGCTGTCAAGTACGTCGAAGGTCGCGGTGGAATAGAGGCAGAGGTATTTCGGTTTTGCCTCATGGGCGACGTAGCGCCGCGCCTCGAGGAATCCGTCGATGGCGACGCGCTCCTCGAGATGTTCGCGGTCGTACCAGCGGTTGAATTCGGCCTCGTCGGCGGCATCGATATCCATCGACGTCAGCAGCATGCCTGTTCCGGCCAGCGGCATCTTTTGAAAATCCCTATCTGGTCATTCCGGAAGCGAGATCGGCGATCGCCTTCATCACGGCGTCCCTCACGCCGGGATCGTACAGCGTATGTCCGGCGCCTTCGGCGAAACGAATCTCGGCGTCGCGCCACACCGCGGCGAGCGCATGCGAGGTCGAAGGCGGGCAGAGCAGATCGTAGCGGCCCTGCACCAGGATGCCGGGAATGCCGGCGAGCCTGCCGGCCGCGGCCATCAGCTGGTCCGGCTTCAAGAAGCAGTCGTTCTGAAAATAATGCGCTTCCATGAACGGCGTCGCGGGCAGGGCGTGCGAGGCGTTCAGCGCGGCGAGATCGAGCCGCCCGCGATGGGGCGTGTGTTCCGACAGGATGCGTTCGGTGTCGTGCCAGGCGCGCGCGGCCGGGCCGTGCACGGCAGGGTCGGAATCGAGGATGCGGCGATAGTAGGCCTCAAGCGGATGCGCGTGTTCCTGCGGCGGCAGCACGCCGATAAAATCTTCGTAAAGACCGGGATAGAACCGCGGCAGCACGGCGAGGAACGCGCTTTCGAGTTCGGCGCGGGTGCCCAAAAACGGCGCGCGCAGCGCGATGCCGGTGACCCGCCGCGGATGCGCCTGCGCATAGGCCAGCGCCAGCGTCGCGCCCCAGGAGCCGCCGACCAGCATCCAGCGTGTGATGCCGAACTTTTCGCGGATCATCTCGATGTCCGCGATCAGATGCGGCAGCGTATTGTCCTGGCGGCGGCCCTTGGGACGGCTGCGGCCGGCGCCGCGCTGGTCGAACAGAATCGCGTGGAAGCGCTCGGGGTCGAACAGCCGGCGGTGATCGGGCTGGCAGCCGCTGCCGGGCCCGCCATGCAGATAGAGCGCGGCGATGCCGTCGGCCCGGCCGACGCTCTCGACATAGACCTCATGACCGTCGCCGACCGGCAGCAGTTCCGAGGTCAGCGGCGCAAAGGGATCGGCGTGTTGGCGTGAGGATCTACCCGCGTCGGCGTCAGGCGCCATGGTCGCCATCCGTCTCCAGCGTACCGCCGGCGAAGTTGCGATAGAGGAAACGGTTTTGATCGCTGGCTGCTTCGCGCTCCGCCGTCTTGAAAATCTGCTCGTGCATCGGCGACAGCGTGCAGGCCGGATCGGTGTTGCCGGCATCGCCGGTCAGCGCAAAAGCCTGGCAGCGGCAGCCGCCGAAATCGACCTCCTTGAATTCGCAGCTCCGGCACGGCTCCGGCATCCAGCCGGTGCCGCGATAGCGGTTGAAGGCTTCCGAATTCTGCCAGATCCAGGCGATCGAATGATTCGATCGCACCGACAGGAATTCGAGTCCGGTGATGGTCTCCGCGGCGTGGCAGGGCAGGATCTTGCCGGCGGGCGAGATGTTGAAGAACTGCCGGCCCCAGCCGCCCATGCATTTCTTCGGCCGCAGCGCGTAATAATCCGGCACCACATAGTCGATCGCAAGCACGCCCTTCAGGCGGAGCTGCGCTTCCTCGACGATGCGGCTGGTCTCCTCGATCTGCGCGATGGTCGGCATCAGCGCGGCGCGGTTCTTCAGGGCCCAGCCGTAATATTGCACATTGGCGACCTCGAGCCGGTCGGCGTCGAGATCGACCGCCATCTGGATGATGTCGGACAATTGATGCAGGTTCTGGCGGTGCATGACGGCATTGACCGTCAGCGGCAAATCCAGCTCGCGCGTCCATCTTGCGGCTTCGATCTTTTTCGCGTGCGAATTCTTCAGGCCGGCGACGCGGTCGGCGACGACGGGCTCATTGCCCTGGAAACTGATCTGGACGTGGCTCAGGCCCGCCTCGGCCAGTGCGGCAAGTTTTTCCTTCGTCAGCAGCACCGCCGACGTGATCAGGTTGGAGTAGAGCCCGGCACCGGTCGCGTGCTTGACCAGTTCGACCAGATCCTTGCGCGCGGTCGGCTCGCCGCCGGAGAAATGGATCTGCAGCACGCCGATTTCGGCGAGCTCGGTCAGAACCTTTTTCCATTCCGCGGTGGTGAGTTCGCTGCCGCCGCGATCGAGCTCGACCGGATTGGAGCAATAGGGGCATTGCAGCGGGCAGCGGTGCGTCAGCTCGGCCAGCACCGCCAGCGGAATGCCGAAGGTCTCGGCGGCCGAACGGCGCGATTCCAGCACCGCGAGCCCGTCACTGGGATTGGCGGCTGCTGCCTTGGTGCCGGTCAAAACCGTGCTCATGACGTCTTCTCGCGCGCTTCGGTGAGAAAACCCTTGTCGGCGAGGTCCTGCAGCATGGCGATGACATCGGTCGCGATCGCCCCGCGTTCGGCCAAGTATTTGGCGGTGAGCTGGTCGACCATGTCGGCGACGCTGCGGACGCCGTCGCAGAGTTGCAGCACTTCGACCGCGATTTCGTCCGGCGCCAGCACGCGTTCCGGCGCCAAAATCACCCAGACCTGCCGGGTTTCATCGAATTTCAGTCTTGTGTGCCGCGGCAGTTTCGGCCGGCTCGCCTCGCTGACGCTGATGTTGCGGCTTGCCATCGATCGCCTCTAGTCGGTTTTCGGCACGAACGCACCGGGCGGCACGTGCCCCTCGACATAGGCATGATACAGCGCATCGAGCTGAACCCATAGCACATTGGTCTTGAAGATCAGCGCATTGCAGACCGTCTCGCGCTCGGCTCGGGTGGTCGCATGTTTCTTGACGTAGTCGAGCGCGAAATTGGCATCGCGCGGCGCCTGCGTCAGGCGCCGGCTGAAATAGCTCATGATGTCGGGATTGACGAAGTCGTAATGCGCCAGCATGCCCGAGATGCGCTCCTCGTGCAGGTTTGGCGCGAACAATTCGGTCAGCGAGGAGGCGATCGCCTCGAGCGGGCTCTTGTCGCGGACGAAATGCACATAGGCTTCCACCGCGAAACGCGTTGCCGGCAGAATGCCCTCGGTGGATTCCACATAAGTGTTGTCGAGGCCGAGGCCCTCGGTCAGTTTCAGCCAGCGCTCGATGCCGCCTTCGCTGCCGATATGGCCGTCATGGTCCTCGATCCGATGCCGCCATTCCAGCCGGATGCCGCGGTCGCGAAAGCGCGAGATTACCACCGCGTCCTTCAGCGGGATCGTGCTCTGATAGTAGTAGCGGTTCAGCGCCCAGGCCTGCACCTGGCCCTTGTTGAGCTTGCCGCCATGCAGCAGCCGGTGGAACGGATGCAGATTGTGATAGCGCGTCGCGCCGATGTGGCGGAGCATCGCTTCCAGTTCCTCGGCGCTGTCGAGCGAAGCGCCCTTGCCGAGCGAGAAGGCGGTCATTCCTGTCATTGCGTTCACAGCGTGATCTCCGTTCCGTCGGCGGGGATTTGCCAGCCGGCATGTTCGGCGGTCTTGCGCTCGTTCGAGCCAGCCAGCAACGCCGGGTTGGAGTTGTTGATATGCAAGAACACTTTCCGGGCGATGTCGAGACCGGCGAGGCTTTCGATCGCGCCGTGATCGCCTGACATCGCGATATGTCCCATGCCTTGCCCGGTCTTGTTGCCGAGCCCGGCGACGATCAATTCGTCGTCGCGCCACACGGTGCCATCGAAGAAGATCAGGGGCGCCCCGGCAAGCCGGGACTTGAGGTCGTCGGTCAGGCGCGCGCAGGCCGCCAGAAAAAAGAAATACTTGCCGCTCGCCTTGTCCGCGATCCGAAGCCCGAGCGTATCGCCTGCCGCATTGCCCCCGGCAGGATGCGCCTTGCCTTCCAGATACCATGCGCCCTTGCCGGGAACCTCGAACGGCAGGATTTCGATGCCGGATGGCGAGCCATCCGGCAAAGCGGGCTCGAAGGCCTGATCGACCTCGATCGGCTGACGCTTCACGTTCTTCTCGCTCAGGACGTTGAAGATGCTGTTGGATCCGAGAATGGCAAGCACCCGCGCATGGGCGTAGATCGTAAAGGGCGAACCCTCGCGCATCGACAACAGCCCGGCGACGGCATCGATTTCGCCGTTGGTCAGGATAACGCCCGCGATCGGGCTGTGGCGAAGCTGGCCTGCCCTGGGGTGAAGCTGTGGCGTTGCGATCGCCTGCTGACGCAGATCGGGGGAGGCGTTGACCAGCAACCAATGCTCGCCATCGGTGCTGACGGCGATGGAGGCCTGGGTGCTCCGGAGTTCGGGACGCTCGGTCCGCGCGGTCCGGCATGCCGGACATCCGCAGTTCCACTGCGGAACGCCACCACCTGCCGCGGCGCCCAGGACGACGACGCGAAGCATGATCCGTCTCCTGGAAAAACCTGAACCTGATGGTACAAACGTGACGAGGTGGACACCGGCCAAACACATCGTCCCCTTATCGGGAACATGTCAGGCCCGGAGGTCCACCTGCGTTAGACGTGAAGTGCGCTGCCGCTTACTTGCGGGTGGCGCACATATACATGTTGATTTCCATCCCGACCGAGACTTCGACGATTTTCGGTGCTTTCCAGGCCATTTGGCTCTCCTGTTGAATCCGGACGAATTCCGCCCTCATTGGATAAACTAGTGCAGATCGAAAACTTCGCCAGTTAAATCTTTGATATCTTCCCCCCGCGAAATTTATGCTGCACCGCGAAAAGAAATTCACGTAGTTGTGCGGGGTCTCAACCTCAAAAGCTCGTGGGATCAACGGTTTCGCGGTTGCCTGTGCACCAGCCGATGGCGATCTTGGAGTCGACGGAGCATGGCTGCTCCGCGTAAAGAGCCTGTAGGATTCACCGGCCGTCGACCGTGAGGGCCCTGATCGGAGTCAATTGCAGCCGATGCCGCGATATTATTTCAACACCCGTATCGGCGATGAGCTGATTTCCGATCCCGAAGGCGAAGTGCTGCGGAATCCCGACCGCGCATGGGAAATGGCGCGCGCGATGATCCAGGAAATCCTGAAGACGGAAGGCGCCGAAGGCGCGCTCTTGAATGCCGTGATCGAAGTGACCGATGACGAGGGCGAGATCGTGCTGGAGTTTCCCTTCGTCGAGGCGATCATCGACATGCCCAACCGCTCGATGACCAGGCATTGACGCCGCGCGAGGCCGTTTCCGCGCTGCACCGCAGGCTTGCCTTTGTCCGGTCATGTTTTCCGATTGCGCACCGGCGGACAAATATCGGAGACTGCGATTGAGGAAGGCCACCGGCGCGGGGCACCATGTCGATTGCCCGCGAGGAAAGAAGGCTTCCGCAGGGGAGAAAACCATGATGAGCCATTCGTCCGTGCCGCGCAGCCTGTTGCTGGCCGGCGCTTTCTTTTGCGCACTCACCTTTGCCGCGGCGGCGCAGCAGCCCGCCAATCCGCCGGCCGCTGGCGCGGCGGCGCCGCTTCCTCCGGGTTCGCCCTTGATCGGACGGCCCGCGGACAATGAAGCCGCGGCAAAACTCGCGCCGATCGCGCCGCCGCCGATTGCCGCGGCGCCCGACAAGCTGCCGATCGCCAAGCTCAAGGTGCCGCCCGGCTTCAATATCGAGATCTATGCCGCCGGCATGGCCAACGCGCGCTCACTCGCCGAAGGCGACAAGGGAACGGTATTTGTCGGCACCCGCCTCGTCGGCAAGGTCTATGCCATCGCCAACAAGGAGGGCAAGCGCACGGTCAAGGTTCTCGCGTCGGAGCTCCATCGGCCGAACGGCGTCGCGTTCAAGAATGGTACGCTTTACATCGCGGAATTGTCGAAGGTTTCCAAGTTCGACAAAATTGAAGACAATCTCGACAATCCGCCGAAGCCGACGATGATCTATGACAATCTGCCGAAGGACGAAGCCCACGGCTGGAAGTTCATCGCCATCGGTCCTGACAACAAGCTCTATGTGCCGGTCGGGCAGCCCGGCAACAACGTGCTGCATGACGACGCGCACGGCCAGATCAGGCGGATCAATCTCGACGGCAGCGGCGCCGAAGTGGTCGCGAAGGGTGTCCGTAACACCGTCGGCTTCGACTGGCATCCGGAAACCAGGCAGCTCTACTTCACCGACAACGGCCGCGACTGGGTGTCGGAAGACGTCCCTGAGGACGAGCTTAATCGCGTTACCAAGATCGGCGAGCATTTTGGCGCGCCCTATTGTCTGCAAGGCAATATCGTCGACCCTGAATTCGGCTGGGGACGTTCCTGCAGCGAATTCACGCCGCCGATCGGCCTGCTGGGCCCGCATTCCGCCTCGCTGGGCATGCGGTTCTATACCGGCAACATGTTCCCGAAGTCCTACAAGAACGCCATCATCGTTGCCCGGCACGGTTCATGGAACCGGTCCAAGAAAGTCGGCGGCGATGTGGTCCTGGTCAAACTGAACAAGGATGGCACGATGAAGTCGACCGAGCCGTTCATCACCGGCTTCCTCGAGGATAACAAGTATATCGGCCGGCCGGTCGATGTGCTGCAAATGAAGGACGGATCGCTCCTGGTCTCCGACGACTGGAACGGCGCCGTCTATCGCGTCACCTACGGCAAGCAGAAGGTCGCCGCGCAATAGGCGGCGACACGCCGTAAAAAGGGCGTCATTGCAAGCAACCGGGTGCAAGCCAGCGGGTCGCGCGAATGCGCGCCCGATGCTAAACCCCGCGAAGCAATCCGGAAGGCATTGAAGGCGGGCCGGGTTGCTTCGCCGCCTTGTTTCTCGCCACGACAAGACGCCAGGATAGTCCGATGCGAAAAATAATCACGGCGCTGGCGTTTGCCTGCATCGCCTTATCGGCCGGCGCGGAAACCATCGAGCAGCGCGCCGCGCCATGCCTTGCCTGCCACGGCGAGCGCGGACAGTCCGGGACCGAGAACACGCCCTCGCTCGGCGCGCAGCAGGCGCCCTATGCGCTGATCCAGCTCTTCATGTTTCGCGAGAAGCTGCGTAGCTTCGAGCCGATGAACGAGATGGCGAAGACGCTGTCCGACGACGATTTGCGGATTTTTTCCGATTTCATCGCCGGATTGCCGAAGCCCGCGCCGCCGGCCGATACCGGTGAGCCCGCGCGAATGCGGGTCGGCCAGGCGCTGGCACAGCAGCACCGCTGTAACAGCTGCCATAATGCCGACTTTTCCGGCAAGGAGAACGTCCCGCGCATTGCCAACCAGCGCGAGGACTATCTCGCCAGGACGCTTGCCGAGTACAAGGACAACAGCCGCCGCGGCTATGACGGCAGCATGGCCGACGTGATGGGCCCGGTGACCAAAGAGCAGATCGCCGATCTCGCCTATTACATCGCCCGGGTACGCTAGAATCTCTCCGTCCGCGGCCCGGTGCTGGCGCCGCCTTTCGTGCGGCGCTACAACAGCGGTGATCAAACGGAGTTTCAGATGCAAGACCTCTGGCGCCTGTCGGCCACCGACCTCGTCGCGCTGATAAGAGCGAAAAAAGTCTCGGCGAAGGAGGCCGCGACGGCCGCCCTGGCGCGGCTCGACGCGGTCAATCCAAAAATCAACGCGGTGGTCGACCACAGGCCGGCGGACGTGCTGGCCCAGGCCGCAAGCGTCGATGCCGCGATCGCCCGCGGCGAGGATGCCGGCGCGCTGGCGGGCGTGCCCGTCACGGTGAAGGTCAATATCGACCAGCAGGGCTTTGCCACCACCAATGGCCTGAAACTGCAGCGCGACGTGATCGCAAAGACCAACAGCCCGGTGATCGATAATTTGCGCAAGGCCGGCGCCGTCATTCTCGGGCGCACCAACTGCCCGGCCTTTTCCTATCGCTGGTTCACCGCCAACCTCGTGCATGGCGACACCAAAAATCCGCGCGACCCCGGCATCACGCCGGGCGGCTCATCCGGTGGCGCGGGAGCAGCCGTCGCCGCCGGTATCGGGCATGTCGCCCATGGCACCGATATCGCGGGATCGATTCGCTATCCCGCCTACGCCTGCGGCGTGCATGGCCTGCGGCCGACCGTCGGCCGCATCGCGGCCTTCAACGCCGCATTGCCTGAACGGCCGATCGGGCCGCAGATCAGCGCGGTATCCGGCCCGCTCGCGCGCACCGTCGCCGATCTCAGGATCGCGCTCGCCGCGATGTCGGCCAGGGATTTCCGCGATCCCTGGTGGGTGCCGGCGCCGCTGACGGGACCTTTCATGCCGAAGCGCGCGGCGCTGTGCCTCAACCCTGATGGTCTCGAGCCGGTCGCGGAAGTGAAGGCCGCGGTCGCCGATGCCGGCAAGCGGCTGGAGCGCGCCGGCTGGACGGTCGAAGAGATCGCAAATACGCCGCCGCTGCGGGAGCCTGCGGACCTGCAAACAAAACTCTGGCTCGGCGACGGCTTTGAGGCGCAGCTCGAAGCCGCCGAGCGCGAGGGCGATCCCGGCGCGCTCGCCTGCCTGCGCGGCAACAAGGCCAAGGTATTGCCGTTCGATGGCGCCGCGCTGTCGAAGGCGCTGACGCGGCGCGCGACGCTGACGCGCGAATGGCTGGCGTTTTTCGAGAGCTACGCCGTGCTGGTGATGCCGGTCTCCGGCGAATTGCCGTTTCCCGACCAGCTCGACCGCAAGGACGATGCTTCCTTCGCACGGGTGTGGCACGCGCAACTGCCGCAGATTGCCATTCCCTTCATGGGGCTTCCCGCGCTAACGGTTTCGACGGGATTGGTGGGGCGTGTGCCGGTTGGCGTTCAGGTCGTCTCAGGCCGATATCGCGAGGACCTCTGTCTCGCCGCGGGCGAGGCGATCGAAGCGGGAGGCACGCCGTCGGCGGCGATCGATCCCGCGGGCTGAACCGGGAGGACATGATGCCAGGCATCTATGATTTCACGGCCAGGACGCTCGAGGGCGAGGAGGTTGCGCTGAAGCGGTTCGAGGGCCAGGTGCTTTTGATCGTCAACACCGCGAGCGCCTGCGGGTTCACGCCGCAATACAAGGGCCTGCAGGAATTGCACCGGGCGCTTTCGCCGCGCGGCTTTGCGGTGCTCGGCTTTCCCTGCAACCAGTTCGGCGCCCAGGAGCCGGGCGACGCCAGCCAGATCGCGCAATTCTGCGAAACCAGATATGCCGTCACGTTTCCGATGTTCGCCAAGATCGACGTCAACGGCGCCAATGCGCATCCGCTCTACAAATACCTGACGCGCGAGAAATCCGGCCTGCTCGGTCCCTCGATCAAATGGAATTTCACCAAATTCCTGGTCGACCGCTCCGGCAGGGTGGTGGCGCGGCATGCGCCGACCGCGACCCCCGAAGGCTTGAAGCGAGAAATCGAGGCCCTGTTGTGAACGAGAAGAACGAGACCACCAACGACCAGTTGCCGGATCGCCTGTCGACCGATCCGAAGAGCCCCTATTACGATGAAGCGGTGCTGTCGCGCGACGTCGGCATTCGCTTCAAGGGCGTCGAGAAGACCAATGTCGAGGAATATTGCGTCAGCGAGGGCTGGGTGCGCGTCACCGCCGGCAACGCCAAGGATCGCTACGGCCATCCGCTGACCATCAAGGTTCACGGTCCGGTAGAGCCGTATTTCCGCGACAAGGCTGCGCCTTGAGGGGCGGCCGTGCGTTACCCGTCATTGCGAGGATGGGGCCGCGCAAAAGGAAGAATGGATTGCTTCCGCCTTCGCTCGTTGAGCTAACGCAATGACGTGGTGCGGCCGGATTCAACTTTAATGGAGCCTCATCTTTCTCTCCGCGTCGTCCCGGCGAACGCCGGGACCCTTAACCACCGATGTGCATGGTGAAAGGGATCGGAGCTCCAGCGCGGCGCAACGGCGAACATTCGCGGTTATGGATCCCGGATCGACACTCGCTGCGCTCGCTTGTCCGGGACGACATCGGGGATGTGGCGCGGTCGTGGCTTCGCATTCTCGCAGCATGGTTTGCCCCAAGCTGAAGCTCGCGGTGGACGTCGCCAATCAGGTGTGGGGGAGGGAGGTCCACCGTCATTGCGAGCCAGCGGTCGCGCGAATGCGCGACTGGTGTGCGAAGCAATCCAGTCTTTTTCGTCCAAAGTGTGGACTGCGTCGTCGCAAGTGCTCCTCGCAATGACGCTCAGGGCTACGACAGCCGCATATCCAAAAGTCGCCGGCTCTCGTTTTTGAGCAGCTTCTTCACCGCGCTGGAGGCGGCGATTTCGCCGTGGTTGGCGTAGGCCTCGTGGTTCTTCTCGATATCCTCGAGGCGATAGAGATAGTTGACCATGATGCCGGCGGATTCGCGCAGGCCCTTCGGCGAGAGGTCGCCGAGCCAGTCGATCCGCTCCAGCCGCGCGCCGTTGCCGATATGGAATCGTGCCACCGAGTCGATCAGTCTTCCCTTCGGCGTGCGCGCTTTGAGGAAGTAATGCGCCGCCAGCGGCTCGAGCACGGCGCGGAGCTGCGCGGTCAGCTCCGGATTCTCGAACCAGTCGGGCCTGTCGAGATTTTCCAGCAGCGTCCGCTCTTCGTCGGAGATCGGCACGTCGTTTGCCTGTTTCAGCCATGGCATGAAGCCCGGCACCGGCGACAGCGTCACGAAGGTATCGAGTTTCGGCAGTTCGCGCCGGAGTTCCTCGACCACCTGCTTGATCAGAAAACTGCCGAAGGAAATGCCGCCGAGCCCGCGCTGGGTATTCGAGATCGAATAGAACACCGCGGTGCGGGCGCGCTCGACCGGCACCGGCTGCCGCTCTTCGGCGAGCAACGGCGCGATCGCCGTGGGGATGGTCTCGGTCAGCGCCACCTCGACGAAGATCAACGGCTCCTCGGCCAGCGCGGGATGAAAGAAGGCGTAGCAGCGCCGGTCGACCGGATCGATGCGGCGGCGCAGGTCGTCCCAGTCGCGGATCTCGTGCACCGCCTCATAGCGGATGATCTGTTCCAGAATATTCGCGGGCGTGGACCAGTCTATCCTGCGCAGCACGAGAAATCCCCTGTTGAACCACGAAGACAATAGATGCACGACGTCGCGGTCGAGCGCGGCCAGATCCTTGCTGTCTTTCATCAGGTCGAGCAGATCGGCGCGCATCGATACCAGGTCGCTGGTGCCGCCCGGGGCGCGGTTCAGCCGGCGGATCAGCTCCTGCCGCCGCGGCTCGGACGCAAAATGCAGATCGCTGGCGTCGTCGTCGCTCGGCTCTGCGCGCCAGCTCTCGATCGCCTGCGAAAGCTTCTCGCGGTCCGGACCGTATTCGCGGGCCAGCGTCTCGAAGAACGCCACCCGGCCGGCGGCGTCGAGGTGATGGTAGCGGTCGAGCACTTCGCGGGCCATCGCGGTGCCGGAGGCCTCGCCGCGGCCCGACAGCAGCGCCTCGCATAATGCGAGCAGCTCGGATGCGTCCTGTTTTGCGTTGGAGGGGCCGCCCCGCCGAAGCAGCGTGCGGCCGCGTTCGGAAATCGTCGACAGCAGCTCGGAGAAAAAGGCGTTGGCCATATCAGCGGGTCGAGTCCAATGAGTATGGAATCCTATACAGGATTTAGGGCAGTGCCGATCACAATCAAGCGCATCGATAGTACCGAAATATGACGAGTCTCTCTCACGACTTCTCCGCGAACTGCGTCGGCGTCTTGCCGGTCACCTGGCGGAAGGCGTGGGAAAACGCCGGCACGCTGGCATAGCCGAGATCGGCGGCGAGCTGCTTGACCGAAACATTGGCTTCGGTCGACAGTTTTTCGATCGCGCCGGCGATGCGGGCGCGCTGGCGCCAGCTCTTGAAGCTCAGTTGCGTCTCCGACGAGAACAGCCGCGACAGCGTCCGCGCCGAGGTGCCGACCTCGCGCGCCAGCGTTTCGATCTCATGGGCGCCGGTGGGATCGCCGAGCACGATGTCGGCGGCGCGCCGGCAGCGCGGCTCGTGCGGCAGCGGAATGAAGGTCGCGGAATCCTCGGCCCGGTCCAGCTCCAGCATGGCGAGCTTCAGCAGCAAACTGGTTCGTTCCCGATCGTTGCCGGCGTCGAACAGCGCGAGGATCGCCTGGTGCAACAACGGCGACACCCGAACCACGAACTCCGCATCGAGGCTGTCGCCGCGCGCCTCGCGCTCGAGCCACGCCAGGTCGAAATACAGCGTCCGCATCTGGATGTCGGCAAGCACGTCGATCGCATGTTCGAGCAGTGCGGGCACCCAGACCGCGCGGTCGGGGGGCACCAGCCAGCGGCCCTTCGGTGTCGTCACCTGCATGGTGCCGGTGGCGGCGTAGACCAGTTGCGCCTCGCGGTGCATATGGGGGTCGAGCCGGACGCCCTTCCTGTAGGCACGCGCGACCAGATGCACGCCGTCGCCGGTCGCGCGTTGGCCCCTCAGAATGGCAGCGATTGGCGTTTCGGCGATAGTCATTGGCGACATCCCGTCAGGACAAGAACCTATAACCTATTCCAGAGGATAAGAGGATTCAGGGATTTTGCGCATGAACAGCCCCGGCCGGGTGATCGGCTTCGTCAATTCAGCCCATTTCATCGACCATTATTCGATGCTGATCTTCGCTGCCGCGGTCATCGTGATGGGGCCGGCGCTCGGCATGGCCTATTCGGAGCTGTTGCCCTACGCGACGCCGGGCTTCGTCGCCTTCGGGGCCGGCTCGCTGATCACCGGCTGGCTCGGCGACCGCTGGAGCCGCCGCCACATGATGGTGATCTTCTTTGCCGGCATCGGCGCCTCGATGATCGCGGTCGGCCTCGTCCAGAGCCCGCTGCAGCTCGGCGCGGCATTGCTCGCAATCGGCCTGTTCGCCTCGATCTACCACCCCGTCGGCACCGCCATGATCGTGTCCTATGCCGAGCGGCTCGGCCGCGAGATGGGGCTGAACGGCGTCTGGGGCAATCTCGGCGTGGCGTCGTCGGCGCTGGTTACCGGCGTGATCGGGCAATATCTCGGCTGGCGCTGGGCTTACATCGTCCCGGGGATCGTCACGGTCTTGATCGGCACAGGCTTTGCGCTGACGGTGGTGCATGAAGACCGCGCCGGCACCCGGCAGGCCGCCGCGCAGGCGCGGGTGGCCAAAGAGGACATGTGGCGGGTGATCCTGGCGCTATTGATCGTGGTGATCGCGGTATCGACCACCTTCAACGCGGTGACGGTGGCGCTGCCAAAGCTGTTCGCCGAGCGGCTCGCCGAGTTGACCGGCAGCCCGGCGCTGCTCGGGGTGATCGCGGCCTGCGTCTATGTGTTCGGCGCCATGACGCAATACACCATCGGAAAACTGATCGACCGCTATTCGCTGAAGGCGGTCTCGCTGCCGCTGTCCTTCATGCTGGCGCCGTTCCTGTATCTGGCGGCAACGCTGTCGAACCTGCCGCTGATCCTGGCCTCGATCGGCATCGTGATGGGCGCGTTCGGCCAGGTCACGGTCAATGACGCCATGGTCGGCAAATATACCAGCGAGCAATGGCGCTCGCGCGCCTATTCGATCCGCTACTTCATCGGCTTTACCGCGGCTGGCGCGTCCGTGGGCCTGGTGGCATGGCTGTACGAGCAGGGCGGCTTCGTCACCATGCTGCACGCCTTTGCCGCCCTGTGCCTGCTGGTGATTGCCGCCGCCCTTATCCTGCCGACCGAGATCAGGGTGCCGGCCGCCTCCGCGAATTGATCGGAGCAGGGGAGGCCGGCGAACGGATCAAACCCCCCGCGACCATTTGTTGCGGCGAAATAGCCCCCTGTCGGGCGGTCGGCGCAAGATCAGACTTGACCATCGCCACCCTCCTTGTGTGAGGTGCGCGCATGAGTCGAATTCGAGCCGTCCTTTTCATTGTTGCGGTGGCCGCACCTGCGATGGCGTCGGCGGAGACGATCAGGTTCGAAGACTCGATGGCAATTCTGGGCGGCAGCTGCGGCAAGGATATCGACGATAACTGCCGCGGCGTAAATCTCGACCCCACCCGCCTGAAGGACTGCCTCAACCGCAATCAGGACAGCCTGTCGCAAAAATGCCGAGGCGACTTTCCCCGCGCCTTTGATGCCCTGCAGAAGCGGCTTTCGGCGCGCGCCGCGGTCTGGAAGACCTGCGAACGCGACGCCGTCAAGGTGTGCGGCGAAACGCAGAAGCAGGTCGGCAAGGTTCTGCAGTGCCTGTTGACGGCCGAGCGCGGCGTCTCATCGGCCTGCAACCAGGCGATGACAGCGGCGGGATATCGCTGATGCGACCGGGAAACGGATTTCTGGGCGATGTCGTCGTGCTGGTTGGCGCCTTGATCATGCTCGCGGCGGCTCCGGCACGCGCCCAGCCGGCCGCCGCGGCCGGCAATCCCGCGGACCAGCTTGTCGGTCTCGATAGCATCCCGGAGCTGAATGTCGCCGCCTTGCGCCAGCAGGCCGCCGACCGGGTCAAGTCAAAGGCCGATCCGGTGCCGCAGAAGCGGCCGCCGATCGCGGGCGAGCTTTTGAAGCTGCCGCAATTCCGTTTCGACGTGCTGTTCGATCCGGATACTTCCATCATCAGGCCGCAGTCCTATCCAACGATCGGCCGGATCGCCGACGCGCTGTATGATCCGAGGCTGCTGCCGTACACCTTCCTGATTGTCGACCACACCGACTCCAGCGGCCGCCGCGACTTCAATCTGGCCTTGAGTCAGCGGCGCGCCGAATCGATCCGGGACGCGCTGGTGACGACCTTCAAGATCTCGCCGAAACGGCTTCAGGCGATCGGGCTCGGCGAGGAGCAGTTGCAGGACGCGCTGCGTCCGACCTCGCCGGTCAATGTCAGGGCCCAGATCATGACGGTCGGCAAGGTGCCCTAGCGCCGGACTTGCGACGCGAGTGTTGAAGGCTCGACCACGACAACCAGCCGAGGGGAGACGCATCCGATGTTCAATCGAATTTTTCCGTGCATGGCCGGCCTCGTTGTTGGAGCCATCATGATGGCCGGTCCCGCGCGCGCCGATGCCCTGAAAGACGAGATCGCGCCGACCGGCAAGCTGCGGGTGGCGATCGCGATCAGCCCGGCCGGCGGCGCGTTCTGGTCCACCAGGACCGAGGCCGGCGGCTACGCCGGCGTGCCGGTCGACCTCGGCAGGGAAATGGCGGCGCAGCTCGGCGTCGGCGTCGAATATGTCGCGCACCAGAATTCCGGGCAGATCGTCGACGCCGCCGCCAAAGGCAGCTGGGACATAACCTTCCTGCCGAAGGATCCCGAACGCGAAACCAAGATGCTGTTCGGGCCGATCTACGAGGTCGCCGACGCCACCTACATCGTCAAGGCCGGCTCGACCGCGACCGATTTCCAGACCCTCGACCAGCCCGGCGTCAAGGTCGCGGCCGTCAACAACACCACCACCATGCGCGGCGCGATCGCGCATCTGAAGAACGCCAAAGTGACGGGCTACCAGACCTATGACGAGATCTTCGGCCTGCTGAACAACGGCGAGGTCGATGCCTTTGCGCTGTCGCGCGACCAGCTCAACGCCATGGCGAGGAAGATTCCGGGCACGCGCGTGCTGGGCGAGACCTTCAAACAGACCGTTACCGCGGTGGCGGTGCCGCTGAACCATCCGCTGGCACTGGCGTTCGCGACCGCCTTCATGACGGAAGCCATTTCGAACGGCACGCTGCGCAAGGCCTATGACAATAACGGCCTGAAGGACACACCGATCCGGGCCAAAACGCAGTGATCCGCACCGGGTGCCGCTAGTTCGTCGCGGCGGCCGCGATCGGGTCCATGCCGCTCTTGACGATCTCGCCACGCGCCGCGGGCGAGGCGAGGAATTTGATCAGCGCCTTGCCGGCGTCGGGTTCTTTGGAGACCGTGGCGATCCCGGCGGAAAACACCGTGATCTTCTGTAATTCCTCAGGCAGCGGCCCGACGATGTCGATACCTTCCACGGGGCGCAGCTCGCTGATCTGCTGAAAACCGATTTCCGCGTCGCCGCGCGCCACGATTTCGCCGACCGGCACCGCCGGAATCTTTCTGGCCTTGTCCTTCATCGCCTCGGCGATGCCGAGCTTCTGAAACATCTCGGTCGAGACATAGACGCCGCTGGCGCTGTCGGAATAGGCGACCGATTTCGCCGCCAGCAGCGCGCGCTTCACCGATTCGGCCGAGCCGATGTCTGGTTTTGGCGCGCCCGACTTCACGGCGATGCCAATCGGCGATTTCACCAGATCGACGCGGCTGTCTGATATCACCTTGCCCTGCTTGGCGAGGTCGCCGAGCGCATAGCCGACCATGATCAGGACATCGGCGGGCTCGCCGCGCTCCAGCCGGACCGGAATCGCGTTGACGGTGGTGCCCATCGACGGCCCGTAGGCGGTCAGCACCTTGTGGCCGGTGGTGCGCTCGAACTCCGGGACCAGCGCCTTGTAGGCCGCGGTCAGTCCACCCGAGATCATGACGCGGATTTCGGCGGCGTTGGCGGCGCCCGTCAGCAGCCATGCGCCAACGACGCCGAGCGCGAGCGCGCGGAAATTTGTTGAAGTGAACCGCATGGCCATTGCTCCCGCGACGTCTCCTGGATCGGTCGTCGTTGCCGGGATGTTAGCGCGCCATGCGATGGGCGCCCAGCAGTCCGATCGCGTGCGTGACGGTCATGTCATCGCCCGAGGAATTAACCTTTGTCCTTGGCCGCTGGTTGCGGCCGATCGTGGCCGTGCTGGGTGTAGTGCGCGGCCTGGGGCCGCGACCAACATCTAGCCGTGAACAAGCGAGTACGAGGCCGGACCGCTGATTCGGGCGCGCTTCGTTCCGTCGCTGTTCCGGACCTTAACGTCGCGCGCGTCCTCGTCGCATTGTGGCACAGCTGGATGGGCGTCAGACCAACCCCGCTTGCCTGACACGCGGCAAACGCCAGCCGACCACGGTGGCTTCGACCGCGCCGCCGGTTGAGCTATTGCGCCATTGGCCGTCAACCCAGCGGCAGGCGAACGGCAGTTGATACGTCCCGCTGTGATCCTCGCAAAGCACTTCGACCGGCCGGTCCGGCGGCGGTTCGCCGTTGCCGTCGAATTGCGCCAGCCGCTTTTCGCGCGTCGCCATCTGATTTTTCTCCGCTGTCGGGGCGCGCCCGCGCCCACCCGAGTTCCCGGTGCCCAAATATCCAGCCCACCCCCTAGGGTACGCCGGAATGAGGTATCAGTGTGGTATCTCTCGCGATGTTCCCGCTCTCCGTGCAAAATGCCGTGATTGGGCGCCATTTGGGTGAGGTTTCGATGGTTTTCCGGACTGCGCTTGCCGTATCAGTGCTTTTGCTCCCATGCCTGTGCCCGCAGGTCCTTGCCCAGGATGTTCCCGGCATCGAAATCTGCACCGTCGAAAAGACCATGGAGCGGCGGACCAGTTGCCTGCAGAGCAATGTCGATTTCCTGCAGAAGACGATCGGCAGACTGACGGCGGATCATCAGCAGAAGCTCGATGCCGCCAACCGTCAGATCGAGGGATTGAAGGGCACCGTCGCAGGCCTGAAGAAGATCGTGGACGATCTGCAGGCGGCGCAGAACAAGACCGCCGAGGATCTGAAGAAAAAGGCCGATGCGCCGCCAGCGAAGGATGTGGCGAAGTAAGCGTCCTTTATCCCCCTCCGCAAGGGCGAGGGATAAACCGACAGCAGGCTTACGAGTTCTTCTCGCCTGACATCAGCGGGCCGAACAGCTCCCAGCTCTCACCCTTGAAGCGCATCATCTGCAGCTGCTCGAGCGGTGCGAAATCGGTCGGGCCTGTCTTGATCCTGGTGCCGGGAAGAAAGATGCCGATCTCGAAATTCAGGTTGGCTGCCTGTCGCATCACGTTTTCTCGCGTGAGGTCGTCCTTGCACTGCCGCAGCACCTGCTCGAGGCCCCTGGCAACGCCGTAAGCGAAAACCGTGGCGGCGTCCTCCTGATCGCCTTCGGGATACCATTTGGTCATGAAGGCCCGCCATTCGTTCATGCCTGGATCGTTCTTCCACTGCTGATCCTTCGGGTCTTTCAGATAGGCCGCGCTGAGAATGCCCTGGCCGTTGTCATATCCCGCCGGCTTCAGCACGCTGCCGACCGATACCGAAACGTTGGTGAGAAAATGGATCGGATTCCATTTCAACTCGCCGAGCTTCTTGATCGATTGCGCCGCGAATTTTGGCGTCGAAATATTGATGAAGATGTCGGGATTGGCCGCCTTGATCTGGACCACCTGCGAATCCACCGTCGGAGACGTGGTCTCGTAGGAAGATTCCACCACGATCAATTTGCTGGCCTGGTCGCCCAGACCATCGTGCAGTCCGATCACATAGTCCTTTCCGAAGTCATCGTTCTGATACATGACGCCGATGGTCTTGCCCGGATGATTCTTGAGAATGTAGGCGGCATAGATGCGGGCTTCGGTCTGATAATTGGGCTGCCAGCCCATGGTCCACGGGAAGTTCTTTGGATCGTTCCACTTGGCGGCGCCGGTGGAGACAAATATCTGCGGCACCTTCTTGGCGTTCATGTATTTCTGAATCGCGGTGTTGCCGGGGGTGCCGAGCGCGTTGAACAGCAGCAGAACCTCGTCGGCTTCGACCAGCTTGCGCGCCTGCTCGACGGTCTTGGCCGGATTGTAGCCGTCGTCATAGGAGATGAAGGTGATCTTGCGGCCGTTGATGCCGCCTTCGGAGTTGATCTTGTTGAAATAGGCGGCTTCGGTCTTGCCGATCGTGGCATAGGCCGAGAGCGGGCCGCTGTAGGGCATGATGTTGCCGACCTTGATCTCGGTATCGGTCGCGCCCGGATCGTATTTCTTCTGGGCGTGGGCCGGGCTTGCGATGGCGACGGCCAATAGTCCCGCAAGCGCGATGGATGTGGCATGGCTCAAGACGCGGTGGTGCATCATCGTCCTCCCTGACGTGCCGGCCGAGGCTCATGCGGTCCTGGCTGGTGGGGCCGCTTGGTGTGAGCCGTCGGATCGAATGCAGGCTGGCAGTATGCACGACCGGGATGCGGTTGCCAGCATGGGCCTTTGCCATTCATTTCCGCAATGCGGAACGGATTGCGTGCCCGGGCGCGGCGAGAGCAAGGACTGTCAAATGAACCGTATTGCCAGCGCGCATGATGCCGCCGCCTCGAACCAAGGCCATCGTCCATGAATCCAGCCCAGAAAGCGCTGTGGTACATCGAAAGCCATCTGGCCGAGGCGTTGACCCTCGACGAGATCGCCGCGATCGCCGACGTCTCGCGCTTTCACCTGGTGCGCGCGTTCGCCGCCGCGACCGGGTTTTCGGTCATGCGCTATGTGCGCGCCCGTCGCCTCAGCGAGGCGGCGCGCGCGCTGGCCTGTGGCGCACCCGATATCCTCACGCTGGCGCTCGATGCGGACTATGGCTCGCACGAAGCCTTCACCCGCGCGTTCCGCGACCATTTCGGGGTCACGCCCGAAAGAGTCCGCGCCACGACGTGCCTCGACAGACTGAAGCTGCAGGAGCCGATCATGATGGATTCAACCGCGCTCGATCATCTCAAGCCGCCGCGTTTCGAGGCCGGCAAGCCGCTGCTCGTCGCCGGTGTCGGCGAGCGTTACAATCACGAGAACGGCGGCGCCGGCATTCCCAACCAGTGGCAGCGCTTTCATCAAGTCGTGGACAACATTCCGGGCCGGATCGGGAAGGTGGCCTACGGCGTCTGCTGCAATGGCGACGATGCCGGGAATTTCGACTACATCGCCGGCGTCGAGGTGGCCGATTTCTCCGACCTGCCGCGCGAATTCAGCCGCGTTCGGATCCCCGCGCAGCGATACGCGGTGTTCACCCACCGCGAGCACATCTCGACCATTCGCCGCACCGTCAACACGATCTGGAATCACTGGCTGCCGGCGTCGGGCATGACGGCCGCCGACGCGCCCAGCTTCGAGCGCTATGACGAGAAGTTCGATCCGCTCACCGGCCATGGCGGGCTCGAAATCTGGGTGCCGGTGAGGGAATAGGGCGGCAGGATGGGTTGAGATCCCTGCGAAACCCATCATTCTCAGCAAACGGCGTATGGTTGGCAGCCAGGCCGCGTACTTACAAATCGAGTTTGCTCGGCGCGGCCTGATCGATGTCCGCTATTCCCGTTAGCGACCGAACGGCGGACAACAGGGATCGGCAGCTTCGTGCCAATCGACCTACTCGATCACCTCATCAGCGCGGGGCGACCATCGCAGGAAATATCAATGGTGTTCGTTGGCAGCGCGAATGTGTATTGGTCAGCACGACTGACCGATGGTACCCGGTTAGGCAGACTTGATGACCGGAACAAATCGGCGCAAAGTGAATCCCCGCGGGGGTTAACGAGCCAACGATCTGGCCACCGTCAATGGCTGTTACATCGATGAGCCGAATAGTCGTGGCGTCTCTCGCGCTTGTTGCTGCGTTTGGTGCGGCACTTGCCTTTGGCATCACGCACCTACGGCGCGAGCCGCCGGTTGAAACCAGGGCCGCAACCGCCGCGCCGACGGTTTCGCCGCCTGCGTCGGGCGCTCGGGATGAAGGCTCGGCCGCGCTCGCAAAGGCACAAGCTGAAGCAGACGCCGTGGCGGCTGCACCTGCGGTATCACCCCGCTCGCCGGACACCGATCAGTCGGTGCCCGTCTTCGACATTGCCCGCATTGAGCCAACTGGTGACGCGGTAATTGCCGGCGGGGCTGCGCCAGGCGCGATTGTGGAACTGCTGCGCAACGGCGAGCCCCATGATCGAGCGGTCGCAGATCAATCTGGACAATTCGTCATGGTCCCGCCCCGGCTTCCTCCTGGGAACTACCAGCTGACATTGAGGTCCAGACAGCCGGACGGCAAGCCGACAACATCCAAACAAAGCGTGGTGGTCGCGCTAGCCGAGATGGAGTCCCGCTCCGCCACGGTCAGTCCGCGCGCCGAGATGCCATTTGATGTTCCGGAAACGGCGGTGGCAAACCGACAGCCGCCGCACGCGACCGCCGCCGCCCCTCTGTCAGATGGAGAGCCGACGTCTGCCGCGGCCGTGCCCGAGACAGCGACCAGGATCGTTTCCCATGGCGACAGCCTCTGGCGCATCAGCCGTGTCACCTACGGCACGGGCATGCGATACGCAGTGGTTTACAAAGCGAACCGGGGCCAAATCCGAAATCCAAATCTTATCTATCCCGGCCAGATCCTTGTCCTTCCTGTGAAAGCACGCTGAAACGCGGCGGAAGTTCCAACGCCTGCACACGAGGCGGTGCTTCGAATATTAAACTGATTGCTCAGTCCGACGAAAAGCAATTTCAATGGCTGTATGCTCGTAAGGAGGAACTCTCATGAAGCTTCGCGCGACGTTCCTCATCGCAGCAGGACTTTCAATGCTCATTTCGATTGCCGCACCAGCCAGAGCCGCTGCGCCCGAGTCCAAAAGTCAGATCACTATCCTCTACGATGCGTTCGGAACCGATCCTTCGATGACCAGAGACTGGGGCTTCTCCGCCCTCGTGGAGATCGCCGGCAAACGAATCCTGTTTGACACCGGAAATGACGCCGACATATTTGCAGCCAATGTGAAGGCGAAGGGAGTTGACCTCAAAACCCTTGATTTCGTCGTCCTGTCACACCGGCATTCGGACCACATGGCAGGCTTGAATTATGTTTTGAGTGTCAATCCGACGGTGAAGATTTATGCGCCCAAAGAGGGGTTCGGCATCTACGGTTCGTCGCTGCCGTCGAGCTTCTACCGAAAAGATGAGACGTTGCCGCCGGAGATGCGCTACTACGGAGGCGCACCACCTCAAGTCATGAAGTTCGGCGCGGCGTGGCGTGGCGCCAACTTCGAACTGATCGACAAGACCACCGAAATCGCCCCGGGCATGACGCTGATAGCGTTGGTGTCCGATGCTCCTGGCACGAAGGAGCTCAAGGAGCTATCTCTTGCTGTCAACACTCCAGAGGGCCTGGTGCTGGTGGTCGGCTGCTCGCATCCAGGGATTGAAAAGATTGTCGAGGCAGCGGCAGCTATCAATCCTAGAGTTTATCTGATTGCCGGCGGTTTCCACCTTGTCGTTGCGTCTGACGAGGTTATCGCAAGGGCGGTGGCGGCTCTGAAAGATACCTTCAAGGTCGAAAGCATTGCGCCGGGCCACTGCACGGGCGAGCCAATGTTCGCAGCGTTGAAGAAAGCTTTCGGTGACCGATACCTTTATGCTGGTCTTGGCACCGCACTACCGCTTGGGGCGAACACGAGCTCCGACATGCGACGAGGCGAGGGACCGGCGCTGCAGCAAGATGACCTGACCACCTATCGCAGGCTCACCCGCCGCGAAGATCCGTTCGGAATCCTGCATGCGCGAAGCTTACGAACAAAAGCTTCGCAGTTGTGAGGATGCATGCCGTTTGACAAGTAGCTATTGGCGTCGCAGCGCAATGCTTCTGTCGCGCCAAACGGCTGCGAGCAGCCGTCAGGGATTTAACTGCTATTGCAGCTCTTTGATCTGGCCGCGGCTATCCACGATGACCGACACTTCCTTGCCGTTCTTGACCGCTTTGAACGTCTTGATTTTCCCGGACCCGTTTTCCCGGACTTGCGAATAGCCCGCGGCTTCGAGCCTGGCTAGAAGTTCCTCCTGGGTCAGAGCATTGGCAGGCGTGAAGGCACAAGCCAGAAACAAGGAGCAAAGGATTACTCGCGCCAACATGATCCGTACTCCTGTGTTTGAGAGGCTGCGATGTTCGTTCCATCGGCGGAAGTGCGGATGGCGGCTTCAGATCGGCTGGCCGACATCGATGCGGTTGCCGTCTGGGTCCTCGAACACAAAGGCTCTGAGCCCATAGTCCTTCCCTTACGATGTCTCTTGCAGGGAGCATGGCAGCAATTCGCCCGAAGCGAATGCCGTGATCGGCGGTGTCGTTCATCGCATCACCTCGCACTTGCCGGAAGCTGGCGCGACGGTCCGGGC
>NZ_JBAVNZ010000557.1:0-21552 GCF_049691595.1 Bradyrhizobium sp.
GCCATGGCTTGCGCGAGCGCGGCAGAGACGGTGCCTGCAATGAATGACCCGAAGACGCTCGGCGAACGCATCGACGCGCTGGAAGTGCGGCTGACGTTCCAGGACGAAACCATCGAGACGCTGAACCGGACGATCACGGCGCAATGGCTAAAGATCGATGCGCTGACCCGGCAAGTCTCCGAGTTGAGAGACCGGCTGCAGGAAGCCGAAAGCCACGCGCCCGGCCCGATCAACGAGCGGCCGCCGCATTATTGAAAGCGGGTATGCCTTTCGTTGAAACAGCTCGTCCGGGCGGGCCGTGAATCAAGCCTCATTGCCGCCGCAACCCGACGACGACAGGCCAGGAACTGGTCCGGCGTGATGTCTGGAAAGGACGATGGCTGCATGAATTCTGGATAACATTCAGGGCTGAAAGCGGCAAGTTCCCGAGGTCGGTCGCGGGCCCACGGTAGGCGGCTTCCACAAAAGCAATGCCCCATCGAAAGCTGCCTTGGCCAAGTCCGGACCGGCGTGTATCAGAAGCCCCAACCTACCCGCCGCCCGCAGGAACAGTCGATTGACCCAGAATTCCGCCGTTAAACCTTTACTCGAAGTGCTTGAAGGCCGCAGGCAGCAAGTTCCGCCGGTCTGGATGATGCGGCAGGCCGGCCGCTATCTGCCGGAGTACCGCGAGTTGCGGACCAGGGCCGGCGGCTTTCTCGATCTGTGCTTTACGCCGGAATATGCCGCCGAAGTTACGCTGCAGCCGATCCGGCGCTTCAACTTCGATGCCGCGATCATCTTCTCCGACATTCTCGTCATCCCCTACGCGCTCGGACGCTCGGTTCGCTTCGAGGCCGGCGAAGGCCCGCGGCTCGATCCGCTGGATACGCCGGACAAGGTGCAAACGCTGGCGGCGCGCGCGGATTTCGCAAAGCTCGAGCCGGTGTATGAGGCGCTGCGCCGCGTGCGCCGCGAGCTCGATCCCAAAATCGCATTGATCGGCTTCTGCGGCGCGCCGTGGACGGTTGCGACCTACATGGTGGCGGGACAGGGCACGCCGGATCAGGCCCCGGCGCGGATGATGGCCTATCGCCACGCCGAGGCGTTCGCCAAAATCATCGACGTGCTGGTGGAGAATTCGATCCGGTATCTGCTCGGCCAGCTCAGGGCCGGCGCCGACGCGCTGCAGATCTTCGACACCTGGGCGGGCGTGCTGCCGCCGCGCGAATTTCAGCGCTGGTCGATCGAACCGGCGCGCCGCATCGTCGAAGGCGTGCGCAAGGAGGTGCCGGACGCCAAAATCATCGGCTTTCCGCGCGGCGCGGGCGCGCAACTGCCGGCCTATGTCGAGGCGACCGGCGTCGACGCGGTCAGCATCGACTGGGCCGCCGAGCCTGCCATGATCCGCGAGCGCGTGCAGAACCGCGTCGCCGTGCAGGGCAATCTCGATCCGCTGGTGCTGATCGCCGGCGGCACGGCACTGGACCGCGCCGTCGACGACGTGCTGGCGAATTACGCCAGCGGCCGGCTGATCTTCAACCTTGGCCACGGCATCCAGCCGGAAACCCCGATCGCGCATGTCGAGCAGATGCTGAAGCGGGTGCGGGCGTATCGCAGCTAGCGCGCGTCCTCCAAAATCATGTCCGACGCTTTCTCCGCGATCATGATGGTGGGCGCGTTGGTATTGCCCGACATCAGGTCCGGCATCACGGAAGCATCGACCACGCGCAGGCCGTCGATGCCGCGGACCCGAAGCCGCTGATCGACGACTGCCAACGGATCGTTGCCCATCCGGCAGGTCGAGGTCGGATGATAGACCGTAGAGCCGGTACGGCGGCAGAAGCTCAGCAGGTCCTCGTCGCTCACGACCCTGGCGCCGGGATCGATCTCCTCGACCGCATAGGGCTTGAGCGCGGGAGCGGCGAGAATCTTGCGCAGGATTCTGATGCCCTCGATGAAGGCGTTGCGATCGGTCTCAGTCGCAAGATAGTTGATGCGGATTTCCGGCGGCATCGAAGGATCGGCGCTCTTGATGCGCAGCGAGCCGCGGCTCTCGGGGCGCAACTGGCAGACCGAAGCGGTGAAACCGGAAAAAGGGTGCAGGTTCTCGCCCATCCTGTCGGTGGAGAACGGAATGAAGTGGATCTGGATATCCGGCGTCGAAAGCCGCGGATTGGTCTTGAAGAACGCGCCCGAGGTACCGGCGGCAATGGTCAGCGGCCCCTTGCGAAACGCTGCGTAGTACGCGCCGGCCCAAACCCGGCGGATCGGATGATTGATGATGTCGTTCAGCGTCACGCGCTGGGCGCATCGGGTCACCAGGCGGACCTGCAGATGATCCTGCAGGTCGTTGCCGACGCCGGGGGCGTCGAGCACGACCTCGATGCCGTGGCTCTTCAGGAGATCGGCGGGGCCGACGCCGGAGAGCTGCAGCAGTTGTGGCGAGTTGTACGCCCCGCCGGAGACCAGGATTTCCCGCCGTGCCCGCGCGGTGCGCACACGGCCTTGCTGCCGATATTCGACCGCCCTGGCGCGGCGGCCTTCGAACACGATGCGCTGCGCCAGCGCCGAGGTTTCGATGCGCAGATTGCTTCGGTTCCTGGCCGGACGAAGGTAGGAGAACGCGGTGCTGGCACGCCGTCCACGCCGCGTCGTGGTCTGGAAGAAACCGGCGCCTTCCTGGGTTGCGCCATTGAAGTCGGGATTGGTCGGAATGCCCGTCTCGGCCGCGGCAACCACAAAGGCTTCCGACAACGGATCGGCATGCCGCCAGTCGGACACCGGCAGCGGGCCGCCGACGCCATGATATTGATCGGCGCCGCGCTGCTGGTTCTCGGCCTTCTTGAAATAAGGCAGCACCTCGTCAAAACCCCAGCCGGCATTGCCGCGCTGGCGCCAGCGATCATAATCCTCATGCTGGCCGCGCACGTAGAGCAGGCCGTTGATCGAGCTCGAGCCGCCGAGCACCTTGCCGCGGGGCTGAAACACCTGGCGACCGTTCAGCCCCGGCTCGGGCTCGGTCTGGTACATCCAGTTGACGGTCTTTTCCTTGAACAGCTTGCCGTAGCCGAGCGGCACATGGATCCAGAGGTTGGTATCCTTCGGCCCCGCCTCCAACAGCAGCACCGAATGCTTTCCGTCGGCGCTCAGCCGATTGGCGAGCACGCAGCCGGCGGAGCCGGCCCCGACGATGACATAGTCGTATTCGTCTTTGTTGTTCATTGTTTCCCCCGCGCAGCATTACGGCTGCGCATGGGTCAAACAGGTAACGGGGACCTCATGGACGGTCAATTGCAGGCTCACCGCGATGCGCGCGGTGGCGGCGATCGTCCGCAGAGAGGTTCTGACGCAAATGTTCCGGGCGGGCCTTACCTGAGATGAAGGCGGGCGCGCGATGGCGTCTTTGTTTTGCCGAGCGGACGATGGTTTTCCCGCAGCCGCTCCTGCAGGCTCGGCAACCGATCGCCGCCGCCGGCGGATTTCCATTCGCCGATCAGGATCACGAGTTCGCGGCGCAGGGCGAGCTGGCGCAGGGCATTCTCCGTGCAATCCAGACCGCGGTTGGTCTGGTCCCGGACCGCGTTTTCAAGATTCTGCATCCCAGCACGCAAGACGCTGATCTTGCGCCGGATTTCATTAATTCTGTTGTCCATGGCCCATTAGAACAAAATGAGAACATCTAGTCAAGCCCGGATTTTGAAAACGGGGTTGGAACTGAGGGCCGCCCTCAATTTGCGGTCGGCGCTGCTGCATGAGCGGCTGATCAAGGCCTCGGGCGCCGAGTGACGGCGTTGTCACGCTGAATCCGCAGCCCGAACGCGGCCGCAGCCGCTATCGGAGTGCGGCTTACGATTGCGACTGGGAGCGCGGCAATGCCGACGCCATGTCGTTCACACTGGTCACGACCACAAGGCGCTTCAGCTCGCCGTTCTGGAAGGCTTTCAGGAACTTGTCGTAGTTCTTGATCGAGACACAGCCGTTGGAATCGCCGTTCGGGCCGAGCAAGTAACTATGCACCAAAAATCCGGAGCGGCCGAGCGTGTTGCCGCCCTCCGCCGGAATCATGCGCAGGGCCTGAACCCCGTGGAATAGCCGCTGCCGCGGTTTCAGATCGTAGATGCTGGGCGGGGTCGCGCCGACCATGCGCATATTCACGTGGGCCGGGTCGTCCATCAGACTGCCCATTCCCGAATGCGCCTCGAGCTGCGAACCATCCGGCATGAAAACGGTGCGGGCGGAAATATCGTAGACGGCGGTAAAACTGTCGAAGCCGAGCGCGGCGAGATCGAGTCCGCCGCCAGTAACCCCGCCATTCGGCTCCAGCGACGCCAGCACCGGACGCGGCGGCACCAGGTCGGCAAGCTTGTGCAGCAGCGTGCGGTCATCGGATTGGGCCGGGGGCGGATCACTCCGCGGCGGTCGATCGGCCTCGAGCGGGCGCGGCTTCGGAAGCGGAATGGCGGCAAAGACGGATGGCGCTGCCGGATCGGGCGGGACTGCCCGCCACTCACGCGACGCGCCGACGAACATGCTCTCGATCCGATCGAACTCCCTTTCGAGTTCTGAACGGCTCGAGCGAACAGCGGGACGGAACGGATAGTTGATCGGTGGCGAACTGAACGCCGCGCGCGACCCGAACCGGTCATCGAACGACGGGGCTCTGGCGGCGTTTGCAACTACGGGATTTTGCACGCTGGCAGCCGCATCGAAATCGACCAACCAGACCGTGACGCCCGACACCAATGCGGCGACGGCGACGGCGATGGCCGCGTTGCCGAACCATGCAATGCCGCGGCTCGATCCAGGCCCGGCTGCGCTCGTCGTCCAGTATTCCATCTGTCCCCGGTTCGGCGCTTCGGAACCGGTGCCGGTTCCATGCGGGATTCACCGAATAAGCGGGCGTATCAAGGGAACAAAGTAAGGCAGAATCGAGACAAACGAGCCCCGACCGTGTCCTTTTTGCGTTCAATGCGCCCTTTTCGCAACGCACCCGCCAGTTTCGCAAGGCCATCAGGGACGGAAAACCGGATTGGTATTGGGCGGAACGGCCTGCTCCGTCGCAGCCTCCTCCGGCAGCTTCTCGCCATGCAAAGCCAGCGGCGATCCGATCCAGAGCGGATCGGTGAGGTGATCCCGGCGCGGGTTGGTCGTGTTCGGATGGACCAGAATGCTCAACCTGCCATGATTCAGCATCAGCCAGGGCACCAGCTCGGAAAATATCTGCCTCGCAAAAGCCACCTGGAACATGGCCTGATCGTGCGGCCCCACCCTGACGTCGTGCCAGCGCCCGAGGGTCACCGAAAAACGCTCTCCTATCCATCCGCGCAGCCGCTCGGCCTCGAGCCGCGTGGTCGCCGGATCGTAATAGACGTGGGCGTGGAAGCTGCCGATCTCGCTGGTCGATCGCGGGGCGGCATTCTCTGACGGATCGGTCATTTCAATGGTCTTTCGTTGCGCGATGAGACTGGCAAGAACCGGCGCCGGCCGGCAGTGAGCGGTCACGTCCAAGGTGATGGTGCGGCTCGCCGGTAGCAAAGCCGCCCGCACGCCCCCGAATAGCTACTGGCTGAATCAGCCTGAGGACATTATCCTTGGGCACGGCATATCGCTCCTTCGTTGGAGAAGTGGAGGCGTCAAGCACCGCCACGACATGCCGCCTTCCCGATTCCCGCCGTGACCAACCTTGGGCGATAGCTCCCGGTATCCCCCATATAAAGTATTAACGAGCTCACAACAGCGCTCCAAAACGCTCAGGATGAGCGATGCCAGACGCAGATTTATCAATCGTCGACGAAGTCGAAGCAGCAATAAGTATTGGCTCGGCGGAACAGCGCTGATGCACAAACAAGCGCGTTAAAGATCTTTTTCCGTCGTCCGCTGGTAGCTTCGATACCGAGCCAATACAAATCGCGGATTATCCCTTGCTGGACATTGGATCCTGGCATCTGATAGTTAATCGACGTCTGGCGCGATGCTCATGACATGCTGTCGCAGGATCAGCCGATCCGCGAGGCTGCCCCGCCGGCGATCGCTGGCGAAAAGACTAGAATAGCCTTTGTTCCAATCGCGGAGAGCCGACGACCGTGTCAGGCAATTTTTGCGGCACATATTTCGGCAAGGAACATGCATCTTCTGTCGACTGACCGAGGCTGAAATTCGTGTGGAACCCACGCTCGTCACAGCATCACCGGCGGTCGGCGAGGCTGCCGGACGGTGTCCGTATCTATGCCATCGGAGATATTCACGGGCGCGCCGATCTTCTGGAAACGATGCTTTCCAAAATCGACGTGCATTGCGGACTTCATCCAACCGCCAACCCGATCACGGTCTTTCTTGGAGACTATATCGATCGGGGACCGGCTTCACGAGAGGTGCTGGATCTTCTACTGGGACGCAAACGGGAGGCGGTCTTCCTCAAAGGCAATCATGAGACTTTCGTTCCTCGCTTTCTGAGCAACCCGGCAGTCCTGGATGAATGGCGACTGTGCGGCGGCCTCGAAACTCTGGTGTCTTACGGGCTCAAGCCATCGATCAATCCGGACGCCGTCGAACAAATACGGCTCGCTGAAGAACTGGCGAGGTCCATCCCCAGCGAGCACCTCGAGTTTCTGGGATCGCTCGATCTGTCGTTCGGCTGCCAGGATTTTCTGTTTGTCCACGCCGGCATACGACCGGGCGTTCCTATTCGAAATCAGAAGGAAGAAGATCTGCTTTGGATTCGTGAGGAGTTTCTCTCATGCGAGCAGCCGTTCGAAAACTTTGTCGTTCACGGGCATACGCCTGTTCTCACGCCCGATGTCCGATCAAACCGGATCAATATTGATACCGGAGCCTTCGCAACCGGACGCCTGACCTGCGCCGTGATCGAAGGTGCCGCTATCGACACGCTGTCTACCTGAGCGGCTACCGGGAGGGACGCCGCTCACACCCATCGAAAATATCGCAGCCGTTATCTTTCCTTGAATACCCTCTCCGCCTGATCGCGCTGTGTAATTACCGAGGTCGATCCGAGTTATCCTGGCGTCTTGCGCGCTGGGAATCCTTGAGCATGCGTCCCCCAAGCGCGCCGTCCTCGACGGTCCCGGCGCCGTCGCAATCGAAGGGCTAGGGATGGCGGCGAGGGTGAGCGTCAGGGACGGCAATACCCACATGTTCGAGGACGCTTCGAAGGTAGATACCTCCAAGATAGCCGGCTTGAACCGCAACAAGGCTCCCGATTGACCAAAGAAGGCCTGCGGACATACCGCGCCAGATCGTCACCCCGACGCATTCGATCAGGACGAGCGCGACCAGCGTTAACAGCGTTCGGACGGCAAAGATCGATCCCGCGACCATGCCGGCAAGAAGATGAAATGCGACCACGGATATCAAATCTTCCCCTGAGAATAGAGCCGCTTATCCTAGGGGTAAAGTAGTTAATGACACCCAAACTCCAGGTGGATTAAATTAACAGCCGCACGGGCATTAATTCAATAAATAAATCCCTTGCCAAATTAACATGGTGGTATAATGAATTAAATATTAATTCGGCTTAATCCCTCCGACCCGTTCCAAGCCCACCGATGAATTTTGTAGAGCGGCATATAGGCGTCGAGAGCTCGGACAGCGTTTCTGCCCAGGGTTCGGCTGAACTGCCCAAGGGGGAACGGAAATGGCCGATCCACTATGATTCCATCGAGCCACTCGCGGTCGTTGCCGACATCGCAACGATCACTCTGGCCAGCGTGATTGCCGGATTTTTGTATCACCTTTATACGACGGGGACACCCGGCGATGTCGGCAAGTCGGTCGGCTCGGCAATCCTCGTTTCGGCACTGTTTATTTCGGTGATGAAAATCCGCGGAATGTACAGCCCGACCGAACTGCTGATCCTGCGCAACCAGATACGCGGAGTTTGTCTGGCCTGGACAAGCGTGTTCCTGCTGCTCGCCGGCACAGTGTTCGCGCTGAAAATCGGAAGTGAACTTTCCCGCGGCACTAGCCTGCTCTTTGCCGCGTTCGGCCTTGTCGCGCTGATTGTGCATCGAAGCGTCACGAAAGACCTGCTCACCAAAGGTCTTGCCGGCAGGAGGTTTTCGGGCCGCAACATCGTCCTGATTACCGACCAATCGCCATCGGACGATCCGAGCTTGACCCAGACTCTGATGGGCCTCGGCTTCTGCGTGCAGGGGCACTTCATCTTGCCACCTTCGGGCGCGGATTTGGGTCGTCGCGAAAGCGTCGCTGCGAGAGTGATCGAGCACATTCGCGGCTCCAACGTCGAAGAAATTATCGTTGGTGCCGATCCGAGCCGTTGGTCTGACCTCCGCGCTTTTGTCGCGAAATTGAGAGTTGTGCCATTCCCGGTCAGCTTCGTCCCCGTTGGGGCGGCTTCGGAGATTTTCAAGCGGCCTTCCCGTGAGCTCGGTAACGCCATCTGCGTGGAGCTGCAGCGGGGTCCGCTGACCACGATTGAGCATGCTGCAAAGCGATGCATTGACGTGCTGTTCGCCGGGATAGCCGTGATCGCCCTGATGCCGCTGCTTGCAACTGTGGCAGTTGCCATCAAACTCGATTCGCCGGGACCGATCCTGTTCAGGCAGCAACGCTGTGGCTTCAACGGCAGGCGCTTCCGGATTCTCAAGTTCCGCACGATGTCGGTGCTGGAGGACGGCTCCTCGATCGTTCAAGCTCAGTTCGCCGACAAGAGAGTGACGCGTCTTGGGGGATGGCTGCGCAGGACGAGCGTCGATGAGTTGCCCCAATTGTTCAACGTGCTCGACGGCAGCATGTCGCTGGTGGGCCCCCGCCCTCATGCGATGGCCCACGACAATCAGTTTGACAAAGTCGTTCGGAATTACGCGTTCCGGCGCCGTGTAAAGCCCGGATTGACTGGGTGGGCGCAGGTGCATGGATACAGGGGAGCAACGCCTACGGCCGCGTCGATCGAACGGCGCGTCGAATACGATCTCTGGTATATCGACAATTGGAGTCTCAGGCTTGACTTCGCAATTCTACTCCAGACTCCCATCGAGGTATTACGCGGCCGTAACGCCTATTAGCGCGCGCCGCGAAAGATGGCGGATGTCGCCGTCGTGCGCCGCAGCCGCCGGCGCGCGCGCGCCAAATCGAGATATCCGTGCCGCGGTGAATGAAATCGGTCGCCAGACGTGAAACCCTGGATGGCGATGGAACCTAGCTGCGCCCTCTGGCGTCGGCTCTCGAACCACCCGCATCGCCGATCTTAAAATCCTCGATCTTGCGACCGGATTTCATTGCGGCGACCAGCCAGCGTGGCCGCTTCCCGCGGCCCGACCATGTCTCGGACGGTACCTGAGGATTACAATACTTTGGAAGGACCCTCGGGTATCTGCGTCGCGTCTTGCCGCTGGCGCCAACCAACTGCGGATCATTCGCACGTTCGATGGTGTCCCTGCCATGGTTGAGAACGGCCAAACGCTTCTCAAGCTCACGCTTTTCCGACGTGATCCTTGCGGACAAAATTCTGCTGATCTCTTCATGCAGCGACCAGAGGTCATCGACAGACATGGCCTCCGGATCCAGCTTCCTTATCGACATACCGCGCCTTCCGCGCATCTTCAATTATCGGCGGTCAATTACATATTATCTGCGTAGATGTTAGGCAAGCGGTCAGTTCCGATCTTCACCCATTGTGTAACCATTAGTTGTGCTTGTCGCCCTCCGAATTCGGTCGGCCCGACAAAACCGCCAGAGTTCAATTATCAGACAAGACAATCTCATGGCGGCTTTCGTGGCATGGAGCGCCATGTCTGGATCAAAATTCGCCAGCGCCGGGTCCAATATCGCAGCACCGGGCCAGCACCGGCGATCAACATCCGCCTGGACAGGCCGCTCTCGCTGTCCAAACGATATTTGTAGCACCTCGAATCCAGGCATCACTTGGGATCAAGTATGCCATTCACAGTCGTTCTCCCGGCAGTTGGCTGTCCTGGAACGCGTGGCTGGTGCGGTGCAATCCAATTGGACATGGGTAATTCAAATGAGAGATTATTTGCCATCGAAACCACCGGATTCTGATCAAATTCAGCCGGCACCCGGATAATATCCGATATGCGAATATAATTGGCAACGCACAACATTTAAATTATTCTATATAATGCGCGAGTTTGTATAATACGTCGGTGGGTGCCGACCCGGGTGCACTCCAGTGGGAAAAAAACTCACGAGAGCGCGATGCGCAAACCAGATCTGGAAAAAATGGAATTTGATGAGCTCTGGCTAATTCATGAGGAGCTTACGAAAATATTGTCGGGGAGGATAGCCGCGGAAAAACGCGAGTTGGAAAAACGCTTGGCGAAGCTGAACCGGGCAAAAAAGTTCGGGGAGGTGAGACACGCCACCCCGATACCCAAGACCAACGGCGTGCCGCGTCGCAAATATCCAAAGGTTATGCCCAAATATCGTAACCCGCTGTCTCCAGCAGAAACATGGTCCGGCAGAGGAAAGCAACCCAGATGGCTCGTCGCAGCCCTCAAGACTGGACACAAACTTGAGGAGTTCGAAATCAGCAACGTCAAGAGGGACCGGTAACCGCGCGCGGTCAGCGCAACTGCGCACGGGTACACCGCACCAGACCCATGAGGGTTGGCGCGAGCAAGACTTCATCCAGCCTGATTTGCGAGACCGATGCCGCCGGCATCGAGTTGATCATGTTATCGGCGTGGCTTGGCGTTTCGGCAGGGTTTTAGACCGGTCGAGACGGACCGATCTCCTGGCCGGATCGGCCCACATGCTATGGCCTGTCGCTCGTTTGAAGGTCAGAGCTTGAAAAAAGAAACGTATCAATATCCGGTCCTGCCCACTGGCGCCGCCCCTTCGAACCGCTCGCTTCGGCAATTTCGAAATCTTCAATCTTGCGACCGGATTTTATTGCGGCGACCAACCATCGCGGCTGCTTCCCACGGCCCGACCATGTCTCGGAGGGCATCTGCGGGTTGCGGTACTTCGGAAAAACCCTCGGATATTTTCGGCGGACTTTCCCATCGGCGCCGTCGGCTTGAACGTCAGTGCCACCTTCGATCGTGTCCCTGCCATGATTTAGAACGGCCAGGCGCTTTTCGAGTTCGCGCTTTTCCACCGTGATCCTGGCCAGCAGAATACGGCTGATCTCCACGTGTAGCGACCATAGTTCGTCAACAGACATGGCTTCCAAATCGTTCTTCTTCATCCAAATAGTGCTCTCTTGCATTTAGGCTTCTTCCACCGCAAACGACTTGGAGACAGCAAGCGACCGGGACCGAATAGCGTGGCGCGTGAACCCCACGGTAGCGGTCGCATTCCGCGCAATCGCGCCGGCACATGAGACCCTCAGCGAAGAATTTTATCCTAACGATCTAGGCGGGAGCCGGCTAAAATATTCCATCATTTCAATCTGATCGCAAAACGGTTTTTCTCTTTACCCACATGAAGTTCGCGATACCGCGAAAATACGGTCTTGCCGGTAAATTAAAACCGCGCCTCGCCGGCAGCCCGCCGATCGATGACAGCGCACCTGGACGTACCATCCGACCGCTGCAAGCCTTGTGAAGAAAATCCTGCGGCTGTCCGAGGGGCGATCGGCGTTCGCCGAATCGAGGTTCGCGACGACCTATCGCCTCGGTATCCGCGCCATTCACGGCCGGCAAGCTTTTTCTCGACCCGAGAACTTTGAAGGCCCGAATCACTGCTGCGGTCACGGCTTGCCGTTATTTATCGTCGTCTGGCCGGCGCGTGCGCCGGCGACCCGCCCCCAAGTCGGATTTTTTCTCCGCCTTTCGAACCTCATCCCGAAGACGCTCAAGTTCCGAAAGCTGCCGGTCCAGACTGCGGACCCTTTCATGAAAGGGCAGATCCTTCAGGTTGTGCCCTTCCTTGTAACTCATTGCCTTACCCAAACGCCTTCTGGACATGGATCTTATCGTCAATCAATTATTCAACCTGCGACCGGATAAAAACCATCGATTTATCAGCGGCGTCAATTTAAACTACTTTTTAACCTCTATTGTTAAGGCTACTGAAGACGGCCCCGTTCACCCGCACGCGCGCCGTTGCCAGCGCGTCGCTCGCGAACCCGGCGAGAGCCGGTCCTTCGTAATCCCGGGAAGGGCATTTATCTACCGGCTCGCTGAAAGCCGTCGCTCGACCACAAAAAGCGGCAGTACCGATATGGCGAACCCGGCGCACGAGCGGGAGTCGCACCTCATCCCGTGAGTTCTGATCGTTGCTGTCGTGTTGGCAATAACGGGGGATTTACGCTTTAGGACGAGTTGCGCTGAAGCTCATCTAGCTCATCCAGTGGAACCTCGCGAAGCAACCAAGCCAGCACCATAAGCGATGGCGTCCATGCGAGCATCGCTCCAAAACAAATTGCTTGTAAGATCGTCATGCCGCCCCCTCTTTGCGAGTTCCCCGCCCCTGAAGCAAACGAAATCAAATTATCAACAGTTGCACGACATCACTTTCCACAACTTGTTTCAGATTGCAATCCAACTTGCCCACCATGCAATTCACGGCAGCAGCGATGCCGCCCATTCTGCGGTCGCGTGGAGGGGTAATGGCGGGGGCTTAATTTCTGGGCTGGATAATAATCTTCGCGGTCAGCGTCGCCGCCAACGCGCGTGGGTGCAGCAGGAATTTTTCGCGCGGGGGTGCCGGAATTAACCGGCGGTGCGGACGTCAAGCTTAACGAGCGACGTTCGTTGCGACGTTGCAAAGACCGGATATTTTGATCGCACCGGACATTTCCCCAGGACCCACCGTCGCAAAGCCGGCGGTCGAACATTTCCGGCCGACGGTCTTGTTTGAAAGCAGGCTTCGATTTCATGATTAGATACTCATCTTACCGCGGCACGAATTATCGGACGAATCCAAGCGCACCGACCGACTTGCCCAGTTCGCTTGCCACAGAATATCGCGAGCTGCAGGACCTACGCGAGCGGGTTAGAGAAGCTGAGGCCGCGGCCGCAATGCGCGTGAGACCGCGCGCCATTTGCTCAAACGGCGCCATTCCCGCAGACCGGAAGTCCCTGGTTCCGGTCGGCGCGCGTCGAATGAAACAGGAATAAGCAAGACGCCTGGTAATCCGGGAATGGGACCGATGGATTTAAACGCAATCCATCGCTTCCGGTGGGTGCAACTGGCGTAGATGCCAAGGCTTTCAGTGCGGCACTTTAACCTGTCGTCATTCGGAGGCACCGACTGAAGCAAGGTTGCAACTGCCACATGAGCCAGTGCCGGAAATCCATCGTGTGGCATCCCGGAGTTCGTGAACCCTGGGTTCGTGCATGGGTCCGGTTCGTGAATGGGTTCGTGAATGTTGATGTCGATAGGCCCCGAGCCTATAGTGCTGATCTGATCGAATTCGGCAAAGCGCTCGGTCGGGTTGGGGTAGTGTGACTTCGTTCCTATATGCCGCACATTTTCGCAGGGCTTAATTTGAACCTTCGGTTCATGACGGTGACATATGTCCGGAGGTAATTTGCGCCTGTAGTTTGTCGCGTTCACTCTAGTTAGTTGGAGGTTTCAATGAATCCTCTTCAGCAGCACCTTTCCGATACGGCAGCCAGTCTTAGTGCTCAGTTATGCGAATTGTACGAATTGCGCGAGCGGGTCAGGAATACCCTGCGATCCGCCCCGAAACCGCCGCAGCCAAAACAGTGGAATCGGCATAGCGCAATTTCACGGCCCCCACACGAAATGGACGGTGAACCTGCCCTCAGCCAGCATTAAGAGCGATAGATCGCGGGTCACTCTGGTTGAAGATGAGGGCCGACGACCACGTTGTCGGCCGTTCTGAAACTTCCGAAGTCCCTGGATGGCGCCACCGGGTAGATCGCCGGCTTTAATCGCTACTGCCTTTGTTCGGGCTTCGGCGTAGCGACTCCTCACGAACAGGCCGCTGGAAGCGGCCTGTGGACCTCATCAGTCATACGTGCCCTCGCCACGGGCCCTATCGAGGCCTGCCGGACATCGAATATCCCCTTCCATGACAGGATCTGCCACCGTCACCATCTGCGGCCACATCTGCTTCAATCGGCAGAAGACCAATCTCAGCCAGGTGTTCGCCTGTTCGCCGGTCAGACCGTCGGAATCAAGCAAGCCGACGATCGGATTTGGCTCGTCAGCTTTATGGATTATGATCTCGGATACTTCGACCTGGAACAGAAAACCCTGCAACCCCTCGACAACCCGTTCGGCACGAGGTTGTCACCCATGTCTTGGGTACGATCTGTTACCTATCTGTCCGGCTGGACAAAGGGTCGCGTGGTAGCGGGGGAGGGACTCGAACCCCCGACCCCAGGATTATGATTCCCGTGCTCTAACCAGCTGAGCTACCCCGCCACGGCATCCGCCGTCGCGGCATGGATGCCGCGGGCGCGAACGCGCGGCATATAAGGAGCGGGTCAAGGAGCTGTCAAGCAACCCCGGCGATGCCGCCAAGTGCCTGCAAAACGCGATTATTCGGGCCGGATCGAGGGACTGCCGCCGGGGCTGCCGGGCGGCGGAATGACCGGGGTGGTGCCGGCATCCGGCGCCGGCTTCCGCATTTCGGGGTCGACACCCGGAGGCGGGCACAGCACGCCGTCGGATTTCGCGAGTTTGTCGGCGAGCGGCTCGGCGTTCTGGCCGGTGGTCATACCTTCCGGCACTGCGGTTCCGGAGCGCGGCGCCGGTCGCATCGGCGTGCAGTTGCCGGGACGCGCGGGCAGAGGCGGCGCGGTCTCGGTCGGTGGTGGCGCCGGCGCAGTTTGCGCGACCGCCACGCCGGACACGACCATCAGCACACACGGCAGAAATAGTGACGGCTTCGCCCGCATCGGCAGACAACAGTGCTCAAGCGCGGGGGTTCCCCGCGAAAGTTCAGGATTTGCGGAAGCGGATCAGCGAAAAATGTCCCATCGGCGGCATCGGGCGCCGTTCGGTCAGGCTGACGCCGCCGTGTTTTTCGGCCCACCCGGTCAACCGCGCCCACGGAAATTCCGGCCGCCAGCCAAGCCGCCGCGCCAAAGGCGCGAACGCCAGTTCGAAGACGCGCCGCGGACCGCTTTCGGCGCCGATGTGATTGACCAGGATGAGTTCGCCGCCGGGCTTTAGCACGCGGATGAAATCGTCCAGCGCAGCTTCGGGATCGGGCACGGCGGTGATGACATATTGCGCTACCACAGCATCGAAGAAGCAATCCGAAAACGCCAGGTTCTTGGCGTCCATCACCGCCAGCGTTTCGACATTGGTCAACCGCTGCGCGCGTACGCGCTGCTGCGCGCGGCGCAGCATCGGCTCGGAAATATCAACGCCGCACAGTTTCGTGCTGCGCGAATAGTCCGACAGCGACAATCCCGTGCCGACGCCGACATCGAGAATGCGTCCGCCGATCTTGTCGGCTTCCGCAATGGTCGATTGGCGGCCGTGGTCGAACACCTTGCCGAACACGACATCATAGACCGGCGCCCAGCGCCCATACGCCTTTTCGACCCCTTCGCGGTCGATATCTTCAGCCATTCCCTGCCCCGGATTTTTTAGCCGCGCGCCGTCTCGGCGAGCGGCGACGGCGCGATCGTTTGCCGCGCCCCTTCCCTCGCCGCCGGAATCTTCGCCCTCGCGCTCCTGATGAATCCGCCGCCGAGCACGCGCGCCTGTCCCGAAGGCGCGTCGTAGAACACGCAGGCCTGTCCCGGCGACACGCCCTCCTCGCCGGCGACGAGTTCGACTTCGTAACCCCCCTCCGCCGCGCGCAGCCAGGCCGGCTGCGGCGCGCGGGTCGAGCGCACCCGCACGAACATTTCAAGACCGTCGCCGATCACGCGATCCAGCGCGCCATCACCGATCCAGTTGACATCACGCAGCACGATGCGATCCATCCGCAACGCCTCGCGCGGCCCGACCACGACGCGCCGGCGCGCTGCATCGAGCCTGATGACGTAAAGCGGCGCGGTCGCGGCGATGCCCAATCCCCTGCGCTGGCCAACCGTGAAATGAACGATGCCCTGGTGATGGCCGATGACGTTGCCATCGAGATCGACGATGTCGCCAGGCGCGACCGCATTCGGCCTCAGCCGGCCGATGACATCGGTATAGCGGCCGCTCGGCACGAAGCAGATGTCCTGGCTGTCCTGCTTGTCGGCAACCTCAAGGTCGAACCGCCGCGCCAGCTCGCGCGCCTGCGGCTTGGTCATGTCGCCGAGCGGAAAGCGCAGGAAGTCGAGCTGCTCGCGCGTGGTCGCGAACAGGAAATAGCTCTGGTCGCGATCGGCGTCGGCAGCGCAAACCAGCACCCGCGGTCCATCGCCGAGGCGGCGCGACGCCACATAGTGCCCGGTCGCGAGCGCCGCGGCGCCGAGCTCGCGCGCGGTCGACAACAGGTCGCGGAACTTGATCGAGCGGTTGCACTCGATGCAGGGCACCGGCGTCTCGCCGGAGGCGTAACTATCGGCAAAATTGTCGATCACGGACTCCCGAAAGCGGCTCTCATAATCGAGCACATAATGCGGGATGCCGATGCGCGCAGCGACATTGCGGGCGTCATGGATGTCCCGCCCGGCACAGCAGGCGCCCTTGCGGTGGGTGGTGGCGCCGTGATCGTAGAGCTGCAGCGTGATCCCGACCACGTCGTAGCCCTCCGACTTCAGCAAGGCAGCCGTCACCGAGGAATCGACGCCGCCGGACATCGCGACCACGATCCTCGTATCCTGCGGGCGACCTTCGAGATCCAGACTGTTGAGCATGCTGCGGGTCATCGATCTAAATCGCGAACGTGGTGCGGACGCCTCGCGACGGGGATGGAAAAAGCCTTTTAGATATAAGGCTCTATAGCTGTTCCGGAAAGCCGAAAGGGCCGGTTCGGAGCGTCGGGAAAACCGTCCTCCAGTATAGCTAATATAGGCCGTATTGGCGCGAAGCAATCAGCCAACGGTTCTTGACGCGGCAGCAGGCGGCAAATCTTGCCGCCGGGCAGAAAAGGCAGCTGCGGAACCAGTGCGGCAATCGCCGGAGCTGCGGGTAAGATATTGATAAAATTGGATGTTTTCTGAGACGTCGGCTGGCCCGGTCCTTGCTGATGACAGGCCAAGGTTTCATCACGAGGGTCGGCCGTGGTCAGCGTCACGTCAGAAGCATTGGCAAACACATCTTTTCAAGCGGCGCAGAGATCCGCCCGGTCCGTCGCCGATCCGTCGCCGGGGAATGACAGTTTCGCGGCCCTGGTCGACGGCAATACCGCCAACGCCAACGTCGATAACCGCCCTCGAGATACCTCCGCTGCGCAATCGCCCGCCTCGCGCCGTGCCGACGATCAGGCCCCCGCCGCGGACAGCCGGTCGCGCGACAACACGATCGCGGCCGATCGAACGGCGCGGAACAATTCAGACGACCGCGCCGCTGACGCCAGGGCGCGCGACGACGCCAGTGCCGACACCAACGCCGACACAAAACCGGGTGCCAACCCTGCCGTCGACGCAAAAAGCGACGCCAGTGCCGATGCGCCCCGTCGCTCCAAGGCGAAATCGGCCGATTCGAAATCGGCTGATCCGAAATCCGACGATACGACGTCGGCGGCCAAGCCGCCTTCCGGCGATGGGGTTGCGTCTGGCGATCAAGCCACGCCCGAGCAGGACGTTTCAGCAGCAACAATTGCTGCCGCCGTCGCCGTCGCAATTCCCGTCATCGCCGCACCGCTCGACATTCCCGCCGCGGCAACGCCAGCGTCCGACAAAGCCACGGCGCCGCTTGCCATCGCCGCGGCGGCGATTGCCGCCACCTCGTCGATTGTCGGTACAGCTTCAGCTTCGGCTACGACCACGGCGGCAACCGGTACCGATGCCAGCGCATCCGCGACTACGGTTGCCACCGCGGCCGCAACTGCGACCGCTGCCAAAGCGGGCAGCACCAAAATCGATGCGCAGGCCCAGGTCGCCGAGGCCGTCAGCGCCCAAGGCACCCCCGTCGACACGACGGCGACGACCAATACTGCCCTGGCAACTTCCGTTGCCGCCGGCGCGACAGCTTCCGTTTCCGTCGCCGCGGGTGCATCTGTCACGTCCAAGGCCGCCCCGGAGTCCAAGGCTCCCCTCGTCGTGAAACAAGGCGCCACGACCGCATCGGACGCGCCGGACGGTTCGGCCGGCGCGACCAATGCTTCCACGCCGGCCCCCGCGACTGGCATTGTCCCCGACCTCACCCAGCGAGCGGCCATCGCAGGTAGACCGAAAGCCGAGAACGGTGCACTCGATGCCGCCAAGGCCGAAGCATCAGGCAACACCACGCCGGCACCGGCCGTCAACGCCACCACTGGGCCTTCGGCCGCTGCCGACGCCGGACAAGCGCCAGACAACAGCCCGCAGGTGGCGGGCGCATTCCAGCCGCAGTTGCAATCCGCCTCCGCCGCGCCGGCTGCCACGGCGCAGCTGACCGTCACGGCCGCTACCCAGGCGGCGATACCCTTGAGCGGGCTTGCGATGGAGATCGCGGCCTCGGCCAGGAGCGGCAAGAGCCGCTTCGAAATCCGCCTCGATCCGGCGGAGCTTGGCCGCATCGATGTCCGCATCGACGTCGATCGCAATGGCCAGGTGACCTCGCATTTGACGGTCGACCGGCCGGAAACGCTGTCGATGCTGCGTCAGGACGCTCCCCAGTTGCAGCGCGCGCTGGATGATGCCGGCCTTACGACCGGCAATAGCGGATTGCAGTTCAGCCTGCGCGACCAGTCTTCGTCGGGTCAAGACGACGGCGGTCAAAACAATCCGAGTGCCCATCGCCTCGTCGTCGAAGAAGACACGATCCCCGCGGCCGTGGCGGGCCGCTCTTACGGCCGCATGCTCGGTGCGAGCGGCGGCGTGGACATCAGGGTTTGAGGAGACGAACATGACAGCAGCATCAGGCGTATCCAGTCCGGTGGTTTCGGGGACAACACCCCTGCCGACCACATCTTCGTCAGGTTCTGCCCTGGCCGGGACTACCGGCGCAACGCTGGCAGGAAACTTCCAGACGTTTCTGACATTGCTGACGACGCAGCTGCAGAACCAGAATCCGCTCGATCCGCTGGACACCAACCAGTTCACCCAGCAGCTGGTGCAGTTCGCATCGGTGGAGCAGCAGCTGAAGAGCAACGATCAACTGACCACGCTGGTCTCGCTGCAACAGACCGCGCAATCGACGCAGGCGCTGGGCTTCGTCGGCAAGACGGCGGTCGTCAAGGGCGATACCGCCGCCCTGACCAACTCATCGGCAACATGGAACCTGAACGTCCCGACCAACTCCACAGTCAACATCTCGATCACCAGCAGCACCGGACAGACCGTGTTCACCGGCAACTACGCCGTCAGCGCCGGCAGCAACCAGCCATTCACCTGGGATGGCCGAGGCAGCGACGGCACGCAGTTGCCGGATGGCCAGTACAAGCTGACCGCGACCGCGGCCGACAGTTCGGGCAGTCCGGTGGCGGTGGCCACCCAGATCCAGGGCGCAGTCGATTCAGTCGATCTCACCCAGACGCCGCCCCTGCTTTCGATCAACGGCCAAACCTACACGGTCAACCAGATCCAGCGCATCGTTAACTAGGCCGCTCCGGACCATCGCGCCCCATCGCAGCCCGTAAATATCAATCCGGCTGGCTCCAGAACCCGGCGCCGGACGGGCGCGCGCAGACATTTTCAGGGAGATTCACGTTGGAGGCTTGGGCTTAGGCAATTTTTAAGCCGTGCGGCGTAGGTTGCTGCGGTGAGTTCAGTGGTTGAGAGTTTGTGAGTACGCCATGACAGAACCCCATCGCCCAAGGGTAAAATACGTCATCGGGCCGGACGGCAGTCCGTTAACCATCGCGGATTTGCCCGCACCCGGAACCAAACGGTGGGTCATCCGCCGCAAGGCCGAGGTCGTTGCTGCGGTGCGGGGCGGCCTGCTCTCACTTGAGGAGGCCTGCAGCCGTTATACCCTGACGGTCGACGAATTTCTGTCCTGGCAGTTTTCCATCGATCAGCATGGCCTGGCCGGGCTGCGCACCACCCGCATCCAGCAATATCGCCAGTAAGCCCCTCCCGAACCGACGGCATCTTGAAAAACCGGCTTCGTTCCACGAAGCCGATTTTTTCATGTCTTTCGACACGTCCTTAACCTTCGTTAACCAGATGGAAACCATCCCCTAGGCAATAATTGCCCACTCGGTCCTCGCGGCCGAATCCCTGGGGGCAGTTGGTGCAAGGTCTCGTTGCTTTCCTGAGAGGTCTCGGCGCTTCGCGGCTGATGGCGATGATCGCGGTGACGGCCGCGCTGATCAGCTTCTTCGCCTTTGTCATCATGCGCGTCACCACCCCGCAGATGACCACCCTGTTTACCGACCTCAGCGCCGAGGACTCCTCCGGCATCATCAAGGACCTCGAGCGCCAGGCGATACCCTTCGAGCTGCGTAACGAAGGCGCCGTGATCATGGTGCCCAAGGACAAGGTTACGCGGCTGCGCATGAAGCTTGCCGAAGGCGGCCTGCCCAAGGGTGGTGGCGTCGGCTACGAGATTTTCGACAAATCCGACGCGCTGGGCACCACGAGTTTCGTCCAGAACATCAACCACCTGCGCGCGCTGGAAGGCGAACTCGCCCGCACCATCCGCGCGATCGACCGTATCCAGGCGGCGCGCGTCCATCTGGTGCTGCCCGAACGGCCGTTGTTTTCACGCGAAACGCCCGAACCTTCGGCCTCGATCGTGGTGCGGGTGCGCGGCACCCTGGAACCCCAGCAGATCCGCGCCATCCGCCACGTCGTCGCCTCCGCGGTCAACGGGCTGAAGCCGCAGCGGGTGTCGATCGTCGACGAGGCCGGCCAGTTGCTGGCGGACGGCGCCGCGAGCGGTGCCGAGAGCGCGGTCGGCGACGAGCGCCGCGCCGCGTTCGAGAAACAGATGCGCAACCAGGTCGAAGCGATCGTCTCCTCGGTGGTTGGCCAAGGCCGCGCCCGCGTCCAGCTCTCCGCCGATTTCGACTACAACAAGATCACCCAGACCTCGGACAAATTCGATCCCGAAGGCCGGGTGCTGCGCTCAAGCCAGACCCGGGAAGAATCGTCGGCGACCGCCGAAAGCAACGGCCAGGTCACCGTCAACAACGAACTGCCGGGCAACCAGAACAAGGACGGCGCGGCCCAGGCGCGCGACCAGAGCAAGAAGAGCGAAGAGACCAACAACTACGAGATTTCCCGCACCACCAAGACCGAGGTCACCGAGGCCGGCCGGGTCAACCGGATCTCGGTCGCGGTGCTGGTCGACGGCAGCTATTCGAAAAACGAAAAAGGCGAGATGGTCTACCAGGACCGCGGCAAGGAACAGCTCGACCGGATCGCCGCGCTGGTGCGCTCGGCGATCGGCTTCGACCAGAAGCGCGGCGATCAGGTCGAGGTCGTCAACCTCCGGTTCGCCGAAGCCCCGGCGGTCCCGCCCGTCGCCGAGCCAACCGGCCTGCTCGGCATGCTGCAATTCACCAAGGATGACGTCATGTATGTCATCGAGCTCGGCGTGATGATGCTGCTCGGCCTGGTGGTGCTGTTCATGGTGATCCGGCCGCTGGTGAAGCGAATCCTCGCTGCGGAAGTC
>NZ_JBAVNZ010000558.1:0-3088 GCF_049691595.1 Bradyrhizobium sp.
TATTACCTGAACGAGCAGATGAAGGCGATCCAGAAGGAGCTCGGCGACGACGAAGGTCGCGACGAACTCGCCGATCTGGAGGAGAAGATCGCCAAGACCAAGCTCTCCAAGGAAGCCCGCGACAAGGCGCAGCATGAGCTGAAGAAGCTGCGCCAGATGTCGCCGATGTCTGCGGAAGCGACCGTCGTGCGCAACTACCTCGACTGGCTGCTGTCGATCCCCTGGAACAAGAAGTCCAAGGTCAAGAAGGACCTTGAGGCCGCGCAAGCTGTGCTGGACAACGATCACTACGGATTGGAGAAGGTCAAGGACCGCATCGTCGAGTATCTCGCGGTGCAGTCGCGCGCCAACAAGTTGACCGGACCGATCCTGTGTCTGGTCGGCCCCCCAGGCGTCGGCAAGACATCGCTCGGCAAGTCGATCGCGAAAGCGACCGGTCGCGAATTCGTGCGCGTGTCGCTCGGCGGCGTCCGCGACGAAGCCGAGATCCGCGGTCACCGCCGCACCTATATCGGCTCGATGCCCGGCAAGGTCATCCAGTCGATGCGCAAGGCGAAGACCTCGAATCCGCTGTTCCTGCTGGACGAGATCGACAAGATGGGCGCCGATTTCCGCGGCGATCCGTCGTCGGCGCTGCTGGAGGTTTTGGATCCCGAGCAGAACTCGACCTTCAACGACCACTACCTCGAGGTCGATTACGATCTGTCCAGCGTGATGTTCATCACGACCGCGAATACGCTCAATATTCCCGGACCGCTGATGGACCGTATGGAGATCATCCGGATCGCCGGCTATACCGAAAACGAGAAGGTCGAGATCGCGCGCAAGCATCTGATCCCGAATGCCATCTCCAAGCATGGCCTCGATTCCAAGGAATGGTCGATCGACGACGATGCCTTGCTGCTGATGATCCGCCGCTATACCCGCGAAGCGGGCGTGCGTAATCTGGAGCGTGAGCTGTCGACACTCGCCCGCAAGGCGGTGAAGGAGCTGATGATCTCCAAGAAGAAGTCGGTCAAGGTCACCGAGAAGACTCTCGAGGAGTTCCTGGGCGTGCCGAAGTACCGCTTCGGCGAGATCGAGAGCGACGACCAGGTCGGGATCGTGACGGGCCTGGCCTGGACCGATGTCGGCGGCGAACTGCTGACCATCGAAGGCGTCATGATGCCCGGCAAGGGCAAGATGACGGTCACCGGCAATCTGCGCGACGTGATGAAGGAGTCGATCTCGGCTGCGGCGTCCTATGTCCGGTCGCGCGCGATCGTCTATGGCATCGAGCCACCGTTGTTCGACCGGCGCGACATCCACGTTCACGTTCCGGAGGGGGCAACCCCGAAGGACGGACCGTCGGCTGGCGTCGCCATGGCCACGGCGATCATCTCGGTCATGACCGGCATCCCGGTCCGGCACGATGTCGCCATGACCGGCGAGATCACGCTGCGCGGCAGGGTGCTGCCGATCGGCGGTCTGAAGGAGAAGCTGCTGGCGGCCGCGCGCGGCGGCATCAAGATGGTGATCATCCCCGAGGACAACGCCAAGGATCTCACCGAGATTTCCGATGCGATCAAGGGCGGCATGGAGATCGTCCCGGTCGCGCGTCTCGATGATGTCATCGCCAGGGCGCTGGTGCGTCCGCCGGTGCCGATCGTCTGGGAAGAGGACACCAAGGTACCGGTGAATCCCGAAGCGTCGGATGAAGCCTCCGGTGGCCTGACGGCGCACTGAGCTGAGCCAAATATGACGGAAGCGGCGTTCCAATCGGGACGCCGCTTTTTTTGTGGGCGTATCCCGGCTTGCGCCAGAGGGCAGGGCAGCGCTAAACAGAAGCCTCAAGGGCGGCTAGCTCAGCTGGTTAGAGCATCTCGTTTACACCGAGAGGGTCGGGAGTTCGAATCTCTCGCCGCCTACCAGCCTTCGCTCACGCGCTTCGGCTCGGCAAGCCGAAGCTCGCGAGACACGAAGGCTGTCGCGCCGAAGTCGCGTAGCGACGAAGGCGGACTGAGCGTTGAAGCTGGTTTCGCTGCTCATGCGCTTCGGTTCGACGAGCCTGCAGACGAAAGCGGACTGGCGCAAGTCGGGAGTAGACGCATGAAAGTTCTCTGTGCCGCAGCGATGATCGCGTTACTTGGCGGGCCGGCGCATGCCCAAGGCGCGGTTCCCGGATACGGGGAACCCGCGAAGGACAAATCGCCCCAGGAGAAGGCGTCGGAGCGCGACGCCGAAAAAGCCTATCAGCGTTCGCTCAATAGCATTCCCGAAAAGGCCGCTTCTGATCCCTGGGGCGCCGTGCGCAGCGAAAGTCCACCCAAGGCGGCGGCAAAGAGTCCGGCGGCGAAGAAGACCACGACCAGCGGCAACCCGAATTGACGCTTGACGGATGCGCTGATCGCGCCGGCGGCATAAGGCATTAAGGCATAAGGAGCCCGACATGGATGCGCCCTCGGGCCACGATCGCAACGCCGATCAGATTGCCTTCTGGAACGGTCCGGCCGGGCAGCGCTGGACCGACCGGCAGCAGACGCAGGACGTCCTGCTGGCGCCGGTCTCCGCGGTCCTGATTGATCGTGCCGCGGCCAGACCTGGCGAACGGGTCCTCGATATCGGCTGCGGCTGCGGCGCCACGACCATAGCGATGGCGCAACGGGTCGCGCCTGCGGGCTTTGCGTTCGGCATCGATATCTCAGTGCCGATGCTTTCCCGCGCCCGACAACTCGCACCAAAAGGGCTGCCGGTCGATTTCGTGCTCGCCGATGCCACCGCCTATCCGTTCGCTTCAGCAAGTTTCGACCTTATGGTCTCCCGCTTCGGCGTGATGTTCTTCGCCGAGCCCGCGGTCTCCTTTGCCAACATCCGCAAGGCGCTGCGGCCGTCGGGGCGGCTGGCATTCGCCTGCTGGCGCGAGCCGCGCGAAAATCCGTGGATGATGACGCCGCTGCAGGCGGTCTACAAGCACGTGCCGAAACTGCCACAGCCCGGGCCCGAAGACCCCGGGCCGTTCGCGTTCGCTTCCGAGGAACGCGTGCACAGGATTTTAGGAGCCGCAGGATTTGCCGGCATCGCGATGGAGTCGTGTCCGCTGACGCTCGAC
>NZ_JBAVNZ010000559.1:0-12722 GCF_049691595.1 Bradyrhizobium sp.
CGGATGCGCTTGTTGGCGCGGTCGATCTTGTTCAGAAACAGAAAACGGGGAATGCCGAGCTCCTCGAGCTCGCGCAGGATGATCTGCAGTTGCGGCAGCTTCTTCTCGTCCGCCTCGCAGACCACGACCGCGGCGTCGACCGCAGGCAACGCGGCGCGCATGTCATGCGCGAACTCGATCGAGCCGGGACAATCGATAAAGGTGTAACTATCGCCCATGAAGGTGGTGGTGGCTGCGGAGAGGCCCACGCCCATCTTGTGGTGGCGCGCTTCGGGGCTGGCATCGCCGACGGAAGTTCCGGCATCGACGCTGCCGGCATTTCTGATGGCCCCCGTTCGGGCCAGGATCGCTTCCAGGAGTGTGGTTTTACCGCTCTGAAAAGGGCCCACCAGCGCTATGCACCGTGGACCTCGGGGACTTCTGACGTCTTGTCCCATTGCCGCCTCCTTGTCTGGAGCTCGGCCCTTGATTGGGTCGGCGGATCGGATGCTCCGCCCGTCGCGAGGATTTGGCAAGCCAGAAAAACGTCGCGGCGGTGCGACTTAGGGCGGGAATCCGACGGCTCGGAGTTCCGCCGGGCTATCGGTCAGCGAACATATCGCGCATGATCATCCCGGCTTCAGCGTGAGGAAGCTTGCTGATTTCCCTGAAAAACATCGTGGCAACCTTGCAATAATCGCTGTACTTCCCGGAAGAAATACTTGCGCCCGAAAGCAGATCGAATTGTTCATTCTTGACGCCCTTGCTCGCCATTGCCGCTCTGACCTTCTTCAAAATGGCGTCTGAAGCCGCGGCACTGACAGCCGCGCGAGCTTTGGCAGTCTCCACCACTCTCCTGTTGATGTCATTCTCCCTGGTTCTGAGTGCCAGGGGGATATCGGACGGCATAACCGTGTTCCCTATGCCCGACGCAAATTGGTAGCACTGGGCTGGGCTCTTGGACCCGAGCGCATCGTATTGGTCTGCATAAACGGCGCTAATATCCGAGAGAACGGCGTCATCCGCGAGAGGTCTGAGTTTCTTCAGGATAACAAGCTGTTCTTCGCGCCCTGCCGCAAAAGACTCCGCTTCGGTTTTGCCGCTCTTAAAGCTGTCGTAATAGACTTGCACCACGGAATCATACTCGTTTGGAAATCTCGCCCTTAGCGGCTCCAGGAGCGGAATCGTTTTTGAAAGCTTCGTTCCAAGATCGCTCTTGGTCAGCGACGTCCCTATTCCCGACATGGCAAAATCGCTGCCATCTGAAATCGCCGTGATGACATTAGCCTGGAGCAGAACACTCGATGCAGGCTTCCAAAGCTCGGTATTGGGTGTTGAAAGAGCCTGATCGACAAATTTCCTGTCGAACCCGGCAACCGCAAAAATGTCCTTCTGGTCTTTCGACGCTTCAGCAAGCTCTGCTTCGGTCCATCCGGGAAATGACGGCGCGTGAAACCCGAGAACTGCACCGTTTCGAAGTATTCTACGTCCGCCGCCTGCGAAGGCGATCGTACAAGCCGACATACACCTCGATGATACGTAGGTATCGAGGCTCCTGCTGCTAATGACCCTATTGAGCCTCAAGGCCTCGCCTATTCGCCCGCCCAGGCTGTCAAGGTGGACTACCCTGATCTGCCGTGACGCGCTCAGTAGTCTCAGGAAATCGTCCGTCAGTCCATATTTGAAGCCTCCCGCGATTTCGGCTTCTGTGCCATTGCGCATAACTCGAATTGAATAGGCTGGAATATCAGGGTCATCGAGAAACGACATCCGGCCTGTTTCCAATAGCTGGGGCCATCCTGAGGTGAGGAACGTCGCGACGAGACGCAGAGCGCCGATAAAAACCGCGACCTTGGCCAGTCCCGCCCAGGGAGATTTTTTCCCAAGAAGGACTCTCGCCTTGATATGGCGATTTGCCGATCGCCAGATACCGACCGATTGCCAGATGGCGAGCGCGCCAATCCCCACCCATACAAGGAGAATGGCGGCAAAAATTGCTTTTGGCTGAAAACCGCCAGCGGATCGGAAACCTGCAACGACTGCGATTGCCAGAGCGCCCGCAAACAGATTCCCCAGAACGCCAAAAAGCCAATACGTCGTTCCGAGCGAGAATTCTCCGCGCCAATTCATCGCGATGAAGTTGCCAAAACGACTTGGCGTTGCGGCTATGACGTCGGCGGTATTTTGGCCGCGTTCATTTTCGGAAAGCACCGGGATGGGCGGTGGCCTCGCAGGGGCGAACTCCGGCAGGTCAGCCGGCTTGACCCATTCATTCAGCCCCTCCCGCCAAACGAGGGTGGCCGACGAATTTTGTGCCTCCAGGAGACCCTTCAACTCATTCAAACCGAGCGGGCCAAGCGGCCTCGCTCCATCAAACACGTACCAGCCCTCCGCCATGAAGCCCTCCTAAGCGGGTTGACGGAGGCTATACTACAGGTTGCACGCCTTCTGGTCACCCGTTGCGGCGCAGCGTTGTCGGTAGACCGGCGCTCGCCTTTCAGCAGCTGGATAGACTTTTACCGCCCCGGCCGCAGTTCCAGGCTTTCCAGCCCGGCGGCGATGCTGATGCCGACCTGGCCCTGCACGCTGAGCGGCTGCAGCGCGATCGAATTCGCCGAGCCGCCGACCAGCACATTGCCGCCGACGCCGATGCCGAGCGTCGCGCTGCCCTGCGCGCCGGCGTAATTGCCGGCGAGGTCGCCGGGCCCGAGCCGCGCCACCGGCGCGAACACGCCCCAGGCCAGCGCCGATTCTTGGGTGATGCCGAGATCGAGACCGACCTTGCGGATGGTCGCTACATAGCGGTCGTCCGGCATGCCATCGGTGCGCAGCACGCAACCCAGATTGGTCACCGAGCCGACGATGAAGCCGATGCTGGCGCCACCCCGGCATTCCAGCACGCCGACCTGAACGCGCTGCATCGGCTGCTGCGCGTACGAGCCGGCGACGGTTGCGGTCATGGCAGCGGCCACAGCGGCGAGAACGAACAAACGGCGCATGAACAGGACTCCGGCTGAATTAGGTGCGATGCAAACAGCAAGTTGAGAGAGCGCCGACCCAAGGTAGCGCGCTTCTCTATGGCACAACATCGGCGGCGTTGCCAGATTTGCCGGTTGGCAAAAAGAAAGGCCCGCTCACGCGGGCCTCAAGCATTCGATATCCGCAAGCGCAGTCAGACTATCTCAGATTGCCGCAAAAGCGCTGGATGCGCTTGCAGGCGTCCTCGAGATCGGAGGTTTTGGTCGCGTAGGAAATCCGGAACGCCGGCCCAAGCCCGAACGCCGAGCCCTGCACCACCGCGACGCCCTCGTTCTCCAGCAGTTCCGTGACGAAGTCCTCGTCATTGCCGATCACCTTGCCGGACGGCGCGGTCTTGCCGATGGTGCCGGCGCAGGACGGATAGACATAGAACGCGCCCTCCGGCCGCGGGCATTCGATCCCCCTGGCCTGGTTCAGCATCGATACCGCGAGATCGCGCCGCTCCTTGAACACCTTGTTGTTCGCCGGGATGAAATCCTGCGGACCGTTGAGCGCCTCCACCGACGCCCATTGCGAGATCGACGACGGGTTCGAGGTCGACTGCGACTGGATCGTCGCCATCGCCCTGATCAGCTCGGCGGGGCCGCCGGCATAGCCGATGCGCCAGCCGGTCATGCAATAGGCCTTCGAGACGCCGTTCACCGTCAGCGTGCGATCGTACAGCTTCGGCTCGACCTGCGCCGGCGTCGTGAACACGAAGTCGTCATAGACCAGGTGCTCATACATATCGTCGGTCATGACCCAGACATGCGGATGCTTCACCAGCACGTCGGTGATCGCCTTCAACTCGCGGCGCGTATAGGCGGCGCCGGTCGGGTTCGACGGCGAGCACAGGATGATCCATTTGGTCTTCGGCGTGATCGCCTTTTCCAGCGCGTCGGGCTGCAGCTTGAAGCCCTGCGCCGCCGGGCACACCACCGGCACCGGCTCGCCGCCGGCCAGCGCCACCATTTCCGGATAGCTGACCCAATAGGGCGCGGGAATGATGACCTCGTCGCCGGGATTGATGGTCGCCATCAGCGCGTTGTAGAGCACCTGCTTGCCGCCGGTGCTGACGATGACCTGGTTCGGCTTGTAGGTGAGACCGTTCTCGCGCTGAAACTTGGCGATGATCGCCGCCTTCAGCTCGGGGATGCCGTCCACCGCGGTGTATTTGGTCTTGCCGGCCTCGATGGCATGGATCGCCGCCAGCTTGATGTTGGCGGGGGTGTCGAAATCCGGCTCGCCGGCGCCAAGGCCGATGACGTCGCGGCCCGCCGCTTTCAGCGCGCGTGCCTTGTCCGTGACCGCGATCGTCGCGGACGGCTTCACACGGTCGAGCGCAGCGGACAGGAAGGGCATCATCATCTCCTGGCAAACGTCGTGAACACGGAAGTTCACAACTCCTGATGGCGGGATCGACGCACCCTAAGGCCCATCACGCGGCATCGCAAGAAGCTTGGCCCGAAAAGCCAAAACTTCAGAAAACGTTAAAGCGCCGCCGCTACGGTCGGCGCAAGATTCGGAAAATTTCCGCGGCGAAATGACTCATTTCTGGCAGGGCCTGCGATCCGGCGAATGGCTGACACCGGCGCGTGCGCGCGGCTACAGCCTGATCCTGCTCGCCCTTTGCGTGCTGGCGATGGCCGGATGGATCGCGGTTTCCGACGGCCCGATCGACCGTAATGGCAAGCCGATCGGAACCGATTTTTCCAATGTCTATGCCGCAGGCCGGCTCACCTGGCAGGACCGGCCTTCGGACGCCTATGCGCCCGCGCGCCAGCATGCGGCCGAGAAAGCGGTATTTGGCGGCCGCGAGGTGCCGTTCTATGGCTGGCATTATCCGCCGTTCTTCTTCGCGGTCGCGGTTCTGGTCGCCGCCGTTCCCTATGGGTGGGGCCTGTCGATCTGGCTGATCGCAAGCTTTGCGGCCTATCTGACGGCGATCCGCGCCATCCTGCCCGGTCCGGAAACGCTGTTGATCGCGGCCGCCTTTCCAGCAGTGTTCATCAATATCGGCCACGGCCAAAATGGCTTCCTCACCGCGGCACTGCTCGGCGGCGCGCTGCATTGGCTCGACCGCAGGCCGTGGCTTGCAGGCGTGCTGATCGGCCTGCTCGCCTACAAGCCGCAATTCGGCGTCCTGATTCCGGTGGCCCTGCTCGCCGGCGGTCGCTGGAACAGCATCGGCGCGGCGGTCGCGACCATGATCGCGCTTGTCGCCGTGAGCTTCGCAACCCTCGGCAGCGAGGTCTGGCACGCCTTCATCGACTCCATGAATTTCACGCAAACCGTGGTGCTCGAGCAGGGCGGCACCGGCTGGGAAAAGATCCAGTCGATCTTTTCGGCGGTGCGGATGTGGGGCGCCAGCGTGCCCATCGCCTATGCCATACAGGGTGCGCTGCTCGTGACGCTTGCCGCAAGCATGGCCTGGCTGTGGCACGGCGATGCCGCGTTCGAACTGAAGGCCGCCGCGCTGGCGGCCGGCAGCCTGCTCGCGACGCCTTACGTGCTCGACTACGATCTGGTCGTGCTCGCCGTCGCCATCGCTTTTTTTGCGCGGCATGGATTGTGCTGTGGCTTCCGCGATTTCGAGATCAGCCTGCTGGCGGCGGCGTGGACCGTGCCGCTGGTGTCGCGCGGCATCGCCGGCGCGACCGGCATACCGCCGGGATTGCTGGTGCTGCTGGCCTTTTACGTGGTCATTTTGCGGCGCGCGATTCTCGACCGCGCAAGCCTCGCCATCGGCGAACCCGGAATCGCGCAAGCGTGATCGGATGTGTTCGGACGTGTTGATTTGATGGAACTATTCGGCGTGCAGTGCGGTAGAAGTTTTCGACCTTTTCCATGTCGCCGGCCTTGCGACCCATCCTTATCGACATCATTGTTTAGCGGCGGCGCAACGCGACCATGCGATCGCGCCAGCCGCGTGGCTTGCTTCCCATCGATCGAATGAAATCCTCAAAAATGCACAAGCTCTATTCGATGCAGCGCTCCGGCAACAGCTACAAGGTCCGCCTTGCGCTGGCATTGCTCAACGTGCCGTATCAGGCAATCGAGGTCGACATCCTGCACGGCGAAAGCCGCACGCCGGAGTTTCTGGCAAAGAATCCCAGCGGACAGGTGCCGCTGCTTGAAGTCGCGGAGGGGCGTTACCTCGCCGAATCCAACGCCATCCTCTGGTATGTCGCCGGCGGCACGCCGCTGGCGCCGGAATCGCGGGTGGAGCGCGCCGAAGCGCTGCAGTGGATGTTCTTCGAGCAGCATGCGCTGGAGCCGAACATCGGCGCCGCCTATTTCTGGCTGGCGCTGGTCAAGGGCGGCCGCGACCTGCAGACCCATGCGCTGGAAGACTGGATGGAGCGCGGTTACGGCGCGCTGCAGGTGATGGAAAACCACCTCAAGACCCACCGCTATTTTGCGGCGGGCCAGCTCACGGTCGCCGACATCGCGCTGTACGGCTACACCCACGTCGCCGACCGCTGCGACTACGAACTTTCGAGTTTTCCGGCGATCCGGGCCTGGCTGCGGCGGGTCGAACAGACCCCTGGCTTCGTCCCGATGGACTGGCAATCCGGGGCCCAAATCGAGGATCCGGCCAGCGTCGTCGCCGGAGCTTGAACTGCGGGGGGAACGGTCAGGAACCGGGAACAGCGGCAAGGCGCTAACCTTCGCCGTGGTTTCGCCACTTTTCGGGCGTGCGCCGCCGCAATGTTGCCCGCGAGGATTGTGAGTTTGCTTCTGCGTCGCGGGTGATTCGCCCGCGCCTTGAAGGATGCAGACCATGATGGAGTCGTCCGGCACGGCAGGCTTTGAGAGCCGCCTTGCGCCTGTTGTGTCGTCCCGATTGACCAGCGCGATCGCCGCCTCGCTGTCGCTGTGCCTGGTCATCACGCTGACCGTGCTTTCGATCAAGCTCACCATGGCGACGCCGATCCCGGCGTAACCCCAGCTTTTCCTGACGCGGCAACGCGCGATGATCCGCATCGCGATCGGACCATGATGAAGACCCCTGTCGGCCTTGTAACCACAGCCCTGACGCTGGCGATCCTGCTCACAGCCTCGCTCCTGATCGTCACCGGCACGCGCGGCGAAAACCGCGAGCCCACGCCATGGATTCTGTCGCCCGCGAAGTGACGCGCCATCCAACGCGTGACAGGAGCGCTGCGACCAGGCTTTGTGGCCGGAAGTTTCCGATCCGGCGGGCGGAGGGCAAAAGGTGAGTACATCCGCCTGTCACCGGGGCGTAACAAAGCCCGGTTAGGTTACGCGGGCGTATGATCAGGCCCCCCGTCTCGGATCACGCGCCCCAAGCGGCCCCCGTCAGTCGCCGCGTCTGACCGGGGCCGCGCTTTTTTCGCTTGATGCGGTTCGTCAAGCATGGCGTGCAGTTCCGGCGTCCAGGCTCGGCCCGACGCACGCACGTTCCGGGTCCAACGTCACGGTAGCACTGCGCCTTGCGGCCAGAGCGCGTGCGGGCCACAATGCAACCCCGCCTTTCGCCCGTTCCAGGATCGATCCATGCAAATTCGCAATCTCGGCGGCTCCGGCCTGCGCGTTTCCGCCGTCGGCCTCGGCTGCAACAATTTCGGCCAGCGCACCGATCTGGAAACCTCGCGCAAGGTGATCCACAAGGCGATCGACCTTGGCATCACGCTGTTCGACACCGCCGACATCTATGCGGGGATGGGCGGCTCCGAGACCGTGCTCGGCGCCGTGCTCGGCGACCGGCGCAAGGAGATCGTGCTGGCGACGAAATATTCCAAGCCGATGGCGACCGACGGCACCAGGCAGGGCGCCTCGCGCCGCTACATCATGGCCGCGGTCGAGGCCAGCCTGACGCGGCTGAAGACCGACTACATCGATCTCTACCAGCAGCACGACTACGATGCCATGACGCCGATCGAGGAAACCTTGCGCGCGCTCGACGATCTGGTGCGGCAGGGCAAGGTCCGCTACATCGGCCATTCGAATTTTCCGGCGTGGCGCATCGCCGAGGCCGAATACGTCGCGCGCGCAATGAACGTCAATCGCTTCGTCTCCTGCCAGGACGAATACAGCCTGGTGGTGCGCGACATCGAGAAGGAGCTGCTGCCGGCGGCGCGGGAATACAATCTCGGCCTGCTGCCGTTCTTTCCGCTGGCCAGCGGCCTGTTGACCGGCAAATACCGGCGCGGCGCGGCGGCGCCTGACGATACACGCTTCGCCAAGATGCCGGCGCTGCGCGACCGCTACGTCACGCCGCGCAACGAGGACATCGTCGAAAAGCTTCAGGTGTTCGCCAAGGCGCGCGGCCACACCATGCTGGAGCTGGCCTTCTCCTGGCTCGCCTCGCGCCCGCAGGTATCGAGCGTGATCGCCGGCGCCACCCGCGTCGAGCAGGTCGAGCAGAACGTGAAAGCGATCGGGTGGACGATGAGCGCGGAGGATATTTCGGAGATCGACCAGATCACGATGGGGTAGCTCCCTCTCCCCGCCCCTTTTGTTCAGACCGGGGCGCAGCACGTCGCGCGGATCGGAGACCGCGTTGACGAAATCGCCCGACGCGCCGCCACGGGCGCCGAATCCGAAGCGATGGAGCGCCACCAGCGCGGCTTGCGAATCGCGGGCGATCGGCTTTCCCTTGTCGTGTTCCCGAGCGTATATTGCAGGCGAATACGCCGTTCGGCATGAACCCGAGATTAATTCCAGGATCAATTCAGCGTCAGGATGCGGCCCGATCCATGACAAATCGCTTGCAGAATGCGCCGACCCGCCGCCTCGCCTGTGCGCGCTGCGCCACGGTATTCGCCTGCAACCCTTCCGGGCCGTGCTGGTGCGCCGAGGAAACCTTCCGGCTACCGATGCCGGCCGATGGTGGCGAGTGCCTGTGCCCGACTTGCCTGCGCAAGATGGCGCAACAGGCGGCGCGCGCGGCGGCATCGTGACGGCAACATGGAATGTGCGCGCGGTCCTGCTCGACATGGACGGCACGCTGCTTGACACCGAAAAGGTTTACTTCGAGAGCCTGATCGCGGCGCTGGGATCGCGCGGCTATACCGATGGCGTGGTGGCGCTCGGCCACGCGATGGTCGGCCTGCCCGGGCCGGATTGCGAGCGCCTGCTGCTCGATCGCTATGGCGAGGATTTTCCGCTCGCCGCGATCACCCGGGCGTTCGTCGCGAGGCGGGATGAATTTCTCAAGGCGGGGTTGCCGCTCAAGCGCGGGGCCGTCGAACTCCTGGACGCGCTGCGCGCCGCCGATTGTCCGACCGCGATCGTGACCTCGTCGTCGCGGCAGACCGCCGATCAGCATCTGACGCTCGCCGGGATCCGGGCCCGATTCGAGACCATCCTGACCCGCGACGATGTCGTTCGCGGCAAGCCCAGCCCAGAGCTGCATCTCCTGGCGGCATCAAGGCTTGGCGTCGCGCCAAAGGTCTGCGTCGCCGTCGAGGATTCCAATCACGGCGTCGCCGCCGCCCACGCCGCTGGCGCGATCACCCTCATGGTGCCCGACATCGCGCCGCCGACCGAGGAATCGCGGGCGCGATGCGCCGCGGTGCTGCCCGACCTCAACGCGGTGCTGGCGATGCTGCGCGAGCGAGGCGGCCTAACCCGCCGCGGTCAGTGATTCCAGTAACGCCTCAGCCGGTGATTACTTCTTGATCTGGAACAACATGCGCCCGCTGCTTACGGCACATCCTGAAGCTGGTTCCACCGACGCGCGTGACGCTGTCGTTGCAGTTCAAGAACGGAAACCGGCGATGAGTACCCTGACCAAGCTGGCGCTCGGCGCGATGGGGCGTTTGCGCCCGAAGCCGGCGCAGGGCGATGCTACGCCGACGATTGCGCTGCCCGCCCCCGACAAGACCGGCGGCATGCCGCTGATGGAGGCGATGGCGAAACGCCATTCGGCCCGCGAGTTCTCGGCCAGGGAGCTGCCGTTGCCGATGCTGTCCAACCTGCTCTGGGTGGCCTACGGCGTCAACCGCGCCGACGGCGGCCGCACCGCGCCCTCGGCGATGAACGCGCAGGAGATCGACGTCTATGTCGCGCTGCCCGCGGGCGCCTATCTTTATGACGCCGCCGCGAATGCGCTGCGGCTGGTTGCCAGCAGCGACATACGGCGCGTCACCGGCTATCAGGACTTCGTCGACGAGGCCGCGCTCGACCTCGTGTTCGTCGCCGATCACGGCCGCATGAAATTGGTGCCGGTCGCAAGCCGCGAGAGTTTCGCCTCGGCGGCCGCCGGCGCGATCGTGCAGAACGTCTATCTGTTCGCTGCCGGCAATGGGCTTGCGACCGTGATCCGCGCCTGGATCGATCGCGACGCGATCGCCAACGCGCTCGGACTTGAACATGACCACCAGGTGCTGCTGTCGCAGACGGTGGGCTTTCCGAAGGCCTGAGCGCTACCTCACCACCGCCGCGGTCTGCCCGAACAGCAGCTTGCGCTCCTCCTCGGTGCGGATCGCCGGCTGGCCGAAATTCGGATTGACCTCCTTGGCCATGGCGTAGGCGCGCTCGGTCGCGGGGCGGGCGCGGATGGTTTCGAGCCAGCGCTTCAGATGCGGGAAATCGTCGATGCTCTGGCTCTGGTTCTTGTAGGGCACGATCCAGGGATAGCTCGCCATGTCCGCGATCGAATAATCGCCGGCGATGAACTCGCGATCGGAAAGCCGCTTGTTGAGCACGCCGTAGAGCCGGTTGGTCTCGTTCACATAGCGGTCGATGGCGTATTTGATCTTTTCCTGGGCGTAGTTCGAGAAGTGATGGTTCTGCCCGGCCATCGGCCCGAGCCCGCCCATCTGCCAGAACGTCCACTGGATCGCGTCATAGCGGCCGTAGAGGTCGGCGGGCAGGAATTTTCCGGTCTTCTCGGCGAGATACAATAGCATCGCGCCGGATTCGAAGATCGAGATCGGCTTGCCCCCGCCCTTCGGCGCATGATCGACCATCGCGGGAATGCGGTTGTTGGGCGCGATCGCCAGAAACTCCGGCTTGAACTGGTCGCCCTTGCCGATGTTGACCGGGAAAATCTTGTAGGCCAGCCCGGTCTCCTCGAGGAACATCGTGATCTTGTGGCCGTTCGGCGTGGTCCAGTAATGGAGGTCGATCATGGGGACGATCCTGCTGTGATGGAAAGCGTGCATCGCAAGATGGATGCGGATGCATGAATGTTGGCAGAACGCCCCGACAAGTCAATGACGGGAGCGCGCCGCCTTCGCGAATGTGATCGGCGGCGCCGAGGTGTCGCGCCAGCCTGGTGCTGCCGTTGTCAGACCAACCGGCCGTGCGCGCGCAAGAGTTCCTTGCCGGCTTCGGTGATCGCCACGCTCACGCCAACTCCGGCAACCGGCCGGCGCGCGACATAGCCGCCATCGACCGCGTCTTCCCAGATCGTCAACCGCGGGCATGAGGTTCGCCAGGTCTCGATCACCTCGGAATAGGGCCTGGGCTCCCGCGCGATCCATTCGACGAGATCGAGCACCAGCGCATTCATCGTCTCGGTCATCGGCACGCCTCCGGTCAAAACGCCAGCGCATGGCCGCGAGACAACAACAGCCAGCTGCCATAGATGATGTAGTAGCCGGCGACGGTGGTGATCAGCCGTCCCGCCCAGGTGCGGAACTGCAGGTCGCTCATCGCCTCCAGAATGCGCCGCGCCAGCGTCGTGCCGAGCATCGAGGCCGCGATTGCCACCGCGGCGAGCACCGGGTCGAGCGTCGCGGCCTGGTCGATGATGCCGCCGAAATAGATCAGTTTCACGAAATGGCTGGCGACCTGGCAGGCGGCCTTGGTCGCGACCACCTCACGGCGGCCGAAATTGCCGCCGAGGAAGAAGGTATCCATCAGCGGGCCGGAAACGCCGGTCATCAGCATCAGCCCCATGCAGATGAAACCGTAACAGCTGCCTTGCCAGATGCTGTCGGGATTGGGCTTCAGGCCCTTCGGCATCAGCCGCGCCATGAACGGCGTCACCCCGAGCAGCAGCAGCGCGACCGGCTTGTCCGGCACATAGCGCGTGATCGACCACGCGCCGAGCGCAAGCGCGCAGCCGATCAGATAGATCGAGACCGGCCGCCAGCGGATGTGGGCGCGCCACAAAAACGCGCGCCAGCCGTTGGACGCCATCTGCGTGATCGCATGCAGCACCATCGCCGACGGCAGCGGCAGGATGGTCAGCAGCACGCCGATCAGGATCAGCCCGCCGGCCATGCCGAACAGGCCCGACAGGAACGCGGTCGCGACCATCAGCAGTCCAAGCGCGGCCATCAGCAGCGGCGTCATTTCGAATCTCCCGCGGATATTTGTGCCTTGCTTGTATCGCCTGCGCAAACGGAGTTATCCAAGGCCTTGGCATCAATTTTCCTTCGCCGCCGCGGCGGAGCCGGCGATCTCAGGCGCCTGTGGCGGCCACACCGTCGACTTCCGCCGCTTCGCCGCCGACGGGGTGATGCTGCAACCCGAGAAAATACGGAAATATGTGAGCCCGTTCACATCGGCCCTGGCTGGCCCGTGTTTTGTTCGCCGAAGGAAATTACCGGGATTCACGCCCATGATTTATGGCGATTTCGAAATCAGGTCATTCGAGGCGGGCAAAGGGCTATGGCACGCCAGCATTCAACGCGCCGATCAACAGCCTGTCGTCATCGATGGCATTGCCTTCCCGACGCTCGAAATCGGCTTTGCATGGTCCGATCGGGACGCCGCCGTCGCGGATGCGAAAACGATGATCGACC
>NZ_JBAVNZ010000560.1:0-5219 GCF_049691595.1 Bradyrhizobium sp.
TCGGTCCGCCCGGACGAGACTGTTTATGATTCCATCAAGAAGATGGCGGACAAGAACGTTGGTTCTTTGACCGTGATGGAGGGCGACAAGCTCGTCGGCATCATTGCGGAACGCCACTATGCCCGGAACGTGGTGTTGAAAGGCCGCGTATCACCCAAGACTCTCGTCCGCGACATCATGGAAACGAACGTGGTTTTTGCGCGACCTGATCAATCCGTGGAAGACTGCATGGCCATTATGACCGAAAAAGCCGTGCCCGTTATCGAACAGGGAAAAGTCGTGGGAATCATTTCCATCGGGGATCTGGTGAAGGATATCATCAGCGATCAGACATTCGTCATCGATCAGCTGGTGCACTATATACACGGCGCCGTGTGATGTCAGTTCGAAACCTGCCTCGCCGACTTCACTCGCATGAGCAGATGCAGAGCGCGCCCTTCATCCGAAGCGGCTGGACTGAGTTTCAAACGCAACTCGACAGCATCTCCTGGAGCATGACCTCGACCGAGCGCGGCGAAATTTCGAGTTCGGCAAATCCAGGCAATTCCGGCGCCGACACGGTGTCGACCCGCATCAACTCCACTTGATTACGGGTGAGAGGTGGATTCGGGAGGATTTCGGAGGCCCATGCGAGCGCGTACCAAACGGCAAACGGGATTGGAATCAGCACGGGCGCAAGGCCGGCCTGGTGCGCAACGGCTCTTAGAAACTCCTCGTAGGAGTAGACGCAGGGACCGCCGAGCTCGAAGATCATTGAAGGCGTCTCGCCTCGCTGCATGACGCGGCCGATCGCCTCGGCAACATCCTCCACATAAGCCGGCTGCAATCTGGTCAGGCCGCGGCCGAACATCGGATAGATCGGAAGCCGGCGGAGCAACCTAAGTATGGTCGTGAGAAACGTGTCGTCCGGTCCGAACATCACCGCCGGTCGGATGAAAATTGCATCGGGGAAAGCGGCCCGGACCGTCAGTTCGCCTTCGCCGCGCTTTCGGATGTACCGCGATCGTGAGGTGGCATCGGCGCCAATTCCTGAAACGTGAACGAGCCGCTCGGCTCCCGCCCGGTGCGCTTGCGCTGCTACCCGTTGGGCAGCCTCGACATGCACGGAATGAAAGGTCTCCCGTCCGTGCTCGACGTAAAGACTGACCGCATTTACAACACCGTAAACGCCAGCAAGCGCATCCGCGACTGATTGCTCGTCGTGAATATCGGCCGCTACGGATTGAAGTTGCGGATCATCAGGGCCGAAATGTCCATGTCGCCGATCCGGATGCCTAGACGCAATCCGAACGGGAAAGCCGCGATCGCGCAGACGGCGAACGATGCGGCGGCCGAGAAAGCCGGTTCCGCCGAACACGGTGACGGCGCGACCGCCCGTTGCCAACATGACTCAAACTCGCCGGTTCATGTCGAAGTTTCCTCTCGCTGCTGGTGGTTTGCGTATAAATACCTCACCCGTAGTAATTTGGGTATCTTTATAGCCGCAAAATATCGCTTCCATCTGCGGGTTATGACTCCTTAGTGCCTAAATCAGGCTACCATCTTGAGGTGCGAAGTGAACTTGCAAGCGAATTCGCTGGCCGAAAATTAAGCGCGCGCACAAGGACTGAAGCCGTGGCGAAAGCCTTCGAACGCCGTCGCTATGAGACGATCACGCTGTGACCAAACAGGATTTGAACTCCCCTCTGCCGATCGGAGCGGGGGGCAGTTCGAATCTCTTCGGCCGGGCCAGTTCGATGGTGTCGTTGTGGGGAATGGCGTAGGATCTAGCATGCGGGGAAATCTCTGCTGCTCGCGCCCTGCCTATTCTGAGCGTGATGCATGGTCGCGGCAGTCGCGACCGCGGGCAGCCCGCCGGTAAGGGAGGAGCCTGTGTACGCCGCCATTCGTCAGGGCAAAGCAAAGACTGGCATGGCCGAAGAGCTGGCACGCAGGATCAAGGAGGGTGCCATTCCGATCATCAGTGATGTCGAAGGTTTCATGGCCTATTATGTGGTCTATGCGCCGGACGACACGGTGACGGCGATCAGCATCTTCAACAACCATGAGGGAGCGGAGGAGTCGAACAGGCGCGGGCTCGCGTGGATCGAACAGAACCTCGCGCCTCTGATGATCGGGCCGGTTACGGCGGTCGCCGGGCCGGTGATCGTTCATACATTGGCTTAAGAATACGCGCCTGACGCGACAATCCGACCGCGAATCAAGCGGTAAGCGTCGCTGGTTTCTGCTATCGTTGATCTATGACGATCGGGATCACCGGACCCGGACGGAAGGCACCAAGGCAAAACGCCGTGGTCAGGCTCATCGTCGCGGCCTTCGCCGTCGGGATTTGCCTGATCCTGCTGGGGCTCGCGACCGACTTCCTCGTCAATTGGCTGTGGTTTTCCTCGATTGGTTATCTGCAGGTTTTTTTAACCAGCATCGTCGCCAAAGCCGCGGTGTTTTTCGCTGTCTTGACGGCAACCGCCGTCATACTTTGGCTGAACGGATTGCTCGCGCTGCGTTTTGGCCGGCGGCAGTCAACCCAAGTGGCCGCCACTTCCGCGTGGAACCCGACGGGCAATACGCCGCCGCCCGACCTGTTGGCGCTCATGCGCGATCGACTGCCGTTGCCCCGGGTCATCACGGGCGGTGCAGGCTTGCTCGCTCTGCCGGTCGCCGCGGCAGAGACCGGCAACTGGGGCATCTTCCTGCAGTTTCTCTATCAGGTGCCCTATGGCGTAGACGATCCGCTCTACAACAAGGACATCGGCTTCTATCTCTTCTCGCTGCCCGCCTATATCCTCATCAAGAACTGGATGCTGCTCACCCTCGTTCTGAGCGCGGTTTTCGCCGCAGCGACCTACTGGGTGCGCGGTGACATCGAATACGACACACACCACCGATCCATGTCGCCGACGGCGATTGCTCACGGCTCAGCGCTGTTCGGCCTTCTCCTAATGGTGAAGGCCTGGTCCTATGGTCTCGACCGCTATCTGCTGCTCTATGGCGACAATGGCGTCGTCGTTGGCGCCAGTTACACCGATATACATGTGGGGCTACCGGGCCTGTGGCTAATGATCGGGCTTTCGATCATCGCGGCGTTCGCCGCATGGGCAAACCTTCGGGTGCGCACCTACCGGCTTCCTGCCATCGCGATCGTGCTCGTCGGTATCGGCTCGTTCGTGCTATCCAGCGTAGCTCCGGTGCTGTTCCGACAGGTGTTCGTCAAACCAAGCGAGTTGCAGCTCGAGAAGCCCTACATCGAACGCAACATCGCGCTCACCAGGCAAGCATACAATCTCGATCGGATCGCAGCCAAGCCGTTTGCTGCCGAACAGAAGCTTACCTTCAAGACGCTCGAGGCCAACAAAGCGACAATCGAGAATATCAGGCTGTGGGATTGGTTGCCCTTGTCGGATACCTACGCGCAGTTGCAAGAGATCCGCACCTACTACAAATTCCATGATCTCGACGTTGATCGCTACTGGCTCGACGGCTCCTACCAAAGCGTGATGCTCTCGGCTCGCGAATTGCGGCCTTCCTTGCTGCCCCCGAACGCCCAGACTTGGGTCAACCGCCACGTGCTGTTTACTCACGGCAATGGCGCGGTGATGAGCCCGGTCACCCGCAAGAGCACTGAAGGACTGCCGCTGTTCTATTTGCGGGATATTCCTCCTGTCGCAGACGGCGGCCCCAAGATCGATGAGCCGCGCATCTACTTCGGCGAAGAGAGCGATAGCTACGTCATCGTCAGGGGGAGCACACCGGAGTTCGATTATCCGAAGGGGAAAGACAACGTATATGCGGCCTATGACGGCATCGGCGGTGTTCCGATCGGGCCAATAGCACCGAGAATGCTATTCGCTTACTACTTCAACGACCCGAACCTGCTTCTCTCAAGCTACATCACGATCGACAGCCGGATCATGATCCGGCGCAACATCCAGGAACGGGTGCGCACGATCGCTCCATTCCTCAGGCTCGATCATGATCCCTATCTGGTTGTCAGTAGTGGACGGATGTTCTGGATGCAGGACGCCTACACGACGAGTTCCTATTTCCCCTCAGCGCAGCCTGTGCCGGATCTCGATCTCAACTACATCCGCAATTCGGTGAAGGTTATCGTCGACGCTTATAACGGGACCGTCGACTTCTATCTGATCGACCCCGGCGACCCGATTGCGGCGACCTACCAGCGCATCTTTCCGAACCTGTTCAAGCCGTTCTCGGCCATGCCTCCGGACTTGCAGAAGCACATTCGCTATCCGGAGGACCTGTTCCTGATTCAGGCGAGGCTGTATCAAACCTACCACATGGAGACGGCCGAGGTTTTCTACAACCGCGAGGATCTCTGGCAGTTCCCGCGTCAGCCGGGCGGCGACGGCACCTCAATGATGACTCCTTATTATATCATCATGCGGCTACCCGGCGAACCGCAGGCCGAGTTCTTTCTCATGCTTCCCATGGTACCGAGCCGCCGCGACAACATGATCGCGTGGCTCGCCGCGCGCTGCGACGCGCCCGACTACGGCAAACTGATCGTCTACGAGTTCCCCAAGGAGAAGCTGGTCTACGGGCCGTTCCAGATCGAGGCTCGGATCAATCAGAATACGGAGATCTCGCAACAACTCACGCTGTGGAATCAGATGGGCTCGCGGGTGATACGCGGTGCGAACCTGCTTGTGATCCCGATCGAGAACTCGATCCTTTACGTATCGCCGCTCTATTTGCGAGCGGAGCATGGACACCTACCGGAGCTGAAACGTGTGATCGCGGCCTATGGTGAACATGTGGTGATGAAGGAGACGCTCGCCGAGGCCTTGTCGGCGCTGTTCACAGAACCCGGTGCAGCGCCGGCAGTCTCAAGCACGACAGGCGAAAAGCCCCTCGCAGGCCCGGCGGCAAGTCAGGCACGCGAGGCGCTCGATCGCTACTATCAAGCGGTGGAGCGATTGAAGTCCGGAGATTGGAAGGGCTTCGGCACGCAGTTCGATGCAATGCGCGAGCTCTTGGAGGAAATGAACCGACACCCCAGCGGCCACTAATGTCCCGAATCCGCGTTCTCGCACCACCTCTGGCCCGGAGGATTGGAAATTGCGAACGCGGCGCCGGCAAATTCACAACACAATCCGAACAATATAAGAGTTCGCAGTTTTATTCCGGTTGGCGCGCCATTTCATTGAGATTTTTGCCCTCGTTGAAGCGAGGCTCACGCCCGCTCATAGTCGGATAGGAGC
>NZ_JBAVNZ010000561.1:0-2885 GCF_049691595.1 Bradyrhizobium sp.
GACGTCGAGGCTTGAGCAAACTGCTTGTGGCCCGTCCCTCGCTTCACTAGAACCGGCTGTGGTTATGGGCCCCCGCGTTCGCGGGGACGACGTGGATAGATTTGTGTGATGATTTCGAATAGCAGCAGCGCCTTGAAAGACATCCCCGGCACCGTCGCGCTTGCCGGCGCGGGAAAAATGGGCGGCGCGATGCTGACGGGCTGGCTGGCGCAGGGGCTCGATGTCAGACGCGTCGTGGTGATCGAGCCGCATCCTTCGGCCGAGATCACCGCGCTGGTGGCGAAAGGCATGCGCCTCAATCCATCGGCCAGTGAAGCGGCCAAGGAAGCCGGCGCGGTCGACACGCTGGTGGTCGCGGTCAAACCGCAATCGTTCCGCGAAGCCGGCGCGGCGTTGAAGCCGATCACGGGATCGTCGACGCTGGTGGTCTCGATCATGGCCGGCACCACCATCGCCGCGCTCGAGGCGGCCTGCGGCGGCATGGTGGTGCGCGCGATGCCAAACACGCCGGCGGCAATCGGCCGCGGCATCACGGTGGCGGTGGCGGCAAAAAAAAGACAGCGCCGCCCAGCGCGCGACCGCCGACGCGCTGCTGCGCGCCATCGGCGCGGTGGAATGGGTCGATGACGAAGGCCTGATGGACGCGGTGACCGCCGTCTCCGGCTCCGGGCCGGCCTATGTGTTCCTGCTCGCCGAGGCGCTGGCGCGCGCCGGCATCGAGGCCGGGTTGCCAGCGGAGCTTGCAACGAAACTCGCGCGTGAAACCGTGGCGGGTTCGGGCGAATTGCTGCATCGCTCGGAGCTTGCCTCCGCGACATTGCGCCAGAACGTCACCTCGCCCGGCGGCACCACCGCGGCGGCGCTCGAGGTGCTGATGGGCAAGGACGGCCTGCAGCCGCTGATGATCCGCGCCATTGCCGCGGCGACCAGGCGGTCGAAGGAATTGGCGAAGTAGTTTCTGCTTCCACCGTCATTGCGAGCGAAGCGACGCAATCCATCTCGCCGATGCAAGGAAAGTATGGATTGCTTCGTCGCTTCCGCCTTCGCTCTTTGAGCTACGGCGGACAAGTTGCTCCTCGCAATGACGAAAGTGGAGACTACCCTGCGCCCAGCCGCCTGTTGAAATTCTCGACATTGACGAGGCCGCGGGCGTGGCGGCCGGCGCCGATCCGGCGCGCGCCCTCGAACGCCTCGACCTCGAACCGGATCACGCGGCGCTCGACCGCGATCACCTCTGCCGTGGTCCGCACCGTGGCGCCGACCAGCACTGCTGCAAGATGGCGGATATCGACCTCGGTGCCGACGGTGACCCAGCCCGGCGCGAGCGCGCCGCGGATGGCGTCACCCGACGCCATCTCCATCTCCAGAATCATCATCGGGGTCGCATAGACCATCGGCATGCCGGGCACGAAATGCCCGACCGTGCGCTCGATCGGCACCACGAGCATTCGCTCGGCGCGCATGCCGATGCTGATGGCGTCGCGTGCATCCATGGACGATTCCGTTGTGCGAACACCCTCGCCGTCGTCCCGGCCTTGAGCCGGGACCCATAACCACAACCGTTGATGTTGCGCAAAAGCTGGGGCCGCTGCCGGCGTCTATAACGAACATCGGTGGTTATGGGTCCCCGCGTGCGCGGGGACGACGGGTGATGAAAGCCGCGTTACTTCTTCGCCGCGGCGGCGCGTTCCACGAACGTCTTGCCGCCCTTCATCTTGTGCGTCAGCGGCGCCTCGTTGATCTGGATCACGACGGCATCGGCATCGACGCCGAGGTTTTTCACCAGCGCCTGGGTGATGTCGCGCATCATGCCGGCCTTCTGCTCATCGGTGCGGCCGGCGGCCATGCTCACGGTAATCTCAGGCATTTGTCTCTCCCTCGTTTTTGTTACGTTACTCTTGCCTCGAACACGGTCCTCGTCCTGAGGAGCGGCCCGTTGGCCGCGTCTCGAAGGATGCGCTCATTGTCCTCATGGTTCGAGACGGCGCAGGGGCGCCTCCTCGCCATGAGGCCTAATTCCACTTCACGTCATGCCAATTCAGAAGCTTGCGGACTTCCTCGACCAGCAAATCTTCCGCCACTTTGATTTGTAACAAAGCCTGCTTCTGCAAATATTCCTCACGATCCTTCTCAAGCGTCGCAAGATGCGCGCCAAGAATGAGATTCTTTATGAGAACCTGCGGCCCCGCGGGATCGCCTTTCTCATCGCTGCCCTGAATAATCACACACGGCGAATTGCGCTTGTCGGCATATTTGAGCTGATTGCCCATATTTTTGGGATTGCCGAGGTAGAGTTCAGCGCGGATGTTGGCATTGCGCAAAGCAGCCACCATCTTCTGATAATCGGCAACACGTTCTCGGTCGAACACGGTGACGACGACGGGGCCGAACCCCGATTTGGTGTCGAGCTTGCTGAGCATCGTGAGTGCGGCCTGCAACCGCGATACTCCGATCGAGAAACCCGTTGCCGGCACCGGCTCGCTGCGAAACCGCGACACCAGACCATCATAACGCCCGCCGCCGCCGACCGAGCCGAATCTGACAGGGCGGCCCTTTTCGTCTTTAGTTTCGAGCGTCAACTCAACTTCGTAAACCGGGCCAGTGTAATATTCGAGACCACGGACGACGGAAGGATCGATACGGATTTGGTCAGGACCATAACCGGCGCTTCGAATAATTCTTCGTATTAATTCAATCTCGCGAAGTCCTTCAACTATCAAAGGTGATAGAATATCAACTCCAAGCCCGTTCTTTAAAAGCTCCTCGTATCTTTTTCGAGAGAACGGTTTCTTCCACTCTCGACCAATAAGTTTTAGCACCCTGTCAATGTTCGCGATCGGAGAAATAACCTTAAGCACTGTATCTGTTTGCCGACTGGTTAGGTC
>NZ_JBAVNZ010000562.1:0-21023 GCF_049691595.1 Bradyrhizobium sp.
TGCGTCAGGCCTTCGAGGCGAAGTCCGAAGAGTTCAGGGACATCGTCAAGATGGGCCGCACGCAATTGCAGGACGCCGTCCCGATGACGCTTGGGCAGGAATTTTCAACCTATGCGGTGATGCTGGGAGAGGACGAGCAGCGGCTGAAGGAAGCGGTGCTCCTGATTTGCGAGATCAACATGGGCGCGACCGCGATCGGCACCGGCATCAATGCCCATCCGGACTATGCCGGTCTGGTCTGCCGGCATTTGCGGACGACGACCGGCATTCCGGTCGTGACCGCGACCAACCTGATCGAGGCGACCCAGGATTGCGGCAGTTTCGTGCAGCTCTCCGGCGTTCTCAAACGCGTGGCGGTCAAGCTGTCGAAAACCTGCAACGATCTGCGCCTGCTGTCGTCGGGCCCCCGCGTCGGACTTGGCGAGATCAATCTGCCGGCGATGCAGGCCGGCTCCAGCATCATGCCGGGCAAGGTCAACCCGGTGATACCCGAGGTGGTCAACCAGATCGCCTTCGAGGTGATCGGAAACGATGTCACGGTGAGTTTCGCGGCCGAGGCCGGTCAACTGCAACTCAACGCCTTTGAACCGATCATCGCCCACAGCCTGTTCAAGAGTGTCAATCATCTTCGAACCGGCTGCCTGACGCTGGCCACCCGATGCATCGCCGGCATTACCGCCAATCGCGAGCACCTGCGTCGAGGCGTCGAACGATCGATCGGAATAGTCACCGCGCTCAATCCCTATATTGGCTACGCCAATGCGACCGAGATCGCCCAACAGGCGCTGGCCACCAATCAGAGCGTCTACGATCTGGTGCTCGCAAGGAAGCTGCTGACCCCGGAGCAACTCGAGCAAATTCTGCAGCCGGAGGTGCTGACCCGGCCGCGATCGCTTGATGCCGGCCGGGCTGCCCCGAACGCCGAGCTTGTCGGCCCGCCGCCACGCCAAATCGAATGATCCGGATTGCTGCCGAGGAAAAGCGATCCCCGGGGCCATCGTCATTCCGGGGCGCGCGCCCTGGCGCGAGCTATGATGTGCAATTGCACATCAGAGAATCCATAACCCCAAATGTCAGTTGGCAGAGGATCGTCAGAGACAGCGTGGTTATGGATTCCGGGCTCGGCGCTCCGCGCCGCCCCGGAAAGACGGGGATGGTTCACGATTGTGCATTGATCAATTCCGTCCGCATGACCGATTTGCCCACCCGACTGCACCATGTCACCCCCGCCGCGCGGCTTCCAGCGCCTGCGGCGTGTCGATGTCGAGAAACGCACCAGGGCCCTCGACCGGGACTTCGGCGACCGCCTCGGCATGCCTGGCGATGAGATGACGGGCGCCGACATCGCCGTCGAGCGTCATCAATTCCGGAAAGAAACGGCGCGACCACAGCACGGGATTGCCGCGCCGCCCCTCGCTGACGGGCACCGCGATCAGATGGCCGCGGTCCGGTTCGAAAGTGCCGATCAACCGGTCGATCAGTTGCGCCGATATCAGCGGCATGTCGCCGAGACAGATCACCGCGCCATCGGCATTGTCGGGTACTGCCGCGATGCCGGCCTTCACCGAACTTGCGAGCCCGCCGACGAAATCCGGATTGCGGACGAATTTCACCTTCAGGCCGGCCAGCGCCTGCTCGACCAGCTCGGCCTGATGGCCGGTGACGACGATGACCTGCGACGCTTTGGAAGCCAGCGCCTGCTCGGTCACAATCCGCACCAGTTTCTGGCCATCGAGCTCGGCGAGCAGCTTGTTGGGGCCACCCATCCGGGTCGAGCGGCCGGCCGCGAGCACGATCGCGGCGACGTTACGGTTACCTTCGATGTCGGGACTGCTGCGCGGCTGCGGCCGCGTTACGATTTCCATCAACAGCCCGCCTACGCCCATGCCGGTAAGGTCGGCCCGCGTGACCTTGATGCCGGCAAGCAGCCGCATCAGTACCCAGTCAAAACCGTTTTCGACCGGCGAGCGCGCGCAGCCCGGCGCGCCCAGCACCGGCACCCCGCCGGCGCTGCCGATCAGCAGGAGATTGCCGGGATCCACCGGCATGCCGAAATGTTCGATGGCGCCGCCGATCCCGGTGATCGCCGCCGGGATTACGTCGCGCCGGTCGGCGATCGCCGAGGCCCCGAACACGATCACGAGCTCGGCGCCGAGGCCGAGCAACTCCCTGATCGATGCCGCCAGCGCCGACTCGTCATGCGGCACCCGTCGCTCGGCGACGATGGTGGCCCCGGCCGCCGCCAGCCGTTCCGCCGTCACGCGCAATGTTTTCTCGACCACCTTGGACGCGAGCCCCGGCAGCAGGGTCGATACCACGCCGACGCGCCTGACGATGTAGGGCGCGATCCGCAGCGCGCCGTGACCTGCGACCGCCACGGCAGCATCGCGCAGTCGCGCTTCGACGCCGAACGGAATGAGCTTGACGGTCGCGATCATCTCGCCTTCGACCACCGGCTTGAAGGCGGGAAGTGTTGCAAAGGTGATGGCTTCGTCGACGCCGTTGATGCGGTCGACCGCGGCGCGATCGACCACCAGCACGCCGGCTCTCGCCGCAAACAGATTGGCGCGGCCGGTGAAGGCGCGCTCGACATGGACGCCGTCGCCGGCGACGGCCTGTGCGATGCTGGCGGCCGCGACGTCTTCGGAGACATCGCCCGCTTCGAGCCGCACCACCACGATTTCCTTGACGCCGGCCCTGTTGAGCGCCTCGACCTCGGCCGCGCCGATCGTGGTGCCCTTCTTCAGCACCAGCGAGCCCTGCCGCAGCGTATGGACGGTGACGCCGCCAATCGCGTCCGCCGGGCGGGCGGGACCGAATTTCATGCCGCCTGTTCTTTCGCGCTGTCTTTCGGCAGCCGCAGTTCGGCGGTGATCTCGGCCATGATCGACACCGCGATCTCCGATGGCGAGACCGCGCCGATGGCGAGCCCGATCGGCGCATGGATGCGGGCGATGTCGGCGTCGGAGGCGCCTTGCGCCTTCAGCCGCTCGGCGCGCCTGGCGTGGGTCTTTCGCGAGCCGAGCGCGCCGATATAGAAGCAGTCGCGGGCGAACGCGTGCAGCAGCGCCGGATCGTCGATCTTCGGATCATGCGTGAGCGCGACGAACGCGGTGTAGTGATCGATGTTGAGCGGCGGCAGCGCGACGTCGGGCCATTCCGCGATCAGCGGCACGTCGGGAAACCGCTCGGGACTGGCGAACGCCGTGCGCGGATCGACCACGGTCACGTCATAGTCGAGCGAACGCGCCAGCGGCGCCAGCGCCTGGCTGATATGGACCGCGCCGACGATGACCAGCCGCGCGGTCGGCGCGTAGACGTTGAGAAACAGCTTGTTGCCGCCGGCCTCGATCATGCCGCTCTTGCCCATGCGCAACTGTCTTGCAAGCTCGGCGCGCAACGGGTCGGACGCGATCTCCTTTGCCTTCACCAGTCGCTGCTCGCCATTGGCGACATCGGTGACCACGATCACCGGACGCCGCGCGGCGCGTTCGGCATTCACTTCCGTCAGCGTTTGGAGTTTCACGACTGGCCGACCTTCTCGACGAACACGCGGATGGTGCCACCGCAGGACAGGCCGACATTCCAGGCGGTCTCGTCGGCGACGCCGAATTCCAGCATTTTTGGCCTGCCGCTGGCGATCACCTCGAGCGCTTCGGTGACGACGGCGCCCTCGACGCAGCCGCCGGACACCGAGCCCAGGAACGTGCCGTCATCATTGATGACAAGGCTCGAGCCGGCGGGCCGCGGCGCCGAGCCCCAGGTTTCGACCACCGTCGCCAGCGCCACGCCGTGACCGGCCTTCTGCCAGTTCTCCGCCGCCTGCAGAATGTCTTCGTCGCGATTGAGCATTCAACGCCCCTCTCTCAAGCTGCGGATCGAATCAGGCTGCGATGATGCGGCGCCGACAGCGCCGCGATCAGCCCCTCGATCGAACTCAAATTATGCACCGGACGGAATTCGTCAACGTGCGGCAGCATCATTTTGATGCCCTGCGCCTTGGCCTCGAAGCCGCCGTAGCGCAACAGCGGATTGAGCCAGATCAGGCGGCGGCAGGACCGGTGCAGCCGGTCCATCTCGAAGGCGAGCCTGGCATCGGCCTCGCGCTCCAGCCCGTCGGAGATCAGAAGCACGATGGCGCCCTGCCCGAGCACGCGGCGGGCCCACAATTTGTTGAACGTATGCAGGGAGATAGCGATCCTGGTGCCGCCGGCCCAGTCCTCGACCGACTTCGAGCAACTCGCCAGCGCCTCGTCGGGATCGCGTGCCCGCAAGGCCCGCGTCACATTGGTCAGCCTGGTGCCGAACAGGAACACCGAGACCCGCTTGCGGGCATCGGTGATCGCATGGAGGAAATGCAGAAACAGCCTTGTGTATTCGCTCATCGAGCCGGAAATATCGAGCAGCGCCACGATCGGCGCCGGCTTGACGATCCGCCCGAGTTTCCTGATATCGACGATCTCGCCGCCGGTGCGAAGGCTGCTCCGGATCGTGCGGCGCATGTCGAGCCGCAGACCTCGCGCATCCGGCTGGTAGCGGCGGGTGCGCAGTTCGGCCTGCGGCAGTTGCATCTCGGTGATGGCGCGGGTGACTTCCGCGATCTCGGCCGCGCTCATCTGCGCAAAGTCTTTTTTCTGCAGGATTTCCTGGTCGGAAACCGCCAGCCGCAACTCCTGTTCCTGTGCCTGCGGGACCTCCTCGCGCATCGTCGGCTGCGCCATCGCCTCCTGGACGCGGCGCGAGGCCGGCGGCGGCTTCTTCCTGGCGTGATCGGGCAGCGGCACCGAATCCAGCATGTGCTTCCAGTCCTCGGCGGCGCGGAAGAACAACTCGAAGGCCTGCGCGAAGATCAGCGCGTGCTCGTGGCGCTTGACGAAGATCGCCTCCAGCGTGGCGTAGACGTCGGCGCGGTTGCCGATCTCGATCACCTGCAGCGCGTTCAGCGCATCGATGACCGCGCCCGGTCCGACCGGAATGCCGGCGGCCCGCAGCGCGCGGGCAAAGCCAACCACATTGTCGGCCATTTGGCCCGTCTGGGGCGAGAGATGATTGATGGCCATCGGACAACCCGGTTAATTATCTCGTCATTCCGGGGCGCGCCACTTGGCGCGAGCCCGGAATCCATAACCACGATCGGGAGTATGGATTCCGGGCCTGCGCTGCGCGCATCCCGGAATGACGAATACTTTGGCAGCGAACGAAACTAACTCTCGCTGGTCGCTTCCTTCAAAACCTTCTGCAGCGCATCGCCCTGCACCCGCGCGATGTCGTCCTGGTATTTCAGCAGCGCGCCAATGGTATCGCCTACCACCTGCGGCGTCAGCGAGCGGGCGTCGAGCTCGGTCAGCGCGGTGGCCCAGTCGAGGGTCTCGGCGACCCCCGGCGACTTGTAGAAATCCTGATCGCGCAGCGCCTGCACGAAACGCACGACCTGCTGCGACAGCTTTGCCGAGATACCGGGCACGCGCGACTTGACGATCGCGAGTTCGCGCTCGGCGGAAGGATAATCCACCCAGTGATAGAGGCAACGGCGCTTCAGCGCGTCGTGGATTTCGCGGGTGCGGTTGGAGGTGATGATCACGATCGGCGGCTGCGGCGCCTTCACGGTGCCGAGTTCGGGGATCGTCACCTGGAAGTCGGAGAGGATTTCCAGAAGATAGGCCTCGAACGCCTCATCGGCGCGATCGAGTTCGTCGATCAGAAGCACCGGCGCACCGGCGATATCGGGCTCCAGCGCCTGCAGCAGCGGCCGCTTGATCAGATAGCGCTCGGCAAAAATGTCCGACGCCAACTGCTCGCGGTCGGTGTCGCCGCCGGCTTCCGCGAGCCGGATCGCGATCATCTGCGCCGCGCTGTTCCACTCATAGACCGCGGAAGCGACGTCGAGGCCCTCGTAGCACTGCAGCCGGATCAGCTTGCGCCCGAGCGCGGCCGACAGCACTTTTGCGATCTCGGTCTTGCCGACGCCGGCCTCGCCTTCCAGAAACAGCGGCCGGCCCATCCGCAGCGACAGGTAGGTCACCGTCGCCAGCGACCGCTCGGCGAGATAGCCGTGCGAGGTCAGGAGTTCGAGCATCGCATCGACGGATTTGGGCAGCGTCGATGCATTCATGGGAAAGCCGGTCTCGAGGAATCAGAAATGGCCAACGTCAGGCCTTGGCGTTGGCGGCTTCGACGGCGCGGCGCGCCAGTACGGCGATCAGATGTGCGCGATATTCAGCGCTGCCGTGCAGGTCGCTGTTCAGCCCCTCCGCCGGCACCATCAACCCGTCGAGCACCTTGTGCGAGAACCGCTTCTTGAGTGCCTCCTCGAATGACGCGACGCGGAACACGCCGTCCGCGCCGGCGCCGGTGATGGCGACGCGGACATCCGACGGACGCTTGGCGACGAACACGCCGACCAGCGCGTAGCGCGAAGCCTGGTTGCGGAATTTGACGTAGGCCGCCTTCTTCGGCAGCGGGAACATTACCCGCGTGATGATCTCATCGCTTTCGAGCGAGGTCGAGAACAGCCCCTGGAAGAATTCTTCCGGCTTGAGGCGGCGCTTGTTGGTGATGATGGTGGCGCCGAGCGCGAGGCAGGCGGCGGGATAATCGGCGGTCGGATCGTTATTGGCGAGCGAGCCGCCGAGGGTGCCCTTGTGGCGCACCGCGGGGTCGCCGATCTGGCCTGCGAGTTCGGCCAGCGCCGGGATCGCCTCGCCGACGATGGCCGAAGTGGCGACATCGGCATGCCTGGCGGTCGCGCCGATCACCAGCGACCGGCCCTTCATTTCGATCGTGTCGAGCCCTTCGATATGGGAGAGATCGACCAGATGCGGCGGGCTGGCGAGCCGCTGCTTCATGACCGGCACCAGCGTATGGCCGCCGGCGATCAGCTTGGCGTCCTGGTTTTTCATCAGGAGGTTGGCAGCCTGCCGCACGGTCGCCGGACGATGATATTTGAATTCGTACATGGCAGATTCCCGGGAGTTTCCCGATCGCGGTCGCGATCAATACGGTTTAGGCGCGGTCCGACTTCGCCATCGCCTTGGCGCCGGCGGCAATCGATACCACGATGTTCTGATAGCCGGTGCAGCGGCACAGATTGCCTTCGAGCTCTTCGCGAATGACGTGATCCGCAAGGTCGTGGCCCCTGCGGTGGACCAGATCGACCGCGGTCATGATCATGCCCGGCGTGCAGAAGCCGCATTGCAGACCGTGATGCTCGCGGAAGGCTTCCTGCATCGGATGCAGCGGCGCGCCATCCGCCGCCAGCCCCTCGATGGTCCTGACCTCGTGGCCGTCGGCCATCACCGCGAGCGTGGTGCAGGATTTCACCGCCTTGCCGTCGAGATGGACGATGCAGGCGCCGCATTGCGAGGTGTCGCAGCCGACATGGGTGCCCGTCAGCCGCAGGTTTTCGCGCAGCAACTGGACCAGGAGGGTACGGGGGTCGACATTGGCGGTTACGGGATTGCCGTTCACGATCAGGGAAATCTTGGCCATCAGCACTCTCTTGATCCGCGCTGCATCGGATCGGCAGCGCAGGCGATTAAAATCGTTGCAAAAGCCATAATATGGGCCATCCCCGCAATGAGCAACCTTGGCTGGGGCATGACCAGATATGACCTGATATGACTTGGGCGGGACTTTTGGGCGGCGCCGGGCTATTTGGGGGATCAGCCTTGCACCGCCTTGGCGAAATTGGCAAAGAACTCGTCGGCCAGTTTCTTGGCCGCACCGTTGATCAGGCGTTGCCCGAGCTGGGCCAGCTTGCCGCCGATCTGCGCCTCGACATCATAGCTGAGCAACGTCCCGCCGTCCTTTTCGGCCAGCGCCACCGTCGCGCCGCCCTTGGCAAAACCGGCCACGCCGCCCTCGCCCTCGCCGGAGATCCTGTAGCCGTTGGGCGGGTCCAGGTCGCTCAGCATCACCTTGCCCTTGAAGCGGGCGGAGACCGGCCCGACCTTCATCTTGGCGACGGCGCGAAAACCGTTGTCCCCGGTTCTCTCAAGCTCCTCGCAGCCCGGAATGCAGGCTTTCAGCACTTCCGGATCGTTCAGCTTGCCCCACACGGCCTCGCGCGACGCCGCAAGCTGGACTTCGCCGTTCATCGTCATGGCCATGAGGGTCCTCCCGGCTCGCCTGATCCGTTCTCCTCCCAAGTAAAGCACGCGCGCGCCAAAAGGAAGGCCACTGGAGCCGCCGAGCGATGCATATTCGCAGCGCAACAAAGCGGGTGGGATTGGCAGCGCCCGGCTGGGATGGTTAGGTCGCGCGAACCATGAGCACGTCCCTCTCCCCGCTATTGGCACCGATGCTGTCGAGCGCCGCAATGCGCGCGATCTGCGACGATGCCGCATACCTGCAAAATATGCTGGATTTCGAGGCCGCGTTGGCCCGCGCCGAGGCCGCCGCCGGGCTGATTCCGGAAGCCGCCACCGGCCCGATCGCCAGCGCCTGCAGGGCCGAATCATTCGACCTCGCGGCCCTGGCCGAGGCTGCGACCCGGTCCGGCAATCTCGCTATTCCCATGGTCAGGGCGCTCACGGCCAGCGTCGCCAAAACCGACGCCGACGCGGCGCGCTATGTGCATTGGGGCGCAACCAGCCAGGACGCGGTCGATACCGCCGTCATGCTGACCTTGCGCGCGGCCATCGATGCGCTGCTCGCCGACATCGACCGCGCGGTTACCGGCTTTGCCGCTCTCGCGCGACGGCATCGCGACACCGCCATGGTGGCGCGAACCTGGCTGCAACATGCCGTGCCGATGCCGTTCGGGCTCAAGCTCGCCGGATATGCCGCGGCATTGCACCGCTCGCGCAGGCGGCTGACGCGGTTGGGCGGCGAGACGCTGGCGCTGCAATTCGGCGGCGCGGCAGGAACGCTGGCCGCGCTCGGCGACAAGGGATTGGTGGTCGCGGAAAGGCTGGCGCGCGAGCTGAAACTGCCGCTGCCGGATGCGCCGTGGCACGCCCACCGCGACCGCATCGCCGAAGCGGCTTCGGTATTGGCAATCATCGCGGGCACCTGCGGCAAGATCGCCCGCGACGTCTCCCTGATGATGCAGACCGACGTCGCCGAAGCGTTCGAACCCTCGGGCGAAGGCCGCGGCGGCTCCTCGACCATGCCGCACAAGCGCAATCCCGTTGCCGCCGCCAGCGCGCTCGCCGCCAGCACCATGGCGCCGAATCTCGCGGCGACGATCTTCGCCGCCCAGGTCGGGGATCACGAGCGCAGCGCCGGGCCCTGGCATGCGGAATGGCCGACCCTGCCGGGCCTGTTACTGGTCACCTCGGGCGCGCTCATCGCCATTGTCGACATCGCCGAGGGCCTCGAGGTCGATGCCGCCCGCATGCGCGTCAACCTCGATGCCACGGGCGGACTGATCATGGCCGAAGCCGTGACGATGGCGCTGGCGGAAAAGATCGGCAAGAGCGACGCGCATCATCTGATCGCGGCCGCCAGCAAGAAGGCAGTTGCCGACAGGAAGCATCTGCGCGACGTCCTGCTGGTCGATTCGAAAATCACCGCCCAGCTCGGCGCCGACAAACTTGCAAAACTGTTCGAGCCGATGGCCTATCAGGGCGCCTCGCAAGCCCTGATCGACCGCCTGCTCGCTTCCATCGAAGTCAAATAGGATACCGGAGACTACTCAATGCCGATGATCGACGCCGACGGGTGCCTGCTCAACGTGACCGTCGAGGGCCGCGACGGCGGACCAACGCTGATGCTGTCGAACTCGCTCGGCTGTACCTTGCAGATGTGGCAGCCGCAGATGCAGGCACTGACGCAGGTGTTTCGCGTCATCCGCTACGACCGCCGCGGCCACGGCAAATCCAGCGTGCCGCCCGGCCCCTATTCGATGGAACGCTTCGGCCGCGACGTGCTGGCGATCCTCGACGACCTCAACATCGAGAAGGTACATTGGTGCGGGCTGTCGATGGGCGGCATGGTCGGCCAATGGCTGGGCGCCAACGCGCCGCAGCGTTTCGGCAGGATCATCCTCGCCAATACCGCCTGCCATTATCCGGACCCGGCCAACTGGCTGAACCGCATCAAGGCGGTGAAGCAAGGCGGCATGGCCGCGGTCGCCGATACCGTGATCGCGGGCTGGCTGACGGCGGATTTCAGGGAGCGCGAGCCGCAGGTCACCGCCAACATGAAGGCGATGCTGCTGGCGTCGCCAGTGCAGGGCTATCTCGCCTGCTGCGAGGCGCTCGCCACGCTCGACCAGCGCGAGCTGCTGCCGAAAATCAGGAGCCCGACGCTGGTGATCGCCGGACGTCACGACATGGCGACCCCGGTTGCGGGCGCCGAATTCATCCGCAGCCGGATTCCCGGCGCCAGCATGACACTGCTCGACGCCGCGCATATTTCCAATGTCGAACAGCCGCACGCCTTCACCGACGCCGTGGTCGGTTTCCTGATGCAACGCTGACAACGTCATTGCGAGCGCAAGCGAAGCAATCCATTTCTCCGCGAAAAAGAAGAATGGATTGCTTCGTTGCTTCGCTCCTCGCAATGACGGGGAGGATGTTCATGGACGACCAGAAGCGCCGCGACGACGGCATGAGCCAGCGCCGCAAGGTGCTCGGCGATGCCTGGGTCGACAAATCGATCGCCAACCGGAATTCGTTCAATGCCGATTTCCAGGATCTGATCACGCGCCATGCCTGGGGCGAAATCTGGACCCGGCCGCATTTCGACCATCGCACGCGGCGCGTGCTTGTGATCGGCACCATGGTCGCGCTCGGCCAATGGGACGAATTCCGCCTGCACGTGCGCGCGGCGCTCGCCGAAGGCGGCTTCACGCCCGACGATATCAAGGAAATCCTGCTGCAGCAGGCGATCTATTGCGGCGTACCCGCCGCCAACCATGCGGTGAAGGAGGCGTCTGCGATCGTCGCGGAACTAGGATTGCTGAAGCGATAGATCGCCGGCGGTCGCGTGGCGATCGGCCGGCGGCCTTGCCGGCCGTTCGACCAGCATCACGATGGCGGTGCCGAGCATCATCAACAGCTCGGCCGCGTGCAGCCGCAGCGCCGCGGTCTCGCCGACCTGCGAGGCCATCACCATGCTGGCGAAGCCGATCACGCTGCCGATGGCCAGCGCCAGGCCGAGCGCCTCATCGCAACCGCCGCTGTTGCGGATTTTGGAGCGGGCGATGAAAACCAGAAAGATCGCGAAGAACGCCACCACGGTCATCCGGCCGAGCGCCAACAGCCAGGCGAAGCGAACGGTCGCCATCCCCGCCAGTTGCAGATGATCGCTGATGAACAACGCGACCGAAATGCTCGGCCGCTCATAGAGGCCGTGGATCGGCGAAATCATGATCTTGAACGCGATGATGGTCCAGGTCGGGATGAAATAGGCCGCGAGCAGCGCGCCGTTGAAGGAACTGATCCGCCAGTTTGCCATGTCGCTTCCCGCTTCACCGCAGGCTCCCGGACGGAGGCGGCTTCGGCGAAGTAACTCCCTTCAACCGCAGGCGGCAATTTAAACCCTTTGTTTACCTTAATGGCCGGGAATCGCGGCCTTTGACCCCTTGCCCAATAAGAAGGCGGGGCACGCGAAGCCGGCCCGCCGGCAAAAACTGGCGTTGTACAAGCCCTTCAACCGGGAGCCGGCGCTGTTGCCGCACCCGGTTGCAACCTGTTAGAAAAAATGACGCGACGCGTCGGACAAGGCTGCCGGGGGGCCTTGCCGCATCGCTTCCTTTAAAAAACGGCAGCACATGGATTATTTCGCCCAGCAACTGATCAACGGCCTCGTGCTCGGCTCGATCTACGGCCTGATCGCCATCGGCTACACCATGGTCTATGGCATCGTCGGCATGATCAATTTCGCCCATGGCGACATCTTCATGATCGGCGGCTTCATCGCGCTGATCTCGTTCCTGATCCTGGTCTCGTTCGGTCTTACCTCGGTCCCGGTCATCCTGCTGATCGTGTTGCTGATCTCGATGGCGATCACGGCGCTTTATGGCTGGACGGTGGAGCGCATCGCCTACCGGCCGCTGCGGCATTCCTTCCGCCTCGCGCCGATGCTGTCGGCCATCGGCATGTCATTCGTTCTCATCAACTATTCGCAGGTAGCGCAGGGCGCCCGGGTCAAGCCGGTGCCGCCGATCATCACCGGAGGCTATACGCTGCATGAGGGTAGCGGCGGCTTCGTGGTGCAGCTTTCCAACGTGCAGATCGTCGTCGTCATCACCACCGTCGTGCTGCTGGCGCTGTTCACCTGGCTGGTGGCGCGCACGCGGCTCGGCCGCGACATGCGCGCCTGCGAGCAGGACCAGACCATGGCGGCACTGCTCGGCGTCGACGTCGACCGCACCATCTCAATGACCTTCGTGATCGGCGCGGCGCTCGCCGCGGTCGCGGGCATGATGTACCTGCTTTACTACGGCCTGGTCGATTTCTTCATGGGCTTCGTCGCCGGCATCAAGGCGTTCACCGCGGCGGTGCTCGGCGGCATCGGTTCGCTGCCCGGCGCGATGCTGGGCGGGCTCGCGATCGGCCTGATCGAGACGCTGTGGTCGGCATATTTCTCGGTCGAGTACAAGGACGTCGCGGCGTTCTCGATCCTGATCGTCGTGCTGATCTTCCTTCCGACCGGCCTGCTCGGCCGGCCCGAAGTTGAAAAAGTCTGACGGCCGCGGCGTGAGCACAGCCCCAGCCGTACCACCGCAAGCCCGAGGCGCCTCCGGCGCAGCCTTTATCTTCAAGAAAGCCCTGATCAGCGCGCTGGTCGCGCTGCTGCTGTTTTCCTTCATGATCGGTATCCGCACCGATGCGGGACCATCAGGCCAATTGATCTACTGGACCCGGTTCGGCGATCTCGCCGCCATGGTCGCGGCCGTGTTCGGCGGCAGCATCGTCGTCGAACTGCTGCGGCAATGGTGGGGACCGGTCGGCACCGTCCGCATCGTTCCGCCTTCGGTGCAAGGCGCGCTTTCGATCGCCGGGCGCCTCGTCGCACCGGCGCTGCTGGTCTTCACCTTGCTGGTGCCGGTGATCTTCTACGACCAGCGCTACATTCTCGATCTGGCCATCCTGGTGCTGACTTACGTGATGCTGGGATGGGGGTTGAACGTGGTGGTCGGCCTCGCCGGCCTGCTCGACCTCGGTTACGTCGCATTCTATGCCGTCGGCGCCTATTCCTATGCGCTGCTGGCAACCAATTTCGGACTGTCGTTCTGGGTCTGCTTGCCGCTTGCCGGCATTCTCGCGGCGCTCTGGGGCGTGCTGCTCGGATTTCCCGTGCTGCGGCTGCGCGGCGACTATCTCGCGATCGTCACACTGGCGTTCGGCGAAATCATCCGCCTCGTCATCATCAACTGGCAGAGCCTGACCGGCGGCCCGAACGGCGTCACCGGCATTCCGCGGCCAACCTTGTTCGGCATTCCGCTGTCGCCGGGCGATGACGGGCTTGCGGCACGGCTCGGCATCGAATTCTCGGCGACCCATCGCATCGTGTTCCTGTTCTACCTGATTCTGGCGCTGGCGCTGCTCACCAACTGGGTGACGATCCGGCTGCGCCGCCTGCCGATCGGCCGCGCCTGGGAAGCCTTGCGCGAGGACGAGGTCGCCTGCCGCGCGCTCGGCATCAACACCACCACGACCAAGCTGACGGCGTTCGCGACCGGCGCGATGTTCGGCGGCTTTGCCGGCGCGTTCTTTGCGACCCGGCAGGGTTTCATCAGCCCGGAATCCTTCACCTTCCAGGAATCGGCGCTGGTGCTCGCCATCGTCGTGCTCGGCGGCATGGGTTCGCAACTCGGCGTGGCGCTGGCCGCGCTCGCCATGATCGGCGGCTTCGAGCTGTTCCGCGGCCTCGACCAGTACCGCATGCTGGTATTCGGCATGGCGATGGTGCTGTTGATGATCTGGCGGCCGCGCGGGCTGATCGGCCACCGCGCCCCCACCGTGTTCCTGGAGCGCAGCCAGGCCATCTCATCCGACCTCGTCAAGGAGGGGCACGGATGAGCGGCGACAACATCCTGATCCTCGATCATCTGTCGATGCGGTTCGGCGGCATCGTCGCCGTGAACGATCTCTCTTTCGGCGCCGAACGGCGCAAGATCACCGCGCTGATCGGCCCGAACGGCGCCGGCAAGACCACCGTCTTCAACTGCATCACCGGCTTCTACAAGCCGACCGGCGGCAGCATGCGATTGACGCATGATGACGGCCGCCACATCCAGCTCGAACGGCTGAACGATTTCCGGATTTCCAAACAGGCGAAAGTCGCGCGCACGTTCCAGAACATCCGGCTGTTTCCCGGCATGACCGTGCTGGAAAACCTGATGGTGGCGCAGCACAACGCGCTGATGCTGGCCTCAGGCCTGACGTTCCTCGGGCTGATCGGCGCGCCGTCCTGGCGCAAAGCCGAAACGCGCGCGATCGATCTGGCGCGAACCTGGCTGGATCGCATCGGGCTGTTGGGCCGCGCCGACGATGCCGCCGGCAATCTGCCCTACGGCGATCAGCGCCGCCTCGAAATCGCGCGCGCGATGTGCACCGAGCCGGCGCTGCTCTGTCTCGATGAGCCGGCCGCCGGACTGAACGCGCGGGAAAGCGCGGCACTCAGCGAGCTCCTGCTCTCGATCCGCGCCGAACTGGGTACCTCGATCCTCCTGATCGAACACGACATGTCGGTGGTGATGGAAATTTCCGACCAGGTCGTCGTCATGGATTACGGCGTCAAGATCGCGGAAGGCACGCCCAAACAGGTGCGCGACGATCCCAAGGTGATCGCGGCCTATCTCGGCGCCGATGAGGAGGAAGCGATTGCGGTGATGGAGAGCGGAACGTGATCGCGCGCGCTGCCGCTCCCCTGCTTTCGATCCGCGGCCTGCGCGCCGCCTACGGCAAGATCGAGGCGCTGAAGGGCGTCGATCTCGAGATCAATGCGGGCGAGATCGTGGCGTTGATCGGCGCCAACGGTGCCGGCAAGTCGACGCTGATGATGACCATTTTCGGCAGGCCGCGCGCCCGCGCCGGCCGGATCGAGTTCGACGACCGCGATATCACCGGCATGCCAACGCACGAGATCGCGCGACTGCGCATCGCGCAGTCGCCCGAAGGCCGCCGGATTTTTCCGCGCATGAGCGTGGCGGAAAACCTTCAGATGGGGGCCGACGCCACCGGCTCGGGCGAGGCCGATCGCGCCGCCGGGCTCGAACGGGTTTTGTCGCTATTTCCTCACCTCAAGGAGCGCATGACCCAGCGCGGCGGCACCCTGTCCGGCGGCGAGCAGCAGATGCTGGCGATCGGCCGCGCGCTGATGAGCCGCCCGCGCCTGTTGATGCTGGACGAGCCCTCGCTCGGCCTCGCGCCCTTGATCGCCCGCCAGATTTTCGACGCCATCCGGACCCTGAACCGGCAGGACGGCCTGACCGTGCTGATCGTCGAGCAGAACGCCAACCATGCGCTGCGGCTGGCCCATCGCGGCTACGTCATGGTCAACGGCCTGATCACGCTCGAAGGAAGCGGCAGCGAATTGCTGCAACGCCCCGAAATCCGCGCCGCCTATCTGGAAGGCGGCCGGCGGGGATAGCGTTTGCGCGCGGCACCCTCCCCCGCGTCGTGCTGGCGAACGCCAGGACCCATACCACGTGATTTCACAAATTTGCGCGGGGGTCAGACGTCCCTCATCAACCAGCCCGGTCACGCGGACGGATTTGATCAATACACAACACAATCGTGAACTATCCTCGCCATTCCGGGGCGGCGCCAAGCGTCGAGCTATGATGTGCAATTGCACATCAGAGAATCCAATAACCACGGCTGCCTCTAATGATCCTCTGCCAACCGATATCTGGGGTTATGGATTCCGGGCTCGCGCCAAGAGGCGCGCCCCGGAATGACGATGGCCCGAGGATCACCCCTTCACTGGCCCTTGTGAGTCCCGGCGTTCCGCCGGGACGACAATATCGCGGCAAGACGCTGCGAAGCGCCGCAGATTTGCCTGAAAATTGCCGATGACTTCGCAGCGAAATTGGCCGACAATGGTTCCGATTTTGCGCCCGGCCCGCCGGGTGTTTCCCGCAGCGACTACCACCCCGAGGAAATCTCATGAAAGCACTGAAACTCATCGGCCTGACGCTGGGCGCGTCGTTTGCGCTTTCGACGGCAGCGCTGGCACAGGACATCACCATCGCCGTGGCGGGCCCTATGACGGGCGGCGAATCCGCATTCGGCCGGCAAATGAAGAACGGCGCCGATCAGGCGGTGGCCGATCTCAACGCCGCCGGCGGCGTGCTCGGCAAGAAACTCGCGCTGGAGATCGGCGACGACGCCTGCGATCCGAAGCAGGCGCGTTCGGTGGCGGAAAAGTTCGCCAGCGCGAAAATCCCGTTCGTTGCCGGCCATTATTGTTCTTCGTCGTCGATCCCGGCGTCGGAAGCCTACGCCGACGGCAACGTGCTGCAGATCACGCCGGCCTCGACCAACCCGCTGTTCACGGAGCGCAAGCTCTGGAACGTGGCGCGCGTTTGCGGCCGCGACGACCAGCAGGGCCTGATCGCCGCCCAATACATCGCGAAGAACTACAAGGGCAAGAACGTCGCCATTCTCAACGACAAGACCACCTACGGCAAGGGCCTCGCCGACGAAACCAAGAAGTCGCTCAACAAGGCCGGCTTCACCGAAAAGATGTTCGAGTCCTACAACAAGGGCGACAAGGATTTCAATGCCATCGTATCGCGCCTGAAGCTCGAAAAGATCGATCTTGTCTATGTCGGCGGCTACCACCAGGAAGCAGGCCTGATCGTGCGGCAGATGCGCGACCAGGGTCTGAAGACCGCCTTGATGGCGGGCGACGCGCTGGCCGACAAGGAGTTCGCCTCGATCACCGGGCCGGCCGGCGAAGGCACGTTGTTCACCTTCGGTCCCGATCCCCGCAACAAGCCGACCGCCAAGGCCATCGTCGAGCGCTTCAAGGCAAAGAACATCGATCCGGAGGGCTATACGCTCTACACCTACGCCGCAATGCAGGTCTGGTCGAAAGCGGTGGCGAAAGCCGGCACAACCGATCCGAAGAAGGTCATGGAAACGATCAAAGGCGGCGCGTGGGACACGGTGATCGGCAAGATGGAGTTCGACGCCAAGGGCGATATCAAGCAGATCGACTATGTCGTCTACAAATGGGACGCCAAGGGCAACTACATCGAGGTCAATCCCAAGGGTTCCTGAAGCCGCTGGCTTCCATCGGAACTACGAACGCCCCGGTTCGCCGGGGCGTTTTTGCGTGTTGGGCTGACAGGCCATTGGATCCGGTTGACCACGCTACGGTGGTGTCGTCATCTGCCGCTGACGGGGTGCCCGCGATGAAGAATCTCCTCACCGACATATCAGGCGTCCGCGTCGGTCACGCCGATGATGCGACACTCGCATCCGGCGTTACCGCGGTGATCTTCGATCACCCGGCGGTGGCCTCGATCGATGTGCGCGGCGGCGGTCCCGGCACCCGCGAGGAAGCCCTGCTCGACCCCCAGAGCATAGTGGAGACGATTGACGGCATCGCGCTCGCCGGCGGCTCGGCGCTGGGGCTGGATGCCGCGGGCGGCGTGCAAGCCTGGCTCGCCGAGCACGGCCGCGGTTTCCGGATTGGACCGGCCGTGATTCCGATCGTTCCCGGCGCCATCTGCTTCGATCTCCTGAACGGCGGAAACAAGACATGGGGGCGATTTCCGCCGTATCGCGACCTCGGCTACGCGGCCGCGGCCAGCGCCGGCAGCGAATTCCGCCTCGGCAGCGTCGGCGCCGGAATGGGAGCGACGACGGCGACCCTGAAAGGCGGCCTCGGCTCGGCATCGGCGCGAACCGAGGGCGGCGTTGTTGTCGCGGCGCTCGCGGTGGTCAATGCGCTCGGCAGCGTAACGATCGGTGACGGGCCGTGGTTCTGGGCGGCGCCGTTCGAACGCGACGGCGAATATGGCGGACGCGGATTGCCGCCCGCGTTCAATCCGGACATGTTGAGGATGCGCGCGAAGGGCGGCCCGGCGGCGACATCGGGGGAAAACACCACGCTGGTCGTGGTCGTCACCGATGCCCTGCTGACAAAAGCGCAAGCCAAACGGCTTGCGATGATCGCGCAGACCGGCATGGCGCGCGCGATCTATCCGGTGCACGCGCCGCTCGATGGCGACGTGGTGTTCGCGGCGGCGACCGGCGAGAAACCGGTCGATCCCCTGCTCGGCCTCACCGAACTCGGCATGGTCGCGGCCAATACCGTCGCCCGCGCGATCGCGCGCGGCGTCCATGCGGCAACCGCGCTGCCGTTCCCGGGCGCGCTGCCGAGCTGGCAGGATCGCTTCGGCTAAGCGGCGGCGCGCAGACGGCTTGCCAGCTTCGGCTCAGGCGCTGATCGAAAGCGACGCGGTGGCGGACGATGAAATCGCACGCGCCTCGCGCTGGATCAACTGTTCGATGAAATTGTAGGACGATGTCGCGGCGCCCGACGCCGTCGCCGCCGCGGGCGATGTCATCGTCACCTTGGAGCCGTCAGCGTAGGTCAGCGATGTCGTGGTCGAGCCGTCGCTGTCGGCGACCGACGTGCTGGTCGCGCCGTTCAGCGCCTGCAGAAGAGGATCAGAATTCGATCCGCTGGAATCGCCCGATCCTTCCAGGCTGTCGACATGGTGATGGTGGTGATGCCCGCCCTTGCCCTTCAACGCGGACATCAATTCGTCGAGACTGACCGAGCCGTTGCCGTCCTTGTCCAGCTTGCCGAACACGTCGTCGGCCTGAGCCAGGTTGGTGCCGCCGGCGCCGAGCGCGTTTTCGAACTCCGGTTTGGTGATCTGGCCGTTGCCATCGGCGTCGATCTGCGAGAACAGGTCCTTCAGCGCATCCGAAGGGCTCGCCGACGCGGAGGTCGTCGATTGCGTCGAAGTCTCGCCTTGGGCGGCGAGCAGCGCGCGCATGGTCGCCGGCGAAATCGGCGAACAGCCACAGCCCCCAAAACCTGTGCCCGGGCTTGCCGGGGCCGACGATGTCGACGCGCCGGCTGAGAAGTCGAACGGGTTGCTCGCGTCCTGGCTGAGGCCGGTAGATGGCGTGGACGATGATTTCGATGACGTCAGCGCCAGAAGGGCATCGATGGCCGACGACGCGGCGCCAAAGGCAAGCAACATGGCAGAGCTCCGACAACGCCGCGTCGCGCGGCTTTCATCTCATGCCGGATCCTCAGCAAACGCCGTGCCAAGGTGAAAACCCAATAAAACAGCGGCTTCTGGCACCCGACAAGGCCATGCATCCCGGCAATTGATGCCCGCCACGGGCAGAATTTTCCGCCCACGGCAAGCCGCCCTCCCCGCATTGCTCCCGGCCCGCCTGCATGTTACCCGACACCGTTCCGCACGCGCCGCACGTGCCCGGGAGAGCGCAGATGTCGCAACCATTCACGCCACGTCCCCTCGTGATCGCGCCGTCGATCCTGGCGTCGGATTTCTCAAGGCTCGGCGAAGAGATTCGCGCAGTCGATGCCGCCGGCGCCGACTGGATCCATCTCGACGTGATGGACGGGCATTTCGTTCCCAACATTTCCTACGGCCCCGACGTCATCAAGGCGATGCGCCCGCACACCAAGAAAATCTTCGACGCGCATTTGATGATCTCGCCCTGCGATCCCTATCTCGAGGCATTCGCCAGGGCTGGCTGTGATCACATCACGGTCCACGCCGAGGCCGGCCCGCATCTGCATCGCTCGCTGCAGGCGATCCGTGCGCTCGGCAGGAAGGCCGGCGTCTCGCTCAATCCCGCCACGCCGGCAAGCGCGATCGAATATGTGCTCGACCTGATCGATCTGGTGCTGGTGATGTCGGTCAACCCCGGCTTCGGCGGCCAGGCCTTCATCCGCTCGTCGCTCGGCAAGGTCAGCGATATCCGGGCGATGACCGCGGGACGGCCGATCGACATCGAGGTCGATGGCGGCGTCGGCGCGGATATCTCCGGCCAACTCGCCGCCGCCGGCGCCAACGCCTTCGTCGCCGGCTCCGCCGTGTTCAAGGGCGGTACGGTGGACGCGTACAAAGCCAATATTTCCGCGATCCGCGACGCCGCGGCGATGGCGCGCGGCGAAGCGGTATAGCTTGGTGGCGCAGCGTTCTCCCGGTCCGCGCCGCTATTTTGCGGGCTCCTTCACCGCGTACATCGCAATGGCAGCCAGCACGGCGTGGATGCCGAAGCCGCCGGCGATGGCGACAAAGACTCCGGTTGCGCCGAGATCCAGCCAGTAGATCGCCGCCGTTGCGCACGCTGCGCTGACGAGAAGCCGGACGGCGTTCGCCGTCACTGTCCAGATGACGCTCCCGAACCCCTGGGTAGCGAAGTAAAGCGCCATCCCAAGACCGTAGAGGCCGTAGACCGGCCCGACGATCCGCAGGTACGATGCGCCGAGGCGAATGACCTCCCGATCGTCGCTGAAAAGCCCCATCCAGAGCGCGGGAACCAGCGCGACGACCAATCCGACCGTTGCGCAGGTCGTTGCCACGGTCGCAGCGCCGGTCCAGGCGATCTCGCGGGCCCGACGATACTGTTTGGCGCCCCAATTGGTGCCGACCATGGCGACGATCGTCGTGCCGAAACCGAACGCCAGCGGTAGAAGGATGTATTCGAGGCGGGCGCCCATCGCGTAACCGATCGCCACCTCTCGTCCCAGATGGCCAGCAATCCCGGTCAGCAATACGACAGAGAGATTGGTGATCATCACATTGATCAGGCCGGGCACGCCGACCTTCAGGATTTCGGCGAACAGTCCCCACCGCAGGGACACGCCACGGAACGCCAAAGTGACGAGCGATCGGCGCGAGCGCAGGTAAGCGAGCAGCACCAGGCTGCCGGCGCCGAATGGCATGATCAGGCCCCAGCCGGCACCGGCAGGACCAAGGGCCGGCAACGGTCCGCACCCGAAAATCAGCAATGGCGAGATGAGAACGTGCGCAACCACGCTGCCAACGATGACGCCCGCCGGCAGACCCATATTGCCGGTTCCCCGCACGACACTGCCGAGCAGATTCAGCATGCAGATGG
>NZ_JBAVNZ010000563.1:0-7422 GCF_049691595.1 Bradyrhizobium sp.
ACCCGCGATCACGCCGGCCATCGCCACCGCGATGATGATGACGAACAGCGGCAGCGTGACCGCAATGGCTGGATCAACGGAATTGAACGGATCGAACGACACCGTCACCAGATGACGGTTGGCCACCGCGAACACCACGAAGATGAGCCCCAAGGGAATGACGACCAGCGCCGTGAAGTACTTTCGCATGACCATCTCTTCTGTCGATGGAGAACGCCGGGCACATGGCCCGCAACGCGGCTATTGGCGCGACGCAATACGAACGTCTACGCGCCGGCGCCGGGCCCGCTGCCATTGTCCCGATTCAGGCGCTCGCGCATTTCCTTGCCCGTCTTGAAGAACGGGACGCTCTTCTGATCAACCGGCACATGCGCGCCCGTGCGCGGATTGCGTCCGGCCCGGGCCGGACGATGCTTGACCGAGAAGGCCCCGAAACCGCGTAATTCTACCCGGTCGCCGCGCGCCAGGGCGGCGACGATCTCATCGAGAATTGCGTTCACGATGTTCTCGACATCCCGCTGATAGAGATGCGGGTTGTGCTCGGCGATGCGCTGAACGAGTTCGGATTTGATCATCGAGAAGGGTGCCCGGAACCTTGCGGATGTCCATTTCCGTGAAAATGCCTTGCACTGTCAAGACGCTAAATCGATTTTGCGCGGCGCGAAAACGCGTGACAAACCGACCGATCGGGGATTGTGACCGTTACCGTTGTGCGGGAACTCGACAGCAAAAGCGCCCCTGCGCGGTTCAATTGGGACCGGCGGGATGCCACAGCGCCAGCATGCCATCGAGACCCAGGCGGTCGATCGCCTGCGCGACGCCGGCCTGCTCGACCTGGCGCGCAATCGCGCTCAAACCGAGCGCATCGAGGGTAACGGACGCCGCGGTTCGCAAAAAGGTCAGGTCGCCGAACCGCGGGGTCAGCTTGAAATCGCGCACCGGCAGGTCGCCCTTGATCTTCTTCTCGGCGACCAGCCATGCGACCGCGGTTTTCTCGTCGCCGAGCTGATCGACCAGCTTGAGATCGACCGCCTGGCGGCCGGTGAAGACACGTCCGTCGGCGACCTTTTCGAGCAACGTGTCGTCCATGCCGCGCCGCTCCTTCACAAGATCGCGAAACCAGGCGTAGGAATCCCTCACCAGCGCATCCAGCGCCGCCCGCGCTTCCGGACTGGTCGGCTCAAAGCCGTTGGGCGCCGCCTTCAGCGGCGAAGACTTCACTTCCTCGACCTTGACGCCCACCGTCTTCAGGAACTCGCTGAAATTCGGAAACTGGAACAGCACGCCGATCGAGCCGACCAGCGAGCTCTGCTGCGCAATGATGTGATCGGCGGCGATCGCCGTGATGTAGCCGCCCGACGCGGCCAGTCCTTCGACGACCACGACCAGCGGTTTCTTGGCTTTCAGGCGCACCAGCGCGTCGTAAAGCTGCTCGGCGCCGGCGGTGGTGCCGCCCGGCGAATTGATATGGACGATGACGGCCGCGGCATGCGACTTCTCCAGCCGCTCCAGCGCCTCGACGCGCTCGCGGTCGCTGCGGATCAGGCCTTCGATGCTGATGCGCGCGATCGAGCCCGATGTGGTCAGCGAGCTTCGGCCGCCGGGCGTCGCGATCACGCCGACGGCGACGACCGCGGCGATTGCGACGACCGCGGCCGCGACGCGCCAGAACGTCAGCTTGCGGCGGATTCTGCGGCGATCGACGATCACGTCCGAATCAAGCGACATTGAAATTCTCCCGAAATGTCCCGCGCGTTTTGCAATCACCGCGTAACCAGCCGGCTATCTGATTACATCAATTCCAACGCAATATGAAGAAAACAAGGCTACGCGACCCCCGCAATAAAAAGGGCCCCGGTCGAAACCGGGGCCCAGCCTTAAGGAGGAGAAGGCGAAAGCCTACTTGTCGCGGTTCTTGAGCGCGGTACCGAGAATGTCGCCCAAGGTCGCCCCCGAATCGGAGGAGCCATACTGGGCGATGGCTTCTTTCTCTTCGGCCACTTCCAGCGCCTTGATCGAGACCTGCACCTTGCGGGCCTTCTTGTCGAACTGGATCACCCGCGCGTCGACCTTCTCGCCGACCGCGAAACGGTCCGCGCGCTGATCGTTGCGATCGCGGGCGAGTTCAGACCGCTTGATGAAGGTGGTAAAGTCGGTGCCGGTGATCTTCACCTCGATGCCGCTTTCCTTCACCTCCAGCACTTCGCAGGTCACGACCGCGCCCTTCTTGACGTCGCCCGGCTCGGCGAACGGATCGCCTTCGAGCTGCTTGACGCCGAGCGAGATACGTTCCTTCTCGACATCGACATCGAGCACCACGGCCTTGACCATGTCGCCCTTCTTGAAGTTGTCGATCACCTGCTCGCCCGGAAGCTTCCAGTCGAGATCCGACAGATGAACCATGCCGTCGACGTCGCCCTCGAGCCCAAGGAACAGGCCGAACTCGGTCTTGTTCTTGACCTCGCCTTCGACGGTGGAGCCGACCGGGAATTTCTCGACGAACACTTCCCAGGGGTTCCGCATGGTCTGCTTGAGGCCGAGCGAAATGCGGCGCTTGACCGAATCGACTTCGAGAACCTGCACTTCGACCTCCTGCGAGGTCGAGACGATCTTGCCGGGGTGCATGTTCTTTTTTGTCCACGACATTTCCGAGACGTGGATCAGGCCTTCGATGCCCGGCTCCAGTTCGACGAACGCACCGTAATCGGTGATGTTGGTGACGCGGCCGGTGAAGCGGGAATTGAGCGGATACTTCGCCTCGATGCCCTGCCACGGATCGTCCAGCAACTGCTTCATGCCGAGCGAGATGCGGTGGGTCTCGTGGTTGATCTTGATGATCTTGACCTTCACGGTCTGACCGATGGTCAACACCTCGGTCGGGTGATTGACCCGGCGCCAGGCGATATCGGTGACGTGCAGCAGGCCGTCGATGCCGCCGAGATCGACGAACGCACCGTAATCGGTGATGTTCTTGACCACGCCGTCGATCACCTGACCTTCTTCGAGGTTTTGCACCAGCTCCTGGCGCTGCTCGGCGCGGGTCTCTTCCAGAACCGTGCGGCGCGACACCACGATGTTGCCGCGGCGGCGATCCATCTTGAGGATCTGGAACGGCTGCGAGTTGTTCATCAAGGGCGCAACGTCGCGGATCGGGCGGATGTCGACCTGGGAGCGCGGCAGGAACGCCACCGCGCCGTCGAGATCGACGGTGAAGCCGCCCTTGACCTGGTTGAAGATGACGCCGTGCACCTTCTCGTTGTTGTTGAACGCCTTCTCGAGCTTGCCCCAGCTCTCCTCGCGCCGCGCCTTGTCGCGCGACAGCACGGCCTCGCCGAGCGCATTCTCGATCCGGTCGAGAAACACCTCGACCTCGTCGCCGACCTTGAGATCGCTTTCACGGCCGGGTCCGGCGAATTCGCGCAGCGCCACGCGGCCTTCGGTCTTCAGGCCGACGTCGATGACGGCCATGTCCTTTTCAATTGCAACCACCTTGCCCTTGATGACCGAGCTTTCCTGCAAATTGCCGCCGGCAAAGGACTCATCAAGCATCGCGGCGAAATCATCGCGGGTAGGATTATAAGAAGCAGCAGTCGAAGCCATTTGTTCTCCAGATGCGGGTGTCGCCGGCGGTTCGGGTTACAGGGCGTATCGCGCGTGAAGCGTCAGAGGTCCGCAAACCCTAACGACCGCTTTTTGCGGGAGGCGCAAAAGCGGGCCGGCAGCATGCCCGCACGTTCGATACGTTGATGGCGCGCATTCCGCAAAAGCGGGTACCGGTTTTGCGAAAACAATGCGCGCGACTTTAGACGTCCGGGGCCTGAAACGAGCATCTCGACGTTCAAGAGCCTGGAGCGGGCTTTCCTCCAATGACGGCATCGGTTTAGTTTGAAAGCGTTCAAACCCGGTGCCGGCCCGCTCGGACAGCCCTGATCTCGTCGATGGCGGCCCGGATGGCGCTGATATAGCGCCCGATGCCGATCCGGGCAAGCCGGAAGCGCCTCATTTACGGAGCGTTAACGCCGGCGGTGCCGTGCGCCTCCCGCGCAAAGGCGGTGTTTCGACGGCGCGTTGACCGCATTGTGCCAAAGGCCGGTCCGAACCCGGCGCTGGAACCCACGCTCAAGCCGCCCCCACACGATGGCTCCGTCCGACCGCTACTGGTCGAAGAACGAAACGGCGCTCAACGCCTGGCGCGGACCGCCTCGACGATGGCGATGGCGGCGCGAACGCCGGCCTCGATATCGAGATTGGAATTGTCAAGAATGTGGGCGTCGGCGGCTGCCTTCAGGGGGGCGACAGCGCGATTGCGGTCGCGTTCATCGCGCCTGAGGATATCCGCCAGCACCGCCGCTTCGTCGGCCGCTTCGCCGCGGGCGCGGGCTTCCAGCGTCCGCCGCCGCGCCCGCACATGGGGGTCAGCCACGACGAAGATTTTCACGTCGGCGTGCGGGCAGATCACGGTTCCGATGTCGCGGCCATCGAGCACCGCCCCCGGCGGATCGGCGGCGAACTGCCGCTGAAAATTCAAAAGCACCTCCCGCATTTTCGGAATCGCCGAAACCACCGAGGCGGCGTCGCCGACCTCCTGGGTCTTGAGCGCGGGATTGCCGAATTTTTCGGGATCGAGCTCGAGCGCCGCGGAGACGGCGAGCATCTCGTCGGTCAGCTCGGCGCCGGCGTCGAGCAGCGCCTTGGCAACCGCGCGATAGATCACCCCGGTATCGAGGTGACGATAACCGTAATGCTTGGCGAGCCGCTTGCCGAGCGTGCCCTTCCCCGATGCAGCCGGTCCGTCGATGGCGATGATCATTTTGACTTATGTATCAGATGAAGGGAGGCCGCGGGCCCGCCGTAGCGGCCGCTCCTCGGTGAAGATATTGCGTGACGCGAATTCGGCGGGACTGGAGAAGGTCAGATATTCCCTGAAGCCTCGGTCCAAGATTGGCGAGGCGTGCCAGGCGCGATCAAGATACCTCGCAGGCGAATATGCCCAAGAGGGAACCCTGGGAAATTTGAATTGGTGGGCAAGATATTCAGCGACGGCCCCAAACAATCCATCCAGCCGCGGATCGCCGGTCGGCGGCGGTTCGTCCGCAAGCATGGAACATCGCAACTCCGGCGTTGTCGCCAGATAGAATTCGTCAAGGAATTCCGGAAGCGCTTTGTCGAGCGACTGACCCGAGACAACGAGTTCAGCGGTCCGTGCGAGGGTAGCTGGGCGCATCGATTGGCGTACCTCCAGAAAAAAGCCGTTTTAGCACGAAACGCTGCTTGTCGGCGTCCGCGGCGCTATTTGGAAAGAATTCGGCGAGAATTTCGATCGCCTCCTCGATGCCGGCGAGATTGAGAGCCTTCAACAGGTGAGCTATATCGGCCGTATCCTGCTGGCCTTTTTCAAAATCCGAAATCCGGAGGGCCTTGAGCTTCAGCGCCAGCATGTATCTCGCCGTCGGCACGAAGACCGCAAGTCCAACATTTTCGCCCGATCTTGGAAAAGTGCCGAATGCAGTCAGGTCCCGATCCGCCTGTGCAAGATGGCTCAGATGAAACGTCACAGCATCATTGAGCCAGGTGCTCGACCACTCATTCTCAACGGCAATCCGTTCCACGATGTCCGAGAGCCAGGCGGGCCATTGCTTTCCAATTTCGGCAATATCGACATCCTCGGTGGCAAACCGGAAGTTGCTCGCGAGCATCAGCGCGGAGCCTCCGTAGACCGCGATCTGCAGCTTGGTTCCCGCCGCCACCGCCGCGCGACCGATCCGATCGAAGGCGTCCAGCAACGCATCGCGGCCGAAGGCTGGGCTCATCGCGGGCGCCTCATGCAAATTCCGCCCCGAGAGCGCGCATCATGGGGATGAAATCCGGAAAGCTGGTGGCGATGAAGGCGGTGTCGTCCACCTTGACCGGCCGGTCGGAGGCAAGCCCCATCACCAGCGCCGACATCGCGATGCGATGATCCATGTGGGTGGCGACGAGGCCGCCACCGGGCACGTGCCCCCTACCCTCGACGATCAGATCGTCGCCTGCGATCTCGACCTTGACGCCGTTGACGCGCAGCATGTCGGCGGTGGCGGCAAGCCGGTCGGATTCCTTGACCCGCAATTCCTGCAGGCCGCGCATGATGGTGGTGCCTTCGGCGAAGGAAGCCGCGACCGCCAGCACCAGATATTCGTCGATCATTGAGGGCGCCCGTTCCGGCGGCACGTCGACGCCGCGCAGTTTTGAGGCGCGCACGCGCAGTTGCGCCATCGGCTCGCCGGCACCGCCGCGCATTTCGCTTTCCTCGATTGAGGCGCCCATCTCGCGCAGCGTGGCGAACAGGCCGGTGCGCAGCGGGTTGGTCATGACGTCGGCAAGAACGATGTCGGAGCCGTCGACGATCAGCGCCGCCACGATCGGAAACGCCGCCGACGAGGGATCGGCCGGCACCACGACCCCGGCGCCGTGCAGTTCAGGCTGGCCCGTCAGGGCGATTTTGCGGCCGTGGCTGCCTTCCCGGGTCGAGGTGAGTTCCGCGCCGAAATGCTTGAGCATCAATTCGGTATGGTCGCGGCTGGCTTCCTTTTCGATCACCGTGGTGACGCCGGGCGCGGCGAGCCCCGCCAGCAGCACCGCGGATTTGATCTGGGCCGATGCCACCGGCGTCTTGTAGAGGATCGGCACGGGATCGCGCGCGCCGTGCAGCGTCAGCGGCAGCCGGCCGCCATCTTTGGCCGCGCTGGTCTTGGCGCCCATCAATTCGAGCGGGTCCAGGATGCGCCGCATCGGCCTCGAACGCAGCGAGGCGTCGCCGTCGAAAACCGCCGTGATCGGGCAACCGGCAACCGCCCCCATCACCAGCCGGCAGCCGGTGCCGGAATTGCCGAAATCCAGCGCAGCGGCCGGCTGCGCGAAGCCCGCCACGCCGACGCCCCGCACCGACCAGGCGAACGGGCCGGTCCGCTCCACTTTGGCCCCCAGCGCCCGCATGGATTTGGCGGTGTTGAGCACGTCTTCGCCCTCCAGCAGACCCGAAATTCGGGTTTCGCCGACCGCCAGCGCGCCCAAGATCAGGGCGCGGTGCGAAATCGACTTGTCGCCGGGAATTCGGACCTTCCCGGCCAGGGGACCGCTCAAACGGGCTTGCAGCGGGGTCGGATGGGTTGAATGGGTCAAGTTTATGGTCCTCTCGCGCGCGCGGCAGGTATCACATAGGCGATACCGCGTCACCCGCCCGTCAAATGCCCGCAAACCGCTATTGACAGCAGCGCCTCAACTAGCCAAGTGAAGCACCGTTTTTCGAAAAATTCCCAGGATTTCACACGTGGCCAAGTCCGATCTCGGAACCAAACGCATTTGCCCGACGACGGGCAAGAAATTCTACGACCTGAACAAGAATCCGGTGATCTCGCCCTATACCGGCGAGGTCGTGCCGATTGC
>NZ_JBAVNZ010000564.1:0-5515 GCF_049691595.1 Bradyrhizobium sp.
ACCATCACCGTCAACGGCACCCCCATCACATTTGTCGCCGCCGGCGCCGTCGGCAATCAGCTCAACGTCACCGACGACATCGCGACGATGTTGGCCAAGATCGATTCGATCACCGGTACCGCGAACCCCTCGACCGTTGGCGCAACGGGCGCGATCACGCTGCATACGGGTACGCTCTCGAACCTGACGGTCACGAGCTCGAACGCGGCGGCATTTGGCGCGCTCGGCTTCACCCCCACCGTGACCGCGACCCGCAGCGGTGGCGGCACCGTGGGCACCGGTGCCGTCATCGGCAGCGACACGACGACGTTCGCAAACGAATCCATCAGCGGCGGCGCGGTGACGGCCTACGACGCCACGGGAACGGCGGTCAACCTGCAGCTGCGATGGGCCAAGACCGACAGCGCAGCGCTCGGCAGCCCGCATGCCGATACCTGGAACCTGTTCTATCAGTCCAATTCCAATGCGACGGGAACGCAGACCGCGTGGATCAACGCCGGGACCAACTTTGTCTTCGGTACAAACGGAGCGTTGGTCAGCCCCTCGGGATCGAGCATCACGCTTTCGAACGTTTCGGTCAACAGCCAGTCACTCGGCAATCTCACGGTCAGTTTCGGCGCGGGTGGCCTCACCCAATACGCCAGCACCGGCGGCACCACGACCATCAACCAGATCCAGCAGGACGGCTATGCCGCCGGGCAACTTCAGTCGGTCGCCGTCAACAACAGCGGTCTCGTGGTCGGAACGTTTTCCAACGGCCAGAATCTCAATCTAGCGGCGGTCGCGTTGTCTCACTTCAACGGCCCCAACTACCTGAAACCCCTCGACGGCGGTGCCTACGCCGCGACCGATAAATCCGGAGTCGCGATCGCCGGCGCAACGGGAACAATCGCCGGATCGTCGGTCGAAGGTTCGAACGCCGATATCGCCGACGAATTCACCAAGCTGATCGTGACCCAGCAGGCCTACTCCGCCAACACCAAGGTGATCACCACGGCGCAGACCATGGTTCAGGATCTCCTGAATGTGCTGCGGTGAGGAGCCTGAAAAAGACCGCGTGACATAACCTCAGGCGTGCAATCATGAGTTTAAGTTCGGCCCTTTCGACCATAATGGCTGGTTTGAGCACGAACCAGGCTGCGCTGTCGATCGTATCATCGAACGTCGCCAACGCGAAGACGCCGGGCTATGTCACCCGAACCCTCGGCCAGATTGAAGTCGCGGGCGCGAGTTCGGATGCGGGAGCAAGCGTCCGCGTCACCGGCGTGAACCGCCAGCTCGACCATTACCTGCAAACCCAATTGCGCACCGAGACGTCCGGCAGCGCCTATGCCGATCAGATGTCAAACGTGCTGGCCCAGCTGCAAAGCATCTATGGAACGCCCGGTGGCGCGGGAACGCTGGAGTCGGCATACAACGACTTTACTTCCGCGCTGCAGGCGCTGTCGGCGAACTCGGGCACCCAGTCCGCGCGAGTCCTGGCCTTGACGACGGCGCAATCGCTGGCGCAGCAATTGAATACCGCGACGCAGGGAGTTCAGGCGCTGCGTTCGAACGCGGAACAGGACATCGGGATTTCGGTTACTCAGGCCAACAACGACATGGCGCAGATTGCGAAACTCAATTCGCAGCTGCAGAGCCTTCCTGCGAACGACAACAATGCCGCAACGTTGCTGGATCAGCGCGACAGCGCCATCAACGATCTCGCGAAGTACATGGACATCCGGGTCGTAACGGACAGCGCCAACCAGGCGGCGGTCTACACCACGTCCGGCCTCCAGCTCGTCGGCGTCCAGGCGTCGCTGTTGACGTTCAACTCGCAGGGTACGCTCAACGCCAGTTCGCAATGGAACAGCAACCCGACCCTGTCCTCCGCCGGTACGCTCACGCTCACATTCGCCAACGGGGCGAACGTCGATCTGATCGCGACCAACTCGATCGGGTCGGGCCGTATCGGCGCCGACTTGAAGTTGCGGGACAATACCCTGGTGCAGGCGCAAGCGCAGCTCGATCAACTGGCCGCGACGCTGGCCGGTTCGCTGTCCGACAAGACCACCGCCGGTGCCGCGGTGACGGCGGGCGGCAAAGCGGGATTCGATGTCGATCTGTCGAACGTGCTGCCGGGAAATTCGATCAACCTGACCTACACGGACACGGCAACCAATACCCCGCATCGGATTACGATCGTGCGCGTGGATGATCCAACCGCGCTGCCGCTGCCCAATACGGCGCCCAATGCCAACGACAAGGTGATCGGCGTCAACTTCCAGGGCGGGATGGCCTCGATCGTCTCGCAAATCGCCACGGCGGTCGGCAACACCAACCTTCAATTCTCCAATCCGGCCGGCTCGACGTTGCGGGTGCTCGACAACGGCGCGGCGGCGGTGAGCGTCAATGCGGCATCGACCACCGTCACGATGCCGGCGCTGGCGAACGGCAATCCGCAATTGCCGGTGTTCACGGACGGCAGCACGCTCTATACAGGCGTCATCACCGGCCGCGGCGTGCAGCAGGCCGGTTTCGCGGGACGCATCTCGGTCAATTCCGCGCTGGCCAGCGATCCATCGCTGTTCGTGGTCTACAACACCTCGCCGCTGACGACCGCCGGCGACACGACGCGCTCGGACTTTCTCTACTCCCAGCTGACGTCGGCGTCGTTTACCTACTCGCCGCAGACCGGCCTCGGCTCAAGGACGTCGCCGCTGACGGGAACGTTGCCGAACTATCTGCAGCAATTCCTCGGCCTGCAGTCCAACGCGGCGGCGTCCGCGCAACAGGTCGCGCAAGGCCAGGATGTCGTGGTCAACACGTTGCAGCAGAAGTTCGACGCCACGTCCGGCGTCAACATCGATACCGAAATGGCAAGCCTGATCGCGCTGCAGAACGCCTACGCAGCCAATGCTCATGTGATGTCGGTGGTGCAATCCATGATGCAGACCCTGATGCAGTCTCAACGATAAGGTAGTCCGGATGTCGATCAACAGCGTCGGTTACGGCAACGCCCTGCTCGGGCAATCGGTCTTCGACCTCAAGAACCAGCTCGACGCGCTGCAGACGCAGCTCGCGACCGGCAAGAAGTCGACCACCTATTCGGGGATGGGCGTCAACGAGGGTTTTGCGATCTTCGCGCGCGCACAGCTGTCAAATCTGTCCGCCTTCGCGACGACGATCACCAACATCAATACCACGATCGACACCACCAGCACGGCGTTGACGTCGTTCGGCCAGATCGCGACGCAGGTGAAATCGGCGGCCGGCAGCGGCGGCGCGATCGTGAACGGCTCCGGGCAGACCACCGGCCAGCAGACCGCGCTGTTGCAGCTCAAGACCATGCTGGAAATGCTCAATACGCAGGCCGGCGATCGCTATCTGTTTTCCGGCAGCGCCATCGATACGCCGTCCGTCGCGTCGATGGAGGATATCCTCAATGGGAAAGGCGCCCAGGCCGGATTGAAGCAGCTGATCGCCGAGCGCAACCAGGCGGATCTCGGCGTCGGCGGCATGGGACGGCTTGTCGTCTCTTCGCCCACTCCCACGTCGGTGTCGGTCGCAGAAGATGTCGCGGGTTCGCCGTTCGGCCTGAAGCTCAATGCGATCGCGTCCTCGTTGACCGGCGCGACCGTCACCGGCCCGTCGGGATCGCCGGCGGCGGTCTCGGTCAACCTCGCGAGCAATCCCAACAACGGCGACAATATCACCTTCACGTTCAACCTGCCGGACGGCACGACGGAAGCGGTGCGACTGACCGCCTCGAACGCGACGCCGCCGCCGACTGGAAGCTTTGCGATCGGCGCCACGCCGACCGCAACCACGGCCAACCTCAATGCGGCGCTCAACACCGCGATCGGCACGCTCGCCAACACCGCGTTGGTCGCGGCCTCGGCCATGGCGGCGTCGGACAACTTCTTCAATTCGGCCGGAACTGCGACGGGAGGCGTCGTCAACAACAAGGCCGCGGCACCCATCACCGGCGCGACGCTTCTGTCCGGCGGCGCGGCCACGGATTCGCTGGCCACGAACTTCGCGGCCGGCGACACCATCACCGTCAACGGCACGCCGATCAGTTTTGTCGCTGCCGGAGCGACCGGCAACCAGCTCAACGTGACCGACAGCGTCCAGACGTTGTTGGCAAGAATAGATTCGATCACCGGCACTTCGGTCCCCTCGACCGTCAGCGGCGGCGTGATTGCGCTGCATACCGACAACGCCGCGAGCCTGAGCGTCACCAGTTCGAATCCGGCGGCGTTCGCGGCGCTCGGTTTCGGCGCCACTGCGACGGCGATCCTGCCGCCGCTTCGGGTCGGAGGAACGCCGTGGAGCACGGCGACCTCACTGGTCAGCGGCGCGGCGAACACGGTTGCCTGGTACACCGGCGAAGCCGGTCCGGGACCGGCCCGCGCGTCGTCGACCGCGCGGATCGACCAGGCCGCAACGATTCAATACGGTGTGCGCGCCAACGAGCAGGCCATTCGCAACACGCTGCAGTCCGTCGCGGCCTTCGCCGCATTCACGATGTCGCCGACGGGTCCCAATGCGACCGCACAGATCTCCGCCCTGAACCAGCGTGTGGCGACAAGCCTGACGCCCCAGGGGAGACAGCAGAGCCTCGCGGACATCGGGACCGATCTGGCGTCCGCGCAGGTAGCGATGAAGGGCGTGGCGGCACGGCAGAGCCAGAGCCAGATCATGCTGCAGAGTCTGGTCGATCAGACCGAAACCGTCTCCACCGATCAGGTCGCGACCGAGATTCTGGCGGTGCAGACCAGGTTGCAGGCGTCGTATCAAACCACGTCGATGCTCTCGCAGCTGACGCTCGTGAAGTACCTGCCGGTTGGATAATTCAGGCTCTCCGGTCAACTCCCGACCTGAACCGCCGCGGCTGCGGGCGCGCGGCCCGACGGTGACGCAAACGCTGCGCGCGGGCAAGGTTGCGCAATTGCAGACCGCACTTCGCCGCCATCACCATGCCGCCCGTCGTCCGGACACTGCGCACGGATCTCTGCGCGGTTGCCGGGGTGTTGGCGCAACAGCCGCCGCGGGTCGGTCGGCAATGCATTCAGGACATCGAACTGGATTTCGCAGGCGCGCGACACCATGGTCGCGATCAATGACTGGCGCGGCGCCGTCGATTGCGTAGTCCTCCGCATCGCCTTCACTCATTCTAAAGATGGTCTTCACTCTTTTTAAAGCATGAGTTTTGAAGCCGGCGGGGGATCGAGGCGTCCTCCAGGGCAAATTCAGTTTTCGTTGATCATTTGCCTCCTAGGGTCCCTGCGTCCGGTCAAGAAGGCCGACAGTTGCGTAACGCCAGAAAGGTTGTTCCCATGTCCTTGTCCAACATTACTCTCACTGCCGCGGTCCGCCAGAACCTGCTCTCTTTGCAGGGCACCGCTGACCTGCTCGCGACCACGCAGGGCCGTCTCGCCACCGGCAAGAAGGTCAACAGCGCGCTCGACAACCCCACCAACTTCTTCACCGCCGCCGGCCTCGATTCCCGCGCCAGCGACATCAGCAA
>NZ_JBAVNZ010000565.1:0-2603 GCF_049691595.1 Bradyrhizobium sp.
GGTGGTAAGTTCCTGCGCCCGCTCCGCGGTCTTGGTCAGCGTTCCGGCGGAGGCCTCCAGTTCGGTCGAGGCCGACGACACGGTCTCGATGATCTCGCCGACGGCGGCTTCGAATGAGTCGGCGAGCTTGATCATGTCGGCCTTGCGCTGCTTCGCCGCGATCTGGTCCTGCTGCATCTTGGCTTCGGCCTCGTCGCGGGCCTTCTGCTCGGCCTTGACCTTGAAGGTCTCGACCGCCTGGGCCATGTCGCCGACCTCGTCGCCACGGCCGAGACCGGGCAACACCACCTGGAAATTGCCGTCGGCGAGTTCGCGCATGCCGGCACACAGGCCGATCACCGGCCTGGAGATCGCGCGGCCGATCAGCCAGGCCAGCAACATGCCGACGATCAGCCCGCCGAGGGCAACCCAAAGGATCATGCTGTTGGCGAGGGCAATCAGGCTGGCGACTTCATGCTCGATCTGATGCTCTTCGGCCGTGGTGGCGGTCTTGATCGCGGCGGCATCGTCCGCGATCGCGCGGGCGGCCTTGCGCATCTCCCCGTTCATGATGGTGTCGATTTCCTCCGAGTCGTGCATAGCCTTGACAATGGCGTCATGGAACTTGTCGGCGCCGGACTTGACGTCATCGAGCCGCTTGCGCGCATCCGGATTCTCAATCGCCTTGTCGAACGACGCCAGCACCGGCTTGAGGCCCGCGAAGGCCGTTTCGGCGGCCTTGACCAGGGCCTCGTCATGACGGGCAAGCGCCTTGTCGGCGTTGAGGCGAGCCTGCATGACCAGCTTGATGGCTTCGCCGGCAAGAGCCTGTGCATTGCTGTTGCCGGCCTGGGCGGCGGCTTCCTTCTGCAACTGCTCCAGTTCGATGCGCAGCTTCTGGCCGACCGGATCGAGCACCTCCCTGACCAGCTTAGCCTGTTCGCGCCGCATCGGCGTGACCTTGTCGAGATTCTTCAAATAGATCTCGAACTTGTCGGAGATCTCCTTCACCTTGGCGAGACGCTCGGGATTATTGACGGATTTCAATGCCAGATCGAGACGCTCGCGGACAATCTTGCGCGCCTTCTCGGCGGCGGCATTATTCTCCTCCATATTGTCCGAGACCTCGCCGACATAGCGCCGCAACGCCAGGAACTGCCGATCGACGTCGCTGATCACGGCACTATTGGCCACCTTGCGGGAATAGTCAGAAACGTCGTGCTCAACCCTGCCGAACTCGACATAGGAAATAGCCGAGATTGCCGTCATCAGCGCCAGCGTGCAGCCAAATCCGATCGCGATTTTGGTGCTGATCTTGCGGTTGGCGAAGAAGCCGAACAGGCCGGAAGTCGGGGTGGCGCTGGACGAAAGGTTGCTCATGGCATTGGTCCTTCAATTTCAGGGTATAATGAGAGTCAGTTGCGTCGATCGGGGGCCGGGAATCAGGAAGCGGCGATCTGGAAGCGGCGGTTCCACTTCTGGACCGGATGACCGCGGCCGGGCGAATCGGTTCTCGAACATCCCCGAGATCGGGGCGGGGGATGTTCTTCGAACCGAAACGTCGGCGTGTTCCCTTGAAGCAATAACGCTTGCGTTACTACGTTGTGGTTAATTTCGGTGGTCGTACAAATACTGAGACATCGCGCGGGCTGCGCTTTGGTTGCGATCTGCGGTGCGGTGCGGATTTGAACTGCACGTGGGGCGGCGGCAACCGCGCCAGCGGATGAAGTTCGCGCATCGGCCGGCGCGACAACGCATGGCGTCGCGGCACTCGCCGCCGTCAGCATCGGGGTTGAGCGTGGTGGATGGCGCGGCCGGCTGACGCCGGCGCCGCGTCAGTCGGCCGGACGGCGCAGCTCCGGCACGCTGTCCGATTTCGCCGGCTCCGATTTCGTCTCGGATTTCACCGGCTCCAGTCTCGCGCTCTCGACCGGCGGCGTCTCGACGCGCGCGGAAAATTCGGCCCGCGACACTTCGGTCGCGCGGGCCATCAGCATATGCGCCCCGCCCTGGTGACGGAAATCGCAATAGGCAAATCCCATGCCCGAGACCGATCCGCGAAAACTGCGCTCGTCCGCGGAGCCGAGCCCGATTGTCAGGCCGCCCTGACCGTATTGAGGAACTTACCGACCTCGAGCTTGAGGCGGTTGGAATCGCCGGACAGCGACTGCGCCGCGGACAGCACCTGCGAGGACGCCGAGCCGGTCTCGCTGGCGCCGCGCTGCACGTCGGTGATGTTGGAGGAGACCTGCTGGGTGCCTTGGGCGGCCTGCTGCACGTTGCGGGAAATCTCCTGCGTCGCCGCGCCCTGCTCTTCCACCGCCGCCGCGATGGTCGAAGCAATTTCGGACATGCGACCGATCGTGCTGCCGATCTCCTTGATGGCCACGACCGAATCGCCGGTCGCATCCTGGATGCTCTTGATCTGCTGGCCGATCTCGCCGGTCGCCTTCGCGGTCTGCTCGGCCAGCGCCTTCACCTCAGACGCGACCACCGCAAAGCCGCGGCCGGCCTCGCCGGCTCGCGCGGCCTCGATGGTGGCGTTGAGCGCCAGCAAGTTGGTCTGTCCGGCGATGGTGTTGATCAACTCGACGACATCGCCGATGCGGCTCGCCGCCTTCGAC
>NZ_JBAVNZ010000566.1:0-4936 GCF_049691595.1 Bradyrhizobium sp.
GGCCAGCGCGATCGCGCGATCGCCATCGCACAGCGCGAAGAAGCTGATCTCGCGGCCCGCGAGGTATTCCTCGATCACGACTTCGGCGCCGACCGCGCCGAAGGCGCCCGTAAACATCACGGCAATGGCGTCTTCGGCCTCGCGCAAGGTCCTGGCGACAACCACGCCCTTGCCGGCCGCGAGCCCGTCGGCCTTGACGACGATCGGCACGCCCTGCGCGCGCACGTAAGCCAGCGCGTCGTTCGCATTGCCAAAGCGGCGATAGGCGCCGGTCGGGATGTCGAACTCGCGGCACAAATCCTTGGTGAACCCCTTCGAGCTCTCGAGCTGCGACGCGCGCTTGCTCGGCCCGAACGCCTTGATGCCGGCGCCCGCGAGGTCGTCGACGATCCCGGCCGCCAGCGGCGTCTCCGGGCCGACCACGACCAAATCCACGGCGTTGCGTTTGCAGAACTCGATCACGTCGGGATGATTGGCGATATCGAGCGCGACGCATTCGGCCTCGCCCGCGATGCCGGCATTGCCCGGCGCGCACCACAGTCTGGTTACCAGCGGAGAGGCCGCGATCTTCCACGCCATCGCATGTTCGCGGCCGCCGGAGCCGAGCAGAAGAATGTTCATGAGATTGCAGCCAGATGCGGGGTTGGAGACCGTGTCGGTCGCACGAGTCCCCCTGCCGCCGCAAGGGGTAACAAAGTCAAACGCCGTCATTCCGGGGCGGCGCGAAGCGACGAACCCGGAATCCATAACCACGATCGAGAGTATGGATTCCGGGCTCGCGCCAAGAGGCGCGCCCCGGAATGACGAGGTTACTTGTCCCGCGCCGAAGCCGCGATGATCTCCTGCAAGGTCGCGACATGGCGGGCGAAGGCGCCGCGTCCTGCCGCCGTGGCGGTCACCGTGGTCTGCGGTTTCTTGCCGACAAAGGCCTTTTCGACCGCGACATAGCCGGCTTTCGAAAGCGTCTCGATATGGGCGCCGAGATTGCCGTCGGTGGCGCCGGTCAGTCTTTTCAGTTTCGCGAATTCAAGCCCGGTCGCCGCCGGCAGCGCGTTCAGTGCCGCCATGATCCGCAGGCGCAGCGGCTGGTGGATGATGTCGTCGAGCCCGGCCATCGTCAGCTCCGGCGCATCCACAGCCCGCCGAGCTGGTAAATTCGGGACTGCCGAACCCGTTGGACGATCGCGTCGATATCCGACAGCGCCACGGCGGCTTGCATGGCATCAATGCCCGTCACGATCCGCTCCCCGCCTTCACCACGTCTCCATGTGATTGACGCCGTCGATCAGCCGGACGATTCCTGAAACGATCCTTCCCACCATGAAAGTCTCCAAAATCACTGGAAAAAGCTCTACAGATAACTCTGCACGGCAGAGTATTGGAGCCCGCAAGCCCTGGATTGGCGGGGATAGCCAAAAGCCCCTACCCTGCGCGAAAGCTCCAAAACCCGAATCGATTGGCCGATGCCTGCGGAAAACCTGATCAACGCGCCTGAATTCACCGTCTCCGAGCTGTCGTCTGCGCTGAAGCGGACGGTGGAGGACGCCTATGGCCATGTCCGCGTGCGCGGCGAAATCTCCGGCTTCCGCGGCCCGCATTCCTCCGGCCACTGCTATTTCGCGCTCAAGGACGAGAGCGCCAAGATCGAGGCGGTGATCTGGAAGGGCGTGCATTCGCGGATGCGGTTCAAGCCGCAGGAAGGGCTCGAGGTCATCGCCACCGGCAAGCTCACGACCTATCCGGGCTCGTCGAAATACCAGATCGTCATTGAAGCCATCGAGCCCGCCGGCATCGGCGCACTGATGGCGCTGATGGAGGAGCGCAAGAAGAAGCTCGCCGCCGAAGGCCTGTTCGACGAGGCGCGCAAGCAATTGCTGCCCTGGCTGCCGGAAGTGATCGGGGTCGTCACCTCGCCGACCGGCGCGGTGATCCGCGACATCCTGCATCGGCTGCAAGACCGCTTTCCGCGCCGCGTGCTGGTGTGGCCGGTCAAGGTGCAGGGCGAAGGTTCGGCCGAGCAGATCGCCGCCGCGATCCGCGGCTTCAACGCGCTGCCGGAAGGTGGCCGGATTCCGCGGCCGGATCTCTTGATCGTGGCGCGCGGCGGCGGCTCGCTGGAGGATTTATGGTCGTTCAACGAGGAGATCGTGGTCCGCGCCGCCGCCAGTAGCATAATCCCGCTGATCTCGGCGGTCGGCCACGAGACCGACGTCACCCTGATCGATTTCGCCGCCGACAAGCGCGCGCCGACGCCGACGGCGGCCGCCGAAATGGCGGTGCCGGTGCGCAGCGAGCTGTTGGTCGAGGTTTCCGTGCTGGCGCGGCGCACGATGCTGTGCTGGCAGCGCGGCCAGGAAAGCCGCCGCAACGAACTGCGCGCCGCCGTCCGCGCGCTGCCGGCCGCGGGTGATTTGCTCGCGATTCCGCGGCAGCGGCTGGACAGCTCGAGCTCCGCCCTGCCCCGCGGGCTGAAAGCCAACACGCATGCGCATTTCCGTCACTTCGCAGGCGTCAGCGCCCGGCTGACGGTGCGGGTGCTGCGCGGCCAGGTCGCGCATGCCCGGCAGCGACTGACCGTGTCGGGCGAACGGATCAGGCTCTCCGCGCGTTCGCTGCTGCGCAGCCGGCGCGAGCGTTATGCGGGGCTCGAAATCCGGCTGAAGGCCTCAAGGCTCGCCAATGCGCAGGCGCAACGCAATGCCATCGCGCGCGACCGCGAACGCACGCAGCGTCTCGCCGAGCGCGCGCGCCGCGCGCTGGCAACGGTGATGCAGCGGCTTGATGCCCGCATCACCCACAGCGGACAGTTGCTGGGCGCGTTGTCCTATCGCGGCGTGCTCGCGCGCGGCTTTGCGCTGGTGCGCGACGCGCAGGGCCACGCCGTCCATGCCGCCGCGTCCATCGGGCCGAGCGCGCATCTGTCGATCGAATTCGCCGATGGCCGCGTCGGGGCCACGGCGGATGCCGATCGTCCGGCCGCGTCGTCGACGCCTGCGAGTGAGCCAAAGCATGCCTCGCACGACGCCAAGGCGGTTACGCCCAGGCGCGTTGCAAAACCCGTCGGTCAGGGAAGCTTGTTTTAGCGAATGCCTCTCGTCGTCCTGCCCGGACTTGTTCCGGCCAACACGAACGATACTGTTCACCGAAACAAATTCACCGCGCCAGCCATTCCACCACGCGCCTTTCCGCATCCGCGCGCGCCTCGGCATCGCCGCCGATATGGCCGCGGTCCGGTACCGCGGGGTCGGAGCCGCCACTGATCGGATGCAGCGGAAGATTGGCGCGGTCGAAATCGTGCCAGGCGGAGGGATAGAGGATGATCCGCGCCAGCGCGCTGCGGCCGCGCGCGCCGTCGATCATCTGGCGGCAGGCGGATGGCGAACTGACATCATCCCTGGCGCCGATCAACAACAGCGTCGGCACCCGCGCGCTCCAGCCGAGGCCGGAAGAAATCCGGCAGTCCGGATAGAATGCGATCGCCGACCGGAAATCCGGCCCGGCATGGCGCGACGGCAATTGCGGGCGCACCGCCCACAGCAGCGCACTCGCCCCGCTGGCCCAGCCCATCAGGCTGATGCGATCGCGCGCCACCCAGGGCTGCTGCATCAGCCATTGCCGTGACGCCACGATATCGGCGACCCGCTCGCGGCGGGCGAGCAGGCGGGGTTCCCTGGCGCGGCATTGCGGCCCGAGCTCGCGCGACCCGTAACTGTCCGGCAGCAGCACGGCGTGGCCCGTCTTGAGCAATTGTTCCGCCCAGTCGCGGTAGCGCGGCAGTACCGGGTCGGATGGTCCGCCCAATCCGCCGCAGCCGTGCAACGCGATCACGGTCGAAAACGGGCCGTCGCCGTCGGGCTTGTAGAGCTGCGCATGCAGGGTCAAATTGGCCGCCTGGATATCGACCGGATGCGGCGCCGCCGGCAGCGGTGCGGCATCCGCGGCGAAGGCAACGGCAAACAGCGCCAGAAGTAAGATTGCTGACAGGGAGCGCATTTGATCCGGCCTGGCCGCCATGGCGCTGGAAACATAGCGAACCGTGGATTTAAGGCTATCATGCGATCGGACGAGAATCATCACAAGTCGGTGGGTTTACGGAGCGGTCGCTCCGGCCTATTTATGATAGATCGGGTCGGGAAAACATCTGGCCTTTGCCCCCCCCTGAACAAGCGGGGCATATCGGAGAATTCCAGCCGTGCTGAATAAATTCGGTCCCTCGGGCCATGGCGAGGCGCAGGTGCAATATCTGGATGGCGATTTCCGCGTCATCTCGCCGGGAACCTATGTGCGCTGCGCGATATCGAATGCCCGGATCCCGCTCGACGAACTGAAATACTGGAGCGTCGACCTGCAGGAAGCCTACGCGCTTCCGAGCACCGTGCTGCAGCGGCATTTTCCCGGCGCGCTGAAGGCGCGGGATTGAGTCGCAGGGCAAAAGCGCGTTTGCGCCGTGCCCACCCACTCATTCAGCGATAGTTCTTCTCACGCGCCTTGAATAACTGCTCCGAGACGAACCGCCGCAGTTGCGCGTGGTCGTCGAATGCCAGCGTCACCGCAAACGGCACGATCTCCCGCGCCCAGGCAGCTATTTCCCCGCCGCTGCGCAAGCGCGCCAGATCCTTTTCCGTGGTCACCGCCGTCAGCGCATCGCGTCTGGCCTCCGACAGCAGGCTTTCGATCTCGCCCCTCGAAAACGAATGATGGTCCGCGAAAGCGCGTCCCCTGACGACCTCGATCCCGCTCGTCTGCAAGGTGCTGAAGAACCGCGCAGGATCGCCGATGCCTGCAAAGGCGAGTACCCGCCTGCCGCGCAGCGAAGCCACCGACGCCTCGTCCGGCTTGAGACGCGCTGACAATACCGGCTTGCCCTGCGCGGCGACATCGGCCGCCACCGCCTTGGCGGCTGCCCCGTCCCCGACCACGATCAGCGCGTCGGTGC
>NZ_JBAVNZ010000567.1:0-1823 GCF_049691595.1 Bradyrhizobium sp.
CGTTTCGCCGAACTCACTGCGAGCGGCCGCAGCAAACCGGATTTGACCGGCGGCAGCGCGGTGCCGAGCGTGTCGAACATCAACTGGATATTGCCGGACAACAGATCGGCCAGCGCCGGACCCGCGCCCTTGTAGGGCACGTGCACCATGTCGATGCCGGCCATCTGCTTGAACATTTCGCCGGCGAGATGGATGGTGCCGCCGGTACCGGCCGAGCCGAAATTGAGCTTGCCGGGATTCTGTTTGGCGTAGGCGACGAACTCCGCCACGGTCCTGGCTGGCACCGAAGGATGCACCTCCATGATGACGGGAAGATCGGTGATCAGCGCCAGCATACGAAAATCCTTGACGGGATCGTAGGGCAGCTTCCTGTACAGCATCGGATTGAGCACGAAGATCGAGGCCGCCGTGACGAACAGCGTGTAGCCGTCAGGCTCGGAACGCGCCACGGCCTCCGCGCCGATCGCGCCCTGCGCGCCGGCCTTGTTCTCGACCACCACCGGCTGCTTCAGATCGCGGCCGAGATATTCGCCGACGAGGCGGCCGAGCACGTCGGTCGGGCCGCCCGCGGCATAGGGCACGACGAGCCTGATCGGGCGCGTCGGATATTCGACGGCCTGGCTCTGCGGCACGGGGACGAACGCTGCGACGAGGCTGACAACCATCGCTGCCGTCATGCGCCAATTCATGCCGCTTCCCCTGTTGTTTGTTGTTATCCAACGCTCGACAGTACCGGATTGCAGGCTCGCCGCAATCAGCCGAACCACCCTTTACCCGCCAGCATCACCATCTCGCCACCGACCACGCCGGCGAAAATCGACCGCTTCGTCACCATGAAAGCGGCAAAGCCCGCGGCCACCGCGCCATAGCGCAGCCAGTCCTGCACGCTGGCCAGCGCGCCGGGCGGCTGAAGCAGGATTTGCGCGATCACGCCGGCGAGGATCGCGGTCGCCACCGCCCTCACCCACACCAGCAGTTCGGAACCTTCGTCGAGGCCGCCGCCGAACCAGAGCCCGAGCATCCGCCAGACCTCGTTGGGCAGGAAGCCCGCGATCACCAGCACCAGCAGCGCCCGGGGGTCGCCCAGGAAATCGGGCAGGGAATTGCCGAGCCATTCGCTCATGCGCGCTCCCGCCACCAGTGGACGCCATAGGCGATGGTGCCCGCCGAGATACCGCTGATCAAGATATCGACGCCGGTGTGCAGCATCGAGGCCAGCGGAAACAGCGCCAACCCCACGACCAGCGCAAGAACGTCGGAAAGCTGCCGGCAGTTGCGCGCGGTGGACAGCAGGAATGCCAGCGGCGTCAGCATCAGGATGCCGGCGGCGAACAGTTGCGGCAGATTGGCGGCCAGGCCATAGCCGAGCGTGGTCGCGACAAGACATACGGACAGCAAACCAAAGCCAAGCCCGTGCGTGAACGCAATGCGCCGCTCGCGCGGCACCTGCGGCAACAGCCGATAGCATTCGACCCACAGGGTGACCGCGGTGAAATGCGCCGCCAGCACCAGATGCCGCCGTTTTGTCGTCGGCCCGCGCATCAGTGGCAACACCGAAACCACCATCGGAAACAGCCGGATCGCGCTGACGGTGACCGCGATCGCGGCCTGCACCATTGTCGCTCCTGAGCCGAGCGTCGAGATCAGGATGATCTGCGCCGGTCCCGCCCAGACCAGGAGTGTGCTCGCCAGCGCCCAGCCCAGGCTGAAGCGCGTGTCATGCGCGAGCGCGCCGATGCCGAGATAGGTCGCAAACAGCACCAGGGTCAGGACGGTCGAGGCGACCGAGCGCATGCCCCATGCGAACGCGCGAACGGGATTTT
>NZ_JBAVNZ010000568.1:0-12796 GCF_049691595.1 Bradyrhizobium sp.
GAAAACAGCGGCAGCGTGATGTGCCAGAAATAATCGAGGATCTTCCAGTACCAGGGAAACTGCGCCCAGCCGTCGGAGGTCAGGCCGCGCAGCGGGAAGAGGTTGAAGAACGAGCCGCCGGCGAACAGGATGATGAGCAGGATCGCGAACAGGAACCCCGGAATCGCAAAGCCGACAATGATCACAGCCGAGGTCCAGGTGTCGAACCGCGAGCCGTCCTGCACCGCCTTGCGGATGCCGAGCGGGATCGAGATCAGATAGGTCAGCAGCGTCATCCAGATTCCGAGTGACATCGAGACCGGCAGCTTCTCCTTGATCAGTTGCAGCACGCTGACGTCGCGAAAGTAGCTCTTGCCGAAATCGAACCGCACGAAATTCCACACCATCAGTGCGAAGCGTTCCGGCGCCGGCTTGTCGAAGCCGAACTGCACCTCCAGCTTCTTGATGAAATCCGGATCGAGCCCCTGCGCGCCGCGGTATTTCGAGTTGACCACATCCGCCGACGCCCCGATCTGGGGACGGGCGCCGAAATCGCCGCCGGACGATCCCGACACCCGCGAAGCCGCGCCGGTATCCGCTCCGGAGAGCTGCGCGATCACGCGCTCGACCGGTCCGCCCGGCGCGAACTGCACGACGACGAAGGAAACGAAGAGGATGCCGAGCAGCGTCGGGATCATCAGGAGAATGCGGCGGGCGATATAGGCGCTCATGGGCTATTTCGCCTGCTCGGCCGCGGCCGCCTTGTTCGGATCGTACCACCAGGTCTCCGGCGCGCCGCGTGCGTAGCGCGGCTTGATCGCGGGGAAGCCGAACTGATCCCAGTAGGCGATCCAGAACGAGGCCTTGTTCCAGTGCGGGATCCAATAGCGTCCGGACCGCAGCACCCGGTCGAGTGCGCGGCAGGTGGTGTTGAGTTCGGCCTGGCTCTGGGCCGCGACCACCTTTTCGACCAGCAGGTCGATCACGGGGTCGGCAATCCCGGCGAGATTGTTCGAGCCCTTCTGGGCGACGTAATCGCTCGAGAAATAGGTTCGCAGCGCGCTTCCGGGTATCTGCGGATAGATAAACCGCGCGACCACGACATCGAAGTCGAAATCCTTCGTGCGCGCCTCGCCCTGCGACGGATCGACCAAACGGATATTGGCATCGACGCCAAGCACCCGCAGATTCTTGATGAAGGTCGAATGGTGCGGCTCGAACGACCGCTCGGTGAGCAGGAACTCGACCGTGAACTGCTCTCCGTTGGCGTTCATCCGCCGGCCGTCCTTCACGGTCCAGCCCGCCGCGTTGAGCAGTTCACCGGCATTGCGCAGCAGCTTGCGATCCTGCCCGGACCCGTCGGTCACCGGCGGGACCCAGGCCGGCCCGAACACCTCCGGCAGCAGGCGGTCGCGGAACGGCTCAAGCAGCGCGACTTCTTCCGGCGAGGGTTCGTCTTTCGCCATCATCTGGGAATTCTGGAACACCGAATGGGTACGTTCGTAGGAACCATACATCAGGTTCTTGTTGGTCCATTCGAAATCGAAGGCGATCGTCATCGCCTCGCGAACGCGGCGATCCCTGAACTTGTCCCGGCGGGTGTTGAGCAGCCAGCCCTGAGCCCCGGAAGGCCTCTCGTCGGGAATCACCGCGCGCTTCACCCGCCCGTCGCGAAGGGCGGGGAAATCATATCGCGTGGCCCATACGCGCGAGGTAAACTCCTCGCGGAAAAGATAGTTGTGACCGGCAAAGGCCTCGAAGCCAACCTCCCGGTCCCGGTAGTATTCATCGCGCAGCAGATCGAAATTGTATTGCCCGCGCGAGACCGGCAGGTCGGCGCCCCACCAGTTCTTGACGCGCTCGAACTCCACGTAGCGTCCCTGCTCGAAACGCGCGACGCGGTAAGGGCCGGAACCGAGCGGCGCCTCAAGCGAAGTCTCCTCGAAGGATTTTTGGGTATAGTATTTTTTCGAGAAGATCGGCATCGCAGCGGCGAGCGCGGGAGCATCGAGGCCGCGCGTCCGCGCGAAGCGCAGGATGACGGTCCGCTTGTCATCGACCACGATGTCGGCGACATCGCGCAGCACCGAGGAAAGATTGGGATGTCCCTTGGTCTTCAGCGTCGTCAGCGAGAACGCGACGTCCTCGGCGCCGATGTCGCTGCCGTCATGGAACGTGATCCCCGGCCGCAGGCGAAAGCGAAACGCGAGGCCATCCGGGGAAACGGTCAACTCCTCCGCGGCGAAAGGATAGATCGCATCCGGCTCATCGAAGGCGCGTGCCATCAGCGAGGCGAACGTCAAGCTCATTCCGTTCGCGGCATCGCCCTTCACGATATAGGCGTTGAACGAATCGAACGTCGATCCGCCCGCGCCGACCAGTTGAGAGAACGTCCCGCCCTTCGGGGCGCCGACGTTGACGTAATCGAAATGGTGAAAGTCCGCGGCGTATTTCAGTTCGCCGAACGCCGACAGGCCATGCCTGGCGACGCCTTCGCCGCTCGCACCGGCCGGCGCCAATCGCGCGGCGCCCAGTGCGCCGATACCGAGCCCCAGCGCGTGCCGACGGGTGAAGTGCGCCATGCGTGGAATATCCCTCAAGACCGCTTGCCGATCTTGGCGGCTTTGTCGGGGTCATGCCACCAGATCGCGGGGAAGCCGGACAGACCGTATTTTGGCATTTCAGCCGGCCGGCCGAAGCGGTCCCAGCGCGCCGTGCGAACTTTCGGATAGTTCCACTGCGGCACGACGTAGTGATTCCACAGCAGAACGCGATCGAGCGCCCTGGTCGCAGCGACGAGGTCGTCGCGGTCGACAGCAAAGATGACACGTTCGATCAACTTGTCGATCGCTGGATTCTTGATACCGATGATGTTGCGCGAGCCGGCCATATCGGCGGCCGGCGAACCCCAGAATTCGCGCTGCTCGTTGCCGGGCGACAGGGATTCGCCCCAGGATGACACCACGATGTCGAAATCCCAGCTTCGGAGCCGGTTTTCGTACTGCGTCGGATCGATGGTGCGGACGCTGACGGCGATACCAAGCCGTTCCAGCGAGGGTTTGAAAAACAACATGACCCGCTCGAAACTTGGCTCCGCATTCAACAGCTCAAGCGTGAACTGGCTGCCGGTCTTGCTGTCGACCAGCTTGCGATCGCGCACCTCGTAACCGGCTTCCTTGAGCAGCCGCAGTCCCTCGCGCAGGTTTTCGCGCACCGCCTCGGGGTTGCCGCCAACCGGATTGGTGTAGGCCTTCGTGAAAACCTCGCCGGGCACTTCGGCGCGGACCTTTTCCAGGATCTCGAGTTCCTTGCCCTCCGGCAGGCCACTCGATGCCAGCTCAGTGCCGTCGAAATAGCTGCTGATCCGCTTGTATTGGTCGAAGAAGATCTGCTTGTTCATCTCTTCGAAATCGAATGCGAAATTCAGTGCGCGGCGCACCCGCGGATCCCTGAACTTGTCGCGGCGTATGTTGAGCGCGAATGCCTGCATAATTCCGGAGCTGCGGTTGGGAAACTCCTCCAGCAGCACGCGCTTTTCAGTGACGGCGACGAAATCATAGGCCGTAGCCCAATTCTTGGCGCTGTTTTCGGTACGCCAATCGACCTGATCGGCCTTGAAGGCCTCAAGCGCCACGATCGAGTCGCGGAAATATTCGTAGCGCAGCTCGTCGAAATTATTGCGGCCGATATCGGTGCTGAGATCGCGACCCCAGTAGTCTTTCACGCGCTCCAGCGCGACCGATCGGCCGGCGACGAAATCCTTGATGCGATAGGGACCGGAGCCGAGCGGCTTCTCCAGGGTGGTCGCGGAGATGTCGCGCTTGCGGCCTTCGCCGTCGGCGCCTTCCCACCAGTGCTTGGGCAGCACCGTGAGCTGGCCAACGATCTGCGGCAGTTCCCGGTTACCCGGTCCATCGAAGGTGAATTTGATGGCGCGATCGCCAATCTTCTCGGCCTTCACCACATGCCGGTAATAGGCCGAGTATTGCGGATGATGTTTCTTGAACGCATCGAGGGAAAAGATCACATCGTCCGGCGTTACCGGCGTGCCGTCATGCCACTTCGCCTGCGGCCGCAGCCGGTAGGTGACGGACGAAAAATCCGCGGGATGACTGACCGCCTCGGCGAGCGCGCCATATTCGGTCGAAACCTCGTCCAACGATGGCGTCATCAGCGATTCATAGATCAACTGGACGGCCGATGCGATCGAGCCTTTGACGCCGGAAACCGTTACATTGAAATTGTCGAATGTGCCGATCAGAATCTGGCGCGCGACGCCGCCCTTCGGCGCATCGGGATTGACGTAATCAAAGTGCTTGAAGTCAGGTGGATATTTGACGTCGCCAAACAGCGACAGCGCATGGCGCCAGCCCGGCTCGCCGGTCGCCGATTGCGCCTGCGCGGTTTCGATTGCCGGGAGGCCCGCCGCGACGCCGAGCGCCGGAGCCATCGCGGCCATGGCGCCGCCTTGCAGAAGATGCCGTCTGGTAATTGCCAAATGAAGAATTCCTGTTGCTGACCGCTGCTACTGAGGACCCAATATAAGGCAAGGGTTCGACAAATGACGTTGCTTTTTCCTCATGATATAGCCTGATAACACCGCCGTGCGGCGATACGTCCCGGTAACGACCACGCGATCACCATATGGAAACGGCCAGGCGAGGCCTGGCCGTTCGACGAAAGTCCGAGCCGGGCGATCGAACCGCTACTTCGCCGCGGTCGGCAGCGGAAGCGGGGTTTCGGCCAGGGTGCGCAAATAGGTGATCACGTCGGCGCGCTCGCTGTCCTTTTGAATACCGGCAAAGCCCATCGCGGTGCCAGGAACGGCCGCCTTGGGATTGGCGATGAACGCGTTGAGTTCCTGGTAGGTCCACTTGCCGCTCTTGCCCTTCATGGCGGCGGAATAGTTGAAGCCGGCCTCGCTGGCGCGGGCGCGCTCGACGATCCCGAACAGGTTCGGGCCGACCCGGTTCGGACCGCCCTTCTCGAAGGTATGGCAGGCGGCGCATTTCTTGGCCGCCGCCGCGCCCTTTTCAACGGAGGCGGTCTGCAGCAATTTCTCGATCGGCTCGGACGGCGCCGCGGCTTCCTTGGCCCCGCCATGGGCTTCTTCCTTCACGGCAATCTCAAAGCCGGGCTTTGCCGGCATCACCGGCGCGAAAATCGCGCCGGCCGTAAAGCTCGTCACCAGCAGCAGAATGCAGGTGCCGAGAATGGCACCGATGATCTTGTTGAGTTCGAAGGAGTCCATTTTCGGATCAGGCTCCAGGCCGGAAGGTCGACTTAAGGCCGGAGAGACGGCCGCGAATGAGCTCGAGGAATCAGGCTTTCGCGCCGCGCCCGAGCAAGGCTTGAGATATCGGTTTGCCCACGCGCTGGCAACCCGTATAAACGCCCCGACTTTGCGCCGATCCCCACTATTTCCGGCGGCTTTTCGTGCCGCCCCTGACGTCAAGCCGATGACCGAAACCCGCATCCTGGTGCTGATTCCCGCCCGCATGGCCGCCACAAGGCTGCCCGGCAAGCCGCTGCTGGAGATCGCCGGCCTGCCGATGATCATCCATGTGCTGCGCCGGGCGGAAGCGGCACAAATCGGCCGGGTCGCGGTCGCCACCGACACGCCGGAAATCGCAGCCGCCGTCAAATCCCATGGCGGCGAGGCGGTGATGACCCGCGCCGATCACCCCTCCGGCTCGGACCGGATTTACGAGGCGCTCCAAACCCTCGATCCCGAGGGCCGGACCGAGATCGTGGTCAATCTGCAGGGCGACTTCCCGACCATCCGCCCCGAGAATATCCGCGGCGTACTGCCGCCGCTCGACGACCCCGCGGTCGATATCGCGACGCTGGCGGCCGAAATCCATACCGAGGAGGAGAGCACCAATCCGAACGTGGTGAAGGCGGTGGGCTCGCCGATCGGCCCGCAGCGGTTGCGCGCGCTCTATTTCACCCGCGCCACGGCGCCTTACGGCGACGGCCCCCGCTACCATCACATCGGCCTCTACGCCTATCGCCGGGCCGCGCTCGCGCGGTTTGTGTCGCTGCCGCCGTCCCCGCTGGAAAGCCAGGAAAAGCTCGAGCAGCTGCGGGCGCTCGAGGCCGGCATGCGCATCGACGTCACCATCGTCGACACGGTGCCGCGCGGCGTCGATACGCCGGCCGACCTGGAAACCGCCCGCCGGATATTAGCGTCTCGTTCTGGTATTCGGCCGGCGCTTCCATAACGTCGCGGTGCTGTTGAGATTCTCGACCGACCACGTCAGCCGTTGAACTCCTTTACCAGCCGGTTGAACTTCTCGGGGTTCTCCAGGAACATGAAGTGCGCGCCGCCCTCGTTCTCCTCGAAGATTTCGGTCTTCGCGCCCTTGATTTGTTTCCCGATCCAGACCTGAGACTTCCAGGGAACGAGGCTCGCTTTGCCGCCCACGACCAGAGTTGGGATGTTGATCATTGGAATGAGGTCTCGCCAATCGTTGGTGCCGTGATCGAACAGCAGGCGTGCCGCATATTCTCGTGGAAACTTCAGGTTTTCCTGAATCACCCAGTTTACCGCGTCCGTAGCATACTGCTTGGTGAACATGCCGCGGACGAACCCTTCCGAGGTCTTCACGCCGTCGGGGCCCGCCAACGCATTGACATTATCAAATAGCGACTTGCCGTCAAAAATCGCGCCAGCGTCCTCCAGTTCTTGTGGTGACCAGGCGGGGTTGCTCGTGATCATCGGCATCTGATCGACCAGGATGAGCTTCGAAAGACGATCGCTGCCGTACTGCTCCCAATAACCCCATATTACTGAGCACCCCATGGAGTGGCCGGCCAATGTCACCCCGCTTAGATTGTTCGCCACAAGGAACTCGCGGACGTCCGCCGACAGTCGTTGAATGCGGTACCCGTGGTTCGGCCTTGCGGATTCCCCATGGCCACGCATGTCCAGGGCATAGACGTGGTATTTGTCGCTCAAGCCAGCCAGCTGATGCTTGAACTCCATCGCCGATTGTGACCAACCCGGAATCATCACCAGGGGCTTGCCCGAGCCGGCCTCCAGATAGTGCAGCTTGACGCCGTCGTTAGTCGTGAACCATGCCTCCTTGAAGGTCGGTTCAGCGGCGATCGCCAGGCATGGTGCAACGATCAGTCCTAATAGCAGAAGCGCTTGCGACATGGCTTTTACAACGCGCATGGGCCATTCCTCCCTCGTAGTGATTGGTCCGACGCTCTGAGCATCGGCCTTGCGATATGTTACGATACCACTGGTATGGAGCGCTACAAGCGGATCACATTCAAGTAAAGAATTGCGCCAAGGCGGGTCATGCCCAACTCTGCTGGTGTAATGTCTTTCACACTGCGATCGTCGTTAGGACCGCCTCGATCGCTATCCGTGGTGTTCAAAAACGGCGACAGCGGCCGCCTCCTTGTGCGGCGGCCCACCTGAATATCGAACCAGCCGGGATCGGTCAGGCGACATCGAGTCCATCGGCCCTGGTTGAACGAGCCGCTATCCTTTTGTCTTAACGCGTTTTCTTCACGCGAACCGGCGTCCGCTTGGCTCGAAAACGCTATCGCCAAGGCCTGAACGGCTGATACAAGGCGCCAGGAACACACCATGACAAAAAAGCCGAAAATCGCGTTTCAGGGCGAGCCGGGGGCCAATTCCCATATCGCCATCGCCGAAGCCTATCCCGGCGCCGAGCCGTTGCCCTGCCCGACGTTTGAGGACGCGCTCGCCGCGATCGCCTCGGGCGAAGCGGATCTCGGGATGATTCCGATCGAGAATTCGGTCGCCGGCCGCGTCGCCGACATCCATCATTTGTTGCCGGATTCCGGCCTGTTCATCGTCGGCGAATGGTTTTTGCCGATCCATCATCAGTTGATGGCGCCGCGCGGCGCCAAACTCGCCGACATCAGGACGGTCGAGAGCCACGTCCATGCGCTCGGCCAGTGCCGCCGCATCATCCGCAAGCTCGGCATCAAGCCGATCGTCTCGGGCGACACCGCCGGCTCAGCCCGCATCGTCGCCGCGCGCGGCGACAAAAGCTGCGCGTCGATTGCCTCGCGCCTGGCCGCCGACATCTACGGCCTCGATATTGTGGCCGAGGATATCGAGGACGAAACCCACAACACCACGCGCTTCGTGGTGCTGGCGCGCGAGACCAGCTGGGCCAGACAGGGCTCGGGGCCGCTGGTCACCACATTTGTTTTCCGGGTGCGCAATTTGCCGGCCGCGCTCTACAAAGCGCTGGGCGGCTTTGCCACCAACGGCGTCAACATGACGAAACTGGAAAGCTACATGGTCGACGGCAATTTCTTTGCGACCCAGTTCTACGCCGACGTCGACGGCCATCCCGACGACAAGGGTCTCGCCTTTGCGCTGGAAGAGCTAAAATTCTTCTCGCGCGAATTCCGCATCGTCGGCGTCTATCCGGCGCACCCGTTTCGGGCGACGTTCAGCGAGAAGGCGGAGTGAGCTTTCGTGCCCGGACGCGGTGCAGCGCTACTTCAGCGCTGCTCCGCAGAGCCGGGACCCACTCTCGCCGACAGGCGATGGACCCCGGATCAGCAGCGCACCACGCCGCAAAGAGCGGCGTGCTGCGCAGCATCCGGGGAACGGAGAGCCATCACGCCGCTGCCTTCTTGCCGAGCCCGAACGCGTCCGCCAGGAGGCTGTAGGATTTCTTGCGCGCGTCGTGGTCGTAGACGGCGGTGATGATCATGAGCTCATCCGGCTTACTTGCGTCGAGCATCGGCTGCAGCTTTTGCATCACCGTCGCCGGACTGCCGACGAACAGCCGCGCGCGGTTGCGCGCGATCGAGGCGCGCTCGGCGTCGGTGTAGGGATAGGCCAGCGCTTCCTCGACGCTTGGCAGCGGCAGATATTGGCCGCGGTCGCGGCGCAGGCGGTTGAGGTCCATCGACGAGGCGAGCTTTTCTGCTTCGGCATCGGTTTCGGCGGCAACGGCGGCGACCGCGAGAATGCCATGCGGGGCCGCGCGCCAGCCCGACGGCTTGAAATGGGCGCGGTAGTTCGTCATCGCGGCGACGGCATCGTAGGATGCAAAGTGATGCGCGAACGCAAAGCCCATGCCGACCTGCGCCGCGAGTTCCGAAGAGTAGTCGCTGGAGCCGAGCAGCCAGATCGGCGGCAGCGGCGAATCGTCCGGCATCGCCACCACGTTGTTGTAGGGATGACCGGGCGGGAAATCGCGCGTTTCCCACAGGATCAGTTCATGCAGCCGTTCGAGAAAATCATCGCCCTCGCGGCGATCAAGCCGGCTGCGCAGCGCGTGCGCGGTGGCGCCATCGGTGCCCGGCGCACGGCCCAAACCCAGATCGATCCGGCCGGGAAACAGCGCCTCCAGCATCTTGAAGCGCTCGGCCACCACCAGCGGCGCATGGTTGGGCAGCATCACGCCGCCGGAGCCGACCCGGATGTTCTTGGTGACGGCCGCGATCTGGCCGATCATCAAATCGGGCGCCGGGCTCGCCACCGAAGCCAGATTGTGATGCTCGGCGAGCCAGTAACGGACATAGCCGAGACCATCGACATGGCGCGCCAGATCGATGCTGTTGCGCAGCGCCGCGGCGGGTTTTGTGCCTGTGGTGACGACCGAGAGGTCGAGGACGGAAAGCGGGATCATGGCCCCAACCTAATGCGGCCCATGAAGCTCACAAAGCCCTTGGCCGCGCAGATCAGGCCCGCGACGGCGGAACTGGAGTTTGGTTCCGGAAGGGAATAAAGTGGGACATGTAAACGGATTTTCCCTTGAAATCATATCTGCCCACAATCAAATTCAACCCCTAATTTTAGTCCGAATACGGCATTTATCTTTCAAATACGGGCATCTATCGACCGATAACAGCTCTGTCAGAGCTTGCCCAACCATTCCAAACATCTACTATTTATTTCATTATCTGTATAATTATTGGGCAATTTCCCATCGCAGATGGGCTGTTTGGTCCGTCTCGTTTGGCCTATTTTAGGGGGTCTGCAGCTAGGCCTGATGTCCTGAAATCCCTGTGGAGCCTGTGAGTGCCATGACCGAGGTTACGTCCGCCGCATCCGATGGGCAGCGTGCGCCACGAGTTCCCGCGATCTCGTTTGAGTTCTTTCCGCCCAAGACGGAGGAAATGGAGCGCAGCCTGTGGGAGACCATCAAGCGGCTGGCGCCGCTTTCGCCGAGTTTCGTGTCGGTGACCTATGGCGCCGGTGGCTCGACCCGCGAGCGCACCCATTCCACCATCGCCCGCATCCGGAAGGAAACCGACCTGCTGCCGGCCGCGCATCTGACCTGTGTTGGCGCTGCGCGCGGGGAGATCGACGAGATCGTCGACCGCTATCACGAGGTCGGCGTCCGCCACATCGTGGCGCTGCGCGGCGATCCCGCGACCGGGCTCGGCACGCTTTATGCCGCCCATCCCGACGGCTACCAGACCTCGGCCGAGCTGGTCGCGGGCATCAGGAAGCGTCACCCCGATATCGAGGTGTCGGTCTCGGCCTATCCGGAAAAACATCCCGAGAGCGCCACCATCGACGCCGACATCGACACGCTGCAGGCCAAGGTCGATGCCGGCGCGTCCCGCGCCATCACCCAGGTGTTCTTCGACAACGATCTCTACTTCCGCTATCTCGACCGGGTGCGCGCGCGCGGCATCGACATCCCGATCGTGCCCGGCATCATGCCGATGCACAATTTCAAACAGGCGAGAGCCTTCGTGACCCGCGCCGGCACGTCCGTGCCGGACTGGCTCGCGGCAAAATTCGAGGGCCTCGACGACGATGCCGAGACCCGCAAGCTGGTTGCCGCCACGGTCGCCGCCGGCCAGGTGCAAAAGCTCGCCAAGCACGGCGTCGATACCTTTCACTTCTACACCATGAACCGCGCGGACCTCGTGTTCGCCATCAGCCATCTGCTCGGCATCCGCCCGCACTGCGCCCAGAAAGCCGCTTGATCCGATGACCGTGCCGGTTTCCCCGAAGCGAACCGCCCTGCTGGCGGCCGCCCGCGAGCGCATCCTGGTGCTCGACGGCGCCATGGGCACCATGATCCAGGCCCTCGCCTATGACGAGGCGGCGTTTCGCGGCGCGCGTTTCGCGGATTTCCACCGCGACGTCAGGGGCAATAACGATCTCCTGATCCTGACCCAGCCCCGGGCGATCGAGGCCATCCACGCCGATTATCTGCGCGCCGGCGCCGATATCGTCGCCACCAACACCTTCTCCTCGACCTCGATCGCGCAGGCCGATTACGACATGTCGGACCTCGCCTATGAGCTCAACCGCGATGGCGCGAAACTGGCGCGCGCGGCCGCCGAGCGGGTCACCGCCGAGGATGGCAAGCCGCGCTTTGTCGCCGGCGCGCTCGGCCCCACCAACCGCACCGCCTCGATCTCCCCCGATGTATCCAATCCCGGCTACCGCGCCGTGACATTCGACGATCTGCGCAAGGCCTATGGCGAGCAGTTCAACGGCCTCTTGGACGGCGGCGCCGATCTGTTGCTGGTCGAAACCATCTTCGATACGCTGAACGCCAAGGCGGCGCTCTACGCCATCTCGGAGATTGGCGAGGCGCGCGGCATCGACGTGCCGGTGATGATCTCCGGCACCATCACCGACAAGTCCGGCCGGCTGCTGTCGGGGCAATTGCCGGAAGCGTTCTGGAACTCGGTGCGGCACGCAAAACCCATCACCATCGGCTTCAACTGCGCGCTCGGCGCCGAGGACCTTCGCGCGCATGTCGCCGATATCGGCCGCGTCGCCGACACCCTGGTGTGTGCCTATCCGAACGCCGGCCTGCCCAACGAATTCGGCCAGTACGACGAGAGCCCGGACTACATGGCGCGGCTGATCGGCGAATTCGCCCGTGACGGCCTCGTCAACATCGTCGGCGGCTGCTGCGGCACCACGCCCGACCATATCGCGGCGATTGCCGCGGCTGTGGCCCCGCACCAGCCGCGCGCAATTCCCGTAATCGAGCCGCGCCTGCGGCTCTCCGGCCTCGAGCCGTTCGAGCTGACGCCCGCGATCCCCTTCGTCAATGTCGGCGAGCGCACCAACGTCACGGGTTCGGCGAAATTCCGCAAGCTGATCACCGCGGGCGATTACACCGCCGCGCTTCAGGTGGCGCGCGACCAGGTCGAGAACGGCGCCCAGATCATCGACGTCAACATGGACGAGGGCCTGCTGGATTCCGAAGCCGCGATGGTGACATTTCTCAATCTCGTTGCCGCCGAGCCCGACATCGCCCGCGTTCCCGTGATGGTGGATTCCTCGAAATTCGCCGTGATCGAAGCCGGGTTGAAATGCGTCCAGGGCAAGCCGGTGGTGAACTCGATCTCGATGAAGGAAGGCGAGGCGAAATTCATCCACGAGGCGACCATCGCGCGGCGTCACGGCGCCGCCGTGGTGGTGATGGCGTTCGACGAGGCCGGCCAGGCCGACACCTTCGCGCGCAAGACCGAGATCTGCCGGCGCGCCTACGACATCCTGGTCGACCGGCTCGGCTTCCCGCCGGAAGACATCATCTTCGACCCGAACATCTTTGCGATCGCGACCGGGCTCGAAGAGCACAACAATTACGGCGTCGATTTCATCGAAGCCGCGCGCTGGATCCGAAACAACCTGCCGGGCGCGCATGTTTCCGGCGGCGTCTCCAATCTGTCGTTTTCGTTCCGCGGCAACGAGCCGGTGCGCGAGGCCATGCATTCGGTGTTCCTGTATCATGCGATTCATGCCGGCATGGACATGGGCATCGTCAATGCTGGCCAGATGATCGTCTATGACGACATCGATCCCGAGCTGCGCCAGACCTGCGAGGACGTC
>NZ_JBAVNZ010000569.1:0-3130 GCF_049691595.1 Bradyrhizobium sp.
GGTCGAGGGTGAGGCCGGCGCCAAGCTCACGATCGGCGCCATCGACACGCGGCCGCCGCGCGCGGCGCCGCCGGTCAATCTGCCCGAACTCGACAGGCGCATCGAAGCGCTGAAGGACGAGCGCGGCAACCTGCAGGGTGCGATTGCCGCGGCCAATGCGCGCCGCAAATTCGCCGAGCGCTTCGCGGAAATCTCGCCGGCGGGAATGGGCGAGAAAGGCGAGGCGCGTCCGATCGCCGAATGGCGCGCCGCCTTTGCCGCCGTCTCCGAGGAAATCGCGACCGCTGATGCCGCGATCCGCGATGCCGAACGCAAGCAGCGCGATCTCGACCGCGAGATCGCGCGGCTGGAATCGGACAAGTCGATCAAGCCGCCGGGCAAGCTCGAGGTCCGGATCGATCTGGCCGCCGCTGCGGCGACCAGGGCGACGCTGCGGGTGACCTATGCCGTGCGCCATGCGCGCTGGGCGCCGCTCTACGATGCCCGTCTCGATACCGGCGCCAGAGACCGCAAGCCGGCGCTCGAACTGGTGCGCCGCGCCGAAATCACCCAGACCACCGGCGAGGACTGGTCGAATATCGCACTCGCCGTTTCGACCGTGCGGACCGCGCGCGGCGGCAGCGCGCCCGATCTGAACTCGCTGGTCGTGCGATATCCGCAACCTCTGTCCGGGCTCCTGGGCGAGGTTACCGACGATACCCGGAGCCGCGCGGCACCGGCGTCGCAAGCCGCCGGACCGATTGCGAAACGCGAAGCTGCAAAAGAGCAGCAGGCGACCGCTGACGTCGATGGCTTCCAGGTGACGTTCAGAATTCCCGGGCGCGTCAGCCTTGGCGCCAGCGAGGGCGCCAAGAGCCTGCGCGTCTCCACCGCGACGATCGCGCCCGATCTCGCCGTCCGTTCCGCGCCAGTGCTGGATCCGACGGCGTTTCTTGAGGCGAGCTTCAAGCAGAGCGAGGACGCGCCGCTGTTGCCGGGCCGGGTTGCGATCTACCGCGACGGCGTTTTTGTCGGGCGCGGCAAGATGGCCGCCGCCGGCAAGGACGAAATGGTGCGGATCGGTTTTGGCGCCGACGACAAGGTCAAGATCGAGCGCGCCGTGGTCAAGCGCAACGAGGGCTCGGTCGGCCTGATCGTGACAACGTCGAAGACCGACGAGCGCGCGTTCAAGACCAGCGTACGCAACGGCCACGATTTCCCGATCCGGATTTCGGTCGAGGACCAGTTGCCGGTCAGCGAGAACGAGGAAATCCAGGTCGAGATGCTGCCATCGACGACGCCGCCGACCGCGACCAATCTGCGCGACAAGCGCGGCGTGCTGGAATGGGCGTTCGAGGCGAAGCCCGGCGAGGTCAGGGATATCGCGTTCGCCTGGCGCGTGCGCTGGCCCAAGGACAAGGGCGTCGTCGTGTTGCCGGGCGGCTGACGCGGCCGCGGGGGAGGCGTGGTACTATTTGCCGGTTTGGGCCACCCTCCGTTGAGCAAAGACCGGTCATGACTTCGACAGCCGGAGGCCCAACCGGAAGGTATTTTTGTTGCCTTCAGTGAAAATGTGTACGATCACGTTTTTCAAGCCATAATCGGCCGCCTTACAGGGAGAAACAGAGATGCGTGAAGCCGTCATCGTTTCCTATGCACGCACGGGACTGGCGAAATCCGGTCGCGGCGGGTTCAATATCACGCCGCCGATGTCGCTGGCGGCGCACGCCATCAAGCACGCCGTGGCGCGCGCCGGGGTCGACAAGGACTATGTCGAGGATTGCTATCTCGGCAATTGCGCCCATGGCGCGCCCAATATCGGCCGCCAGGCCGCGCTGCTCGCCGGCATGCCGAAGTCCACGGCTGGCGTCTCGGTCAACCGTTTCTGCTCGTCGGGCCTGCAGACCATCGCGATGGCGGCCAACAGCATCCGCGCCGACGGCGCCGATTGCATCGTCGCCGGCGGCGTCGAAAGCATCTCGGTCCCCGGCGGCGGAACGCCAAAGGAATCGATCGATCCGGACCTGCTGAAGGCCGCGCCCGACATCTTCATGGCGATGATCGACACCGCCGATATCGTCGCCGAGCGCTACAAGGTCAGCCGCGAGTACCAGGACGAGTACTCGCTGGAATCGCAGCGCCGCATGGCGGCCGCCCAGCAGGCCAGCAAGTTCAAGGACGAAATCGTGCCGATGAAGACCAGGATGAAAGTGGTCGACAAGGCGACCAAGGCCGAGAGCATCGTCGACTATGTCGTCGACCGCGACGAGTGCAACCGGCCCGACACCACGATGGAAGGCCTCGCCAAACTCGAGCCGGTCAAGGGCCCCGGCAAATACGTCACCGCCGGCAACGCCAGCCAGTTGTCGGATGGCGCCGCGGCCGTGGTGCTGATGGAAGCCAGGGACGCGGAAAAGCGCGGGCTTCATCCGCTCGGCCGCTTCGTCGCCTGGGCGTCGGCGGGCTGCGAGCCCGACGAGATGGGCATCGGGCCGATCTATGCGGTGCCGAAGCTGTTGAAGCGCCAAGGCCTCAAGGTCGCCGATATCGATATCTGGGAGCTCAACGAGGCGTTCGCCAGCCAGTGCCTGTATTCGCGCGACCAGCTTGGCATCGACCCCGAGAAGTACAACGTCAACGGCGGCTCGATCGCCATCGGCCATCCCTTCGGGATGACCGGCGCGCGCCTGACCGGCCACATCCTGCAGGAGGGCCGCCGGCGCAAGGCCAAGTGGGGCGTCGTGACCATGTGCATCGGCGGCGGCCAGGGCGGCGCGGGCCTGTTCGAAATCTATAGCTGATGATTATTGATCGAATCAGGCCTTCCGTGTCTCGGACGCGGTGCAGCGTGTAACGCTGCTCCGCTGAGCCGGGACCCATCGCCGCAGCGGGTGGACCCCGGATCAGCAGCGCATCACGCCGCCAAGCGCGGCGCGCTGCGCAGCATCCGGGGAACGCAGTCTGGCAGCTTGTCTGAGCCGACAACGCATGGGTCGCAATTCGACTTGAACTTGTCATTTCCAGAATTTCGGCACCCTTCGCGGGCCGGCGCTGATGGCCCTTGCGAGACACGAGGTAGCGCGGCGCATCATACGCCGCGCTGTTTTTTGCCCGGCATGACCGACGGCGTCGCCCGGAACCGAGCGTCAAC
>NZ_JBAVNZ010000570.1:0-5622 GCF_049691595.1 Bradyrhizobium sp.
CCCACATTAACGTGCGATGGATTTTGGCGGTGGCTTTCGGCCTTTTCCTCACGGTGAGCGCGCAAGCCTCCTGCGTCTGCCGATGCGTCGATGGCGAGATGCAGCCGCTCTGCACCGGCAGCATGGAGCTTCCGCCGATCTGCCCGATCACGGTGTGTTCCATCGTCCCGCCGTCCCTCGCGCCGCTGCCGCCGATGCAATTGCCGCCGCTCGGCGCCTCGCAATGCTCGCAGCGTCAGGTTCTCGATCCCGCCACCGGGCAATACGAATGGCGGAGCGTGTGCGACCAGGCGGACCGCGTCTGGTGAAGCGCGTAGGGCGGATCAGCGCAGCGTCATCCGCCGCTTACCGACGATAAGATAAAGAGGCGGATTACGCCAGGGCCTGCCATCGGGCGACGCATCTGCGCGGACTCGCTTCGACCCAAGGCCTAGCGTTGCTTCCTCTTCACTACCTGTGCCTCATACCGGGCTTTCAATTCCGGATCATCGGTCGTACCGAGCACGGTATCTTCGCCCTCGCCATCAAGGCCTGGCGCGGCGGCAATGTTCGCCGCAAGTTCGCCGTGAGAGACAGCGCTCCTGGTGAACGGCTTGAGATAGGCGTCCAGATGTCCTTGATCGGGGTCTTCAAGTTCTTTGGTGAGAGCGGCCAGATAGTCGTTCTTGCTCGTGGCGGCCCAATCGATGCTGAAGCCCGCTCGTTGCGCGAGCACGCAGTGGAGCACCATGATGGTCCGGCCGTTGCCGTCAAGAAACGGATGGCCATGCGCCAGATAGCCCATGATCTCGCCGGGCTTTGCAGCCATGAATTTCTTGTCTTGTCCGTGATCCAGTCCATAGTCGGTCGCGCGCCGTATATCCTGCGGATAGGCGAAGGAGATTTTGCCCCTGTCGTTTCCCTTGCTCACGACAAGATGCGGCGCGGTGATCAGGCGGTCTTGTCCTGCCCACGGATAAACCGCCTCGAACAGGATCTTGTGCGTGCCGAGCACGTCGTCATAGGAAAGTTGCTTTTTGGACGCGAGATTGTCGAACGCTGCATCAAGGCCGGTCGTGAAGGATGCGTGCTCCATCTGCCGGACTATCTTCGAGTCCTTGGTTCGGGCGACGTTGCGCAGATAGCCGCGCGTTTCGAAGTCGCCAAATGGATCAAACGTCACGGCTGGTTTCGCGAAGATAGCGCGCTTGCAGGCGGACCATCAGGGTGCGGTCGATGCGTCCGGCACGTTGCAGGCCAATCAACAGCTGCTCGATCGGATCGAGTTCGACCACGTCTCCCGCCAATCGGGTCATGTGATGTGCAAGCCGGTCACTGTCGGTCACATGATAGGTCACGTGATTCCGTTCGGCGAGGTTCTGGATGACCCGGGCGGTGGCATTAACGATCGTGGATGGGCGGCGGGCGGACATGGATTCTCCTCCCGGTCAATATAGCATTTCCCTGCCTGAAAATCCATTAAGCGCGTAGGATGGATGGAGCCAACGGGTCGCGCGAATGCGCGCCCGATGATGAACTCCGCGATACCCATCCATCGCACGCACGTATGCACGTATGAAGGTGATTGGCTTCGCCGGGCGCAACCCGTCCCGCGTACTGAAAGCTTACTGTTTCTCGAGTGTCGTGATGGTCCTGGTCCCGCCCGTTTCGGTGACGGAAAACTTGACCCTGTCGCCGGCGTGAACCGCGTCCAGCAAGCCGCCTTGCACCTTGAACGCTTCGGCCGCGCCGCCGCTATTGGCGCCGACAGTGCCGCCCTGAGTCTGTCGAATCGCGATCGTGCCGCTGATCCGATCGATGGTGGTGACCGTTCCCGTCAGCGGTTGCTGGGCCAATGTCACCGAACTGATGAGGGTGAGCGCTGAACCCGCCAAAATGCGTCTTGCCAGTTTCATCGAAGCCTCCCCGGGCTTCCGAGCAGCCGGCGATAAGCCGGAATGACCGGATTTGTTCCCAGCCGGTTCCCAACATAGCGCGCCAATGGGGCGGATTGGCGCCGCGATATCCTGGATTTTCACGATTCCAGCATATCGCGGAGCCCGTCATCGGGCGCGGACGGGCACGATCGGCGGACGTCCCCGCGGCCCAAGCCTGTAAATTGCGATGCAATGCGCTAACGGGACCTTTACGGGATTGCCTTCAATCTGACGCCTGCTTTGGCGATCGCCTTGCCGATCGCCGACACGTCCAACAACGGATGGTCATCATGACCGTTGATGAGCCAAGGGCAAAGGTACAGCGCGAACCGCGCCGGCAAATGCACAAGCAGCCGGCCTGGATCACGGTCGACGACGGCGTGACCAGGCTCGATTGCTTCGTATTGGACGTCTCGCCTGGCGGCGTCCGGATCGAGACCGATGTCGAGATCGATCTCGGGGGCAGGTTCACATTGGCGCTGGTGCCGGCGCATCCAAAACGCCAGCCCTGCGAAGTGGTCTGGCGTCGCGGCAGGACCTACGGCGTAAAATTCCTGCCCTGATAGCGCCATGCGCCCGCCTGCCGTCATTGCGAGGAGCGACTTGTCCGCCGTAGCTTGACGAGCGACGGCGGAAGCGACGAAGCAATCCATTTCTTTCTTTGCGCGGCGAGATGGATTGCTTCGCTTGCGCTCGCAATGACGGTTCTACAATCGAATTGTCCTCAGCTCTTTGAAAATTGAATCAGCCTACCCCGCCTGAAGCCATTCCGCGGCACCGCGCCATAGCGTGTCGCGGTGTTCGGGGCGGAAAAATCCGAAATGGCCGATGGTCTTCCCGCCCGCATCCGCCGGCGTCACCGACAGAATTTCCGGCGTGGTCGAGGTAAATCCCGAGCACAGCAGTTCGACCGCGGGCAACGTCGCCCAGGGATCGTCGGTCAGGCACAGCGCCCGCAACGCGCCCTGATACTTCGGAAAATTCCGCAGCGCGCCGAGTTTTGTGTCGTCGAACAGATAGCGCGGGCTCATCACCCAGGAGACCCATTGCTCGAACACGCCCTTCGGCAAATCCTGCCCGAGGCCGGTCCAGCCCGGCGTGTAGCCGAGCAGGCGGGTCAAGGGGAGGCCCGCGAAATTGAGCATCGCATAGACACGATAGCGCTCCGGCGAGGCCATCAGTTTCCAATAGCCGGCTTGCGCCGCGATCAACAGCGCGCGCGACACTTCGCGGTTGTTGGGAATGAGCCCAAGCGCCTGCCCGCCGAAGGAATGGCCGACATAGCCGCACGGCAGCGCGCGATAGCGCTGGCGCATCCAGGCCACGGCGGCGGCGACATCGAGCGCGGCCCAGTCCGTCATCGAGGCCTTGAAGCCGACCAGCGATTTCGGCCGGTTGGCGCCGGTCCGCGCCTTCCGCCTGGAATCGCCGGTGCCGCGATAGTCATAGGTCAGCACCACGCAGCCGCGCTGGGCGAGATAACCGGCAAAGCCCCGGTAGATCTTGCGCGGCACCGCGGTCGCCGAATTGATCAGCATGGCATGGCGCTTGGCGCCGCGGGGCAAAAACAGCGTCGCCCCCAGCAGATATCCATCGGTCGCCGGCACGGTGATGTCGTCGATGAACACGTCGTCCAGTCCGGCCTCGGCCACCCCCATTTCCCCCTTTGGTTGTGCCGCGCCTAACAAATGCGAATTCGGCTTTTGCCGCAAGGCTCGCCGGAATGGAATTCCAGCTAGCAGCCGGCTTGCAGCCTGTGTATAAACCGGCCCTTCCTCAACCGCCGACCCGGCTACGCCAAGGCTTCGCCGGGCTGTTTCAGTTTCGGGCCCGCCGAAGCTTCAGCGAAGGCGGGTAAGTCGCGGTTTTTGTTCAGGAGTTGACGTCATGTCCGAGCGGTGGACCCCCGACAGCTGGCGCGCCAGGCCGGTGTTGCAGATGCCCGATTATCCCGATGCCAAGGCATTGGCCGATGTCGAGGCGCAGCTTGCGACGTTTCCGCCGCTGGTTTTTGCAGGTGAGGCGCGCAACCTGAAAAAGGCGCTGGCGCGCGTCGCCGCCGGCCAGGCGTTTCTGCTGCAGGGCGGCGATTGCGCCGAAAGTTTCGCCGAGCATGGCGCCAACAACATCCGCGATTTCTTCCGCGTGCTGCTGCAGATGGCGGTGGTGCTGACCTATGCCGGCGCGCTGCCGGTGGTGAAGGTCGGCCGCATCGCCGGGCAATTCGCCAAGCCGCGCTCCTCGCCGACCGAAAAGATCGGCGGCGTCGAGCTGCCGAGCTATCGCGGCGACATCGTCAACGACATCGCCTTCACCGCCGAGGCGCGCACGCCCGATCCGCAGCGTCAACTGATGGCGTACCGGCAGTCGGCGGCGACGCTCAATCTGCTGCGGGCGTTTGCGACCGGCGGTTTTGCCAATCTCGGCAGCGTGCATCAGTGGATGCTTGGTTTCCTCAAGGACTCCCCGCAGTCGCGCCGTTACAAGGAACTGGCGGACCGCATCTCGGATGCGCTGAACTTCATGCAGGCCTGCGGGCTCGATCTCGAAAGCCATCCGGAACTGCGGTCCACCGATTTCTACACCAGCCATGAAGCGCTGCTGCTCGGCTACGAGCAGGCGATGACGCGGATCGATTCCACCACCGGCGACTGGTATGCGACCTCGGGCCACATGATCTGGATCGGCGACCGCACCCGCCAGCTCGACCACGGCCATGTCGAATATTTTCGCGGCATCAGGAACCCGATCGGCTTGAAGTGCGGCCCCTCGCTCAAGCCGGACGAGTTGCTAAAGCTGATCGATGTGCTCAACCCCGACAACGAGCCCGGACGGCTGACGCTGATCAACCGCTTCGGCGCGGACAAGGTCGGCGATCACCTGCCGGCGCTGGTTCGGGCCGTGAAGCGGGAAGGGCGTATCGTGGTCTGGTCGTGCGATCCGATGCACGGCAACACCATCACCTCGACCTCGGGCTACAAGACCCGTCCGTTCGACCGGGTATTGTCGGAGGTAAAATCGTTCTTCGCCGTCCATGCGGCCGAGGGCACCCATGCCGGCGGCGTCCATCTGGAGATGACCGGGCAGGACGTCACCGAATGCATCGGCGGCGCGCGCGCCATCACCGATGAGGGCCTCAACGACCGCTATCACACGGTCTGCGATCCACGTTTGAACGCCGAACAATCGATCGACATGGCTTTCCTGATCGCGGAACTGCTGAAACAGGAACGCGCCGGCAAGGCCAAGCCGATGCCGGCGGCCGCGGGACTTTGAGAATTGCTGCGACTTTGGCGGGCCACGATCAATACGCGTAACGGCCTCGCCTTTGCGATCCGCTCCGAGCAGGCCGTTCGCGAGGAACTCGCGGCACTCGTGCTGTCGTTGCCGCTGGCGTGGCTGATCGGCTTGACCGCGATGCGCCGCATCGAACTGGTCGCCGCCGTGGTGCTGGTGCTGGTGGTCGAGCTGCTCAACACCGCGATCGAAAAGCTCGCGGACCGGCTGACCACCGACCATGATCCCCAGATCGGGCGGGTCAAGGACATGGGCTCGGCGGCGGTCGGCGTCGCGCTGGTGATGGCCGGGCTGTTCTGGCTGTTCGCCCTCGCCGAACGCATGGGCGTTATTTGAAGCATGGTCCCGAAAAGCGGGCACCGGTTTCCGGAAAAGATCATGCTCAGACAACAATCTGGAGCGGGATGAC
>NZ_JBAVNZ010000571.1:0-7522 GCF_049691595.1 Bradyrhizobium sp.
GCCCCCGGCGGCTCCTGCACCTCCATCGGTTGCTCCGGCGAGTCCGCCGGCTTCAACGCCGCGCCGCGACACGAGGGCCCCCACTTCAAAGTCGGCAGCGAAATGTGGCGCGGCGCACGAGGATCGCTATCCGTGGTTTCGTCGCTGCGCACCATTCGAAGACGATCGCCCGCGCGCTTTCGAGAACATGATGCCAGAAGGGGCCCGCCGCAATTCCCGCACGGCGGGGCCGTGTATCGGTGGCGTCGGCGGTTGCTACTGGGGTGGTGGTCAACACTGATCTACCGCTGCGTCATCCGCTGTTTCCGCCCGGCGAGCGCATCTATGATGGCGCGGGCATCGTCGCGCCGTGACAGGCTGAATCTTCGTGCAAGAACGGCTTCTTCGGGGGAGGGGGTGTTGCGACGTTCCGAACCTCAAAGCCGGCTGCGATTGCAATCGCCGACGTTCGTTCTCCAAGAAATCACCTGCATGGAGTTCCCTGGCCCGATGCCCACCATCGCCATCGCGACGCGCCACCGGTCCAACAGGAGGCAGGCAGGAGCTTGAAACCGGAGCTCGACGGCGCATGTTGCGCCGGTTCTGGCGGCGGTGCTTCGGCAAGCCTCGGTTTGGGACGACTGTCGGAAGATTCGTCCGACGGCCGTGGCGAACCGTTGGCAGTGTCGGTTGCTCCGCTTGGTGCGCGCGGCAGGTTGGCGGCGGGCGGCCTGACATCGGTCAGCATACGACGGCCGGCCGGCGCCTGCGGCGGCGGCGGCCTCGGCGGCAAGGCACTCTTCGCGGCCATCGGCCCATTGCCGCGCTGCGCCGGGGATAGCTCAGGCATGTCACCGGTTTCCCGGTAACGTATGATCCTCGGCGCGGGCGGGTACAAGCCTCGTGCTGCCGCGATCTCACGCCCCGCGGCCATCGGCCCATCGCCGCGCTGCGCCGGGGGTAGCTCAGGCGTGTCACCGGTTTCCCGGTAACGTACGATCCTCGGCACGGGCGGGTACGGGCCTCGTCCCGCCGCGATCTCGCGCCCCGGCAATGACGGCTGGTCAGAGCGAGCTTCCTCCGTTATTTCGATGGTGGTCTTGCCCGGACCTTCCTGTTGCACCAGGTCGAACAGCAGTGCGGCATGATGGGGATGCAGCCGTACGCAGCCATGCGATGCTGGTCCCCCCAGCCGATCGATCGCGTAGCTGCCGTGGATCGCGTAGCCATTGTGGAAGAAGATCGAATATGGCATCGGCGAGTTATAATAGGTGGTGGAGAACCAGTTGCGCTCCAATCGCTGCGGAGCGTAGACGCCGCTTGGCGTTGCCGTCTCATCACGGCCGGTGGAGACGGGCCAGATATAGCGCATGTAGCCGTTCTGGGTGACCATCATGCGCTGCGACGCTTTATCGACAAGAATGTCGAGCCTTGCCTCGGCGCTTTCGATAGTGATCAGCCATGCCAGTGCTGCGGCGACGATGACGGCATGGCGACGCATCACGAGCTCCACCGGTTTTTGCTGTGTCGATAAAGCAGATGAATCCGGGTGCTTTTTTGGCTAAAATCGGACCGGGAATCTCCGCGCACGCAGGCCGGCTCGCGGAGAGACCGCAAACTGCTTGTACAACTGGTAGTTAGCGACAGGCGCCAATTATTTACCATATTCCGCAACACTCATCGCGCGGCTCATTCTGGGCATTGGTGATCGGCATTCCATCGTTTCCTGCCCGGTATTCAATTACTTGCCGAGCTGAACTGCGTGATAGTTGCGGCGATTCGGCCGGAGCGGCGGCCCATGATGTGGCATTGACCCGCCGCTGCCCAAACAGTGTCGAAATGGGGGCAGCGGGGCCTGCGCCACGCAACGCGCGGTCCATCACTGCGCAGTGAACGTGAATGGCGTGCCTGCCAAGCCACAATATCCCTCGAACGCTCCCGGAAGTTGGCCTTTCCACCGATGAGATTTGTCACATCCGATAAACCCTCCGCCGAAACCAGGTTTTCGCGGAACGAAAGTTCTACCGGCCTTGAACGCTCCAACTAACGCCCTCAAAAATGCCCGAATCAGACGGCCATTTAAGGGCAACGCGCAACGAGCGTCACAATCTAGGCGCACGTGCATTGCGGGTGAGGAATATGCTGGTCAGGCCACGTATCTCAGACGTGGTCTTTGAACTTGCTACAAGATTTAGTACGTCGCCGGGTCCGATCATTTAAGCAAGATTTTGGGCGTTTCGTCGCAGCGCGAGGAGATATGCGCAGTGAACTTGTGGTTTATGATCTCGCTCGTACTGGTGATCCTTGCGGTCGTTGGTGTGTTTATCGAGATACCGGTTGTCAGCAATTATGCCTTCTGGTGCGTGATCGGCGCCTACCTCATGCTCGCGGGCACGAGGTGAGTACCGGTACGTGTCAAAACAAGAAACTGGAGCCTGCGTTCCGATCCAATCGGAACGGGATGTGTGCTAGTAGGTCTCGTCCCAAACCGGCGCTGGTGGCCGCGGCGGCTCCTCATAATATCCAGCGGCGGACGGTTCGTATCTGTAGCCATATCTGTCGCCGGACGGTTCGCGGTAGCCATATGGCGCTCGCCAGTCCCTGACACCGCCATAGCCCCACGGAAAATGCCTCGACCGGTATTGATAGCCGCCGTACCCGTACGGATTATAGCCGTAGTGACGGCGGTAATGGCAGCAGGGCCTGCCATAGCGCCGCTCGACATATTCGCGTTCGACGTAGCGGCGCTCGTACACGATGCCTGAATTGCAGCGCGGCCTGCAGCCGCACGCGGAGCACCCGTTGTAGTAGCGTTGGGGCGCGTAGCGGTTGGGTGAGTAGCCGTAGCCGCAGCGGTTGTAACAGGGATGGGAACCGTAATAGTAACCAGCTTGCGCAGGTGCGGTGACCGCGAACGAACCGAGCAATGCGAGGAGGCCTGCTAAGATCAGCGCCAATCGGCGGCGTCCTGGCGGGCGGGCGGTAGCAGGACTGTTCATTGTAACCTCCAACATGCGAGCCCCTGATCGCGCCACAGTCATGGCAAGAAATTCGACCAAAGTGCGACCGGTTGCACACGCAACCAAGTCGACACGTACGCCTTCGCTCCGTGCCGACGACAAGGCCGGCTCGGGATATTGCGACGAACACGTCGCGACGGCTGATCTAAGTGACAGGAAACATGAAGATTTCGGCAGGAGTTCCACCGCGCCCGCGCAGCCGACATTGGTCCCGCAATTGGCATTAACCATCTTCTCAGGAATTTTCTCGATAGGCGGCCCATGCGATGCTCGGACGTGAGGTAGCCGATGACGTGACGGCGGAGTGCAGGCGCCGCCGCATGAGCCAGGCCGGGAGGATCGCGTTCTTCTCTTCGGTCGCACAGCGTTCGAGAGCGGAAGATTTCGGCTTGGGATTAACCGCGTCTTAACGTTGCGTGCGGCCCGCTCCGCGTCACCATGCCGGCGGCCAATCACCACCATATTGCCCGAATCACAAACGAATCCTGCGATTGCTGTCCCAGCGTGTAATGGCTTGCTCGAATGAGTTTTCCATGGCCGACAAAGCGTTCGCCCTATCGCCGATTTCCGCCCGTGCCGCCCAGCCAGATGAGGCCGATTATGGGGCGATCCGCGAAGCCTTCATGGAGACGGCGAGCGGCCGCTGGTTTCTAGGCGAATATGCCAAACGTAACCGCAATGCCGATACCCGCATGGTGCTTGATGAGATGGCCCGAATTGAGCAGGCGCTGGAGGCACTACAGCAATCGGCGTCCGACACCCGACTCTCCGAGATCCTCGCTGCCATAATGAACGTCGTCGATCAGGCTACGGAGATAGCCGCTTCGGCCGCGAACGGGCTGGCGATCGATGATCGACTGGCGCCGATTCGCAGGGGTGCCGGGATCCTGAAGGAAATTTCCAGACGCTGGCGAGAAATCGGCGCCGAATCCCGCATTTGCGACTCGATCGACTCCCAGGTCGATGCCATCTGCGAGAGCTGCAGTCAGCTTGCGAGGGTCGATATCCGGGCTGCGCTTACAGCGGCATTCGAACTGATGAGAACCAGAATCGAGGTGCTTGCCGAGGAGAACGGTCTGGCCGTCCAGCCGGCGGCTAATCCTGCGGCGAAGTTTTATTCTGCGGCGACAACTGTGCAAGTCGCGGGGGAAGACGACACCCTTGCCTGCACGATGATGCTCGCGCCGGATATCGAATTGGCCACCTTGGCCGGTATTGACGCTCATCCTTGGGGCGATGCTGCTGACGGTGACTGTGTCGAACCAGCTCGTTCCGAAACCATGGTTGTCGCCGAGCAGATCGAGCCTGTCCCGATCCGGGCCGGGGGTTACGCGGTGCCGCCGGCGACGCAGCCAGAGTTCCCGGCCGCTCCGCCATCGCCGCTGCATCCGTCGCTTGGCCCGACGCCTTTTGCAGCCGAATTCCTGGAACCGCGTCCCCCAGACACCGATCCGTCGTCGGCAATCCGCCGCATGAGCCTGGTCGAGAAGATCGCGTTCTTCGCGTGACCTGGAAAGCAGTTCGAACATGACGGCGCCGGGGTTCGCTGCTCTTTTCGCGGAGACAGACCCCTCACCCATCCGCGATGCTTCGCATCAGCCGATGCAAAGCATCGGCGTCTTATCTGAGGACGGCGGCCAAAGGCCGCCTGCGCACCCTCGCCCGCAAGAGAAGAGGGCGGCTTCTCCCGCGTGACTGGTTGGTGCATAGTCGATCGGGCCAGTCCGATTGAATCACGAGCCCCGCCATGTTGCTTCAAGCCTACCTCGCCTTTGTCGCCGCCTGCATCGCGCTGGCGCTGCTGCCGGGCCCGATCGTGACGCTGGTGATCGCCAATGGCCTGCGCCACGGCACCCGCGCCGCGTTGATCAACGTCGCTGGTGCCCAGGCAGGACTGACGATCGTGATCGGCGTGGTCGCGATCGGCCTGACCTCGCTGATGGCGACCATGGGCTACTGGTTCGACTGGGTGCGGTTTGCCGGCGCGGCCTATCTGGTCTGGCTCGGCATCAGGCTCATCCGCTCGCCGGTCGAAAGCATCGATGCCGACGCGCCGCCGCCGCCGCGCGGCGGGTTTTTCCTGCAGGGATTTCTGGTGCTGCTCTCCAATCCGAAAGTGCTGGTGTTCTTCGGCGCTTTCATTCCGCAATTCGTGGACATCGGCAAAGACCACTTCCCGCAGGTGGCGCTGCTTGGCGCCACCTTCATGGTGACCGCCGTCCTGACCGATGCCGTCTATGCGCTGCTCGCCGGCCGCGCGCGGCTGTTTTTCTCGGCGCAGCGCACCCAGCTGTTGTCGCGCATTTCCGGCGGCTTCATGATCGGCGGCGGCATCTGGCTCGCGCTGACGCGGGCGCGCTAGATCAGCCGCTCGGCGCGCAGCATCGCTTCAATCTCGCCAAAAACCCGCGCCAGCCGGTCCGCCCATTCGCTCGCGCCGGCGGAATCGGAAATCAGGTCCTGACGGATCTCGATCCCGGTGTTGATCAGGCCGCGCGCCTCGCCGTGCGCGGGGATCGTGTAATCGGTCTCCTCGCTCACCGCATAGGGCTCGTTGTCGCCGACCACGAGACCGGTTTCCGCGCGCAACAATTTCAGCAGCCGCGGCGGCAGGGCGGTGTCGCGGTGATAGAGTGCGCCGATGTGCCAGGGCCGCGCGATCCCGGCATAAATCGGCGTAAAGCTGTGCAGCGACACCAGCACCGTCGGCATGCCCCCTTGCCGGCGCCGGTCGATGACCTCGTCGATGCGCCGATGATAGGGATCGAAGATTTGCCGGCGCCGCATCTCGGCCGCCTCGCGCATCAGGTTTTCGTTGCCGGGGATGATCGTTGCCTCGCTGATGCGCGGGATCGAACTCGCGGCATGCGGCGGCCGGTTGCAGTCGATCACGAGGCGCGAATAGCGCTGCGCGACCAGATGCGCGTCGAGCTGTTTGGACAGCGCTTCGGCGACGCCGGCGATCCCGATATCCCAGGCGATATGCCGGGTCAGCTCGCCCGCCGGCAGGCCGAGGTCGCCGAGCGCGCGCGGGATCAGCCGCCCGTAATGGTCGCACGTCAGCAGAAACGGCGAACGCCCCGCGGCATTGCGTTCATGAACGGGTGCAGCATCCCCGTCGCCGAGGATCGATGCTGTGCCGGCAATGCTGTCCAAGGCCTTGTCCTCACCTTTGCCCGTCGAAGCGGCAGACCTGGAAATGAGCCGCGATCACTATGGACCGGACTGCCCGGAATCATGATGATGGCGCGACGATGCCGATACTGACGATTGACCGCAAGACCGTACATCGCCGCGGTCTGTTCCCGCGCGTCGCGCCGACCCGCTGGCTCGCAATGGCGGGGATGGAGCTTCCATGATCTCCGATCGCCTCTTTGTCTACGGCACGCTGATGCGCGGCTTCGACCATCCGATGGCGAGGCTGTTGTCGCGCAGCGCCGATTTTCTCGGGGAAGCCCGCTGCCGCGGCCGGCTCTATCGCGTGAAGCATTATCCGGGGCTGGTGTTGTCCGACGACCCCGCCGACGTCGTGTTCGGCGAATTGTATCGCCTGCGCGCGCGCGACGCATTGCTCGATGAGTTCGACATGTATGAAGCCTGCGGCGCAGGTTTCCCCGAGCCGACCGAATATGTCAGGCGGATGCTGCAGGTTTCGCTGCACGACGGCACGGCGACCGGGGCGTGGAGCTACCTCTACAACTGGCCGGTGGCGCGCCTGCCGCGCATCGCCTCGGGCAGGTTTCTGGCGCGGTAGGCATGCCCATCGTGTCCCGGACGCGGTGCAGCGTGCTTTACGCTGCTCCGCAGAGCCGGGACCCACACTTCGGACAGTTCGGCGATGGGCCCCGGATCAGCAGCGCACCGCCATAGCGCGTCGAAGACGCGCGTGAACGCGCTTGTGGCGCTGCGCTGCGTCCGGGGCACGAGAGCGGTCAATCTTCCCGCACCATCCGCACGTCCACCTCGCGCTCGACATAGGTCCATTCCTCGGTGGCGCGCAGCAGGCCGACCAGCTCCTCGAACATGGTGGCATGTTCGGGCGCGTATTCGAACCAGGTGAGGAAGTCGAAGGGCTCGCCGAGGTCGCGGCAGTGATAGAGCTGGCGCGCGATCGCCGGCAGGTACTTCATGCTGCTGGCGATGTGGTGCGACTTGTCCTCAAAGATCTGCCGCCGCGCTTCCTGCGTCAGCTCCCACCAGGCGGGCGATTTGCGGATCGGGATCAGCGCCGCGCAGGTCGCCTCCCTGCGGCCGAGTCCGGCCTGCGCGGCGGTGAGCGCCTGCATTTCGCCGCGTTCGACATAGCGGACGTGGCTGGCGACGCCGGCCAGCCGCCAGGAGGTTTGCGAGGGCAATAGCGGCAGCGCGATCGATTCGGCGCGGACGACCGCCAGCGCCGGCGTCGGCGCCAGCGGCTCGCCCGTGACCGGCGCCAGCAGGCTCACCCGCCAGCCGCCGCTTTGCCCGCCTCTGAAGGTCGTGAACATGGCGCCATGGAAGCGTGGAACCGGGTAAGGTTCAAG
>NZ_JBAVNZ010000572.1:0-3552 GCF_049691595.1 Bradyrhizobium sp.
GTCTCTATCCACGGAGAGATGTTTATCCGCGGAGCCAACCCCTCACCCAAGCGAGTTTGTTGCCGATGCGGGTGATGCCCTCTCCCGCAAGGGGGAGAGAGCGCAGCAACGGGCGCTGGTGAAGAAAAAAATATTCGGGAGACGACCAAGATGCTGATCAAGTACGACGAGCTGATGGCCCTGAAAAACCTCGGCCAGAAATACGCCTACACCGACCGCGAGGTGATGCTTTATGCCTATGGCATCGGGCTTGGCGCCGACCCGATGGACGAGAGGGAACTGGCCTTCGTCAACGAGGCCGCGGCCACGCCGCGCCCGCTCAAGGTGGTGCCGACCTTTGCCTCGGTCGCAGCCTGGGGCGCGGGCCCCGGCGAGATGAACCTGAACCGCGTGATGGTGGTCGACGGCGAGCGCGACATCACCTTCCACAAGCCGTTCGCCACTTCGGCGCACATCACCGCCGATTCCACTGTGCTCGACGTCTTCGACAAGGGCAAGGACAAGGGCGCGGTGATCCGTCACCAGACGGTGTTGAAGGACGAGAAGGGCGAGAAACTCGCCACCCTGGTCGCCTCGCGTTTCGCGCGCGGTGACGGCGGTTTTGGCGGGCCGTCCGAAGGCCAGCCCGAGCCGCACAAGGTGCCGAGCCGCGCGCCGGACAGGATCGTCGATATCTCTACGCGTCCCGATCAGGCGCTGGTCTACCGCCTCTGCGGCGATCGCAACCCGCTGCACTCGGATCCCGAGTTCGCCAAACGCGCCGGTTTCCCGCGGCCGATCCTGCACGGCATGTGCACCTACGGCATCACCTGCCGCGGCGTGCTGCAGACCTATGCCGATTACGATCCGTCCGCGTTCCGGCAGCACGTCGCGCGGTTCTCTGCCCCGGTCTATCCCGGCGAGACCGTGACCATGGAAATGTGGAAGGACGGCAATGTGATTTCATTCGAGGCCAAGGTGAAGGCGCGAGGCGTCACCGTCATCAAGAGCGGCAAGACGGTGCTGGGATGAAGGTATCGTGCCCCGGACGCGGCGCGGCACACAGTGCCGCGCTGCTGAGCCGGGGCCCACGCAACAATAGGTCCCGGCTCTGCGGCGCAGCGTGAAGGACGCTGCACCACGTCCGGGACACGAGAGACGATAAGGGGAGAGAAACACCATGGGATTGCTCGACGGAAAAATTGCGCTGATCACCGGCGCGGGGGGCGGGCTTGGTGAGGCCTACGCAAAACTGTTCGCGCGCGAGGGTGCGGCGGTGGTGGTCAACGACCTCGGGGGCCCGCGCGACGGCTCCGGCTCCGACAGGTCGATGGCCCAAAAGGTGGTCGACGCGATCAAGGCCGAAGGCGGGCGGGCGGTCGCCAATGGCGCCGATATCTCGACCATGGCCGGCGGCCAATCAGTGTTCGACGACGCCATCAAGAATTTCGGCCGCGCCGACATCCTGGTCAACAACGCCGGCATCCTGCTCGACCAGACCTTTGCCAAGGCCAACGAGGCGGACTGGGACAAGGTGATCCGGGTGCATCTGAAAGGCACCTTCTGCTGCACCCAGCCGGTGTTTCGATGGATGCGGGAGAACGGCGGCGGCGTGATCGTCAATACCTCCTCGACCTCGGGCCTGATCGGCAATTTCGGCCAGACCAATTACGGCGCGGCCAAGGGCGGCATCTGGGGACTGTCGAACGTGCTGGCGATCGAGGGTCGCAAATACAACATCCGGATCTGGACGCTGGCGCCGGGCGCGCTGACCCGCATGACCGCCGACCTGCCGCGCTACAAGGAAAACCCCGGCGCCGCCTTGGGGCCGGACGGCATTGCCCCGGCCGTGCTATACATGGTCAGCGATTTGTCGGGCGACCAGACCGGCAAGGTGCTCGGCGTCTCCGGCCCGCGCGGCGTGCGCGAAATGCGGATGATGGAAATGGAAGGCTGGAAGCCGCCGCATACGGGGTGGAAGGCGGACGACATCGTGGCCCATGCCAGGGAGATCTTCTTCTCCGAGGAACAGGTCAAGATGGGCGCGCGGCGGTTCTAGAGGTAGCGGTCATTCCGGGGCGATGCGCAGCATCGAACCCGGAATCTCGAGATTCCAGGTTTACGCTTCGCGTGCCCCGGAATGACGACAGGGAACAGAGGCACAAATGACAAAACTCACCGCCAAGGCCGCAGGCACCTTTGCGATCGCGCCGACGCCGTTCCATGATGACGGCCGCATCGATGAGAAATCGATCGACCGGCTGACGGACTTCTACGCCGAAGTCGGCTGCGATGGCGTTACCGTGCTGGGCATCCTCGGCGAGGCGCCGAAGCTTGACGCCGCGGAGGCCGAGCAGGTCGCGGTCCGCTTCGTCAAGCGCGCCAGCACCATGCAGATCATCGTCGGCGTTTCGGCGCCGGGATTTGCCTCCATGCGCGCGCTGGCGCTGAAATCGATGGAGGCGGGGGCTGCCGGGGTGATGATCGCGCCGCCGCCGCACTTGCGCACCGACGACCAGATCACAGGCTATTTCAGGCAGGCGCAGGAAGCGATCGGCGACGATATTCCCTGGGTGCTGCAGGATTATCCGCTGACCCTGACGGTGGTGTTCACGCCGGCCGTGATCCGCAGAATCGTGATGGACAGCCCATCCTGCGTGATGCTCAAGCATGAGGACTGGCCGGGGCTGGAAAAGATCTCGGCGCTGCGCGGCTTCCAGAACGACGGCTCGCTGCGGCCGCTGTCGATCCTGGTCGGCAATGGCGGGCTGTTCCTCGATTTCGAAATGGAGCGCGGCGCCGACGGCGCCATGACCGGCTACGCTTTTCCGGAACTCCTGATCGACGTGGTGAAGCTGTCGAAAGCCGGCAAGCGCGATGCCGCCCATGACCTGTTCGACGCCCACCTGCCGCTGATCCGCTACGAGCAGCAGCCCGGCGCGGGGTTGGCGGTGCGAAAATACGTGCTGCAGAAGCGCGGCATCATCGCCTCCAGCGCGCAGCGCAAGCCCGGCGCCGGCATCACTGCCACGGCCAGGGCCGAGGTCGATTACTTGCTCTCGCGGGTGGCACGGGTCGACCGGCGCGCCAATCTGCAGCCGCAATCCAGCGCGGCGGGTTGATCCGATGGCCGAGATCGTCACCCCGCGTCCCGCCTCCACCATCCTGCTGTTGCGCGATGCCGCGGCCGTTCGCGAGATCGAAGTGTTCATGATGGTCCGCCATTATGAGATCGACTTCAATTCCGGCGCGCTGGTGTTTCCCGGCGGCAGCGTCGACAAGGGCGACAAGGAGATCATCGCGAGGTCGGAGCTTTATTCGGGCGGCGAGGGGCTCGACGAGGGCGCCTTGAGTTTTCGCATCGCCGCGATCCGCGAGACCTTTGAGGAGAGCGGCATCCTGCTGGCGCGGCCGCAGGGATCGAAGTCGCTGATCGATGCCAGGCGCGCTGGCGAGATCGAGACGGCGCATCGCGCCGCGCTGTGTGAGGGCAAGACCAGCTTCCTGAAGGTTCTCTCCGACAACGGCATGCTGCTGGCGCTGGACGAACTCGTTCCCTATGCGCACTGGATC
>NZ_JBAVNZ010000573.1:0-3303 GCF_049691595.1 Bradyrhizobium sp.
CATAGGCCGCGGCGCGGGCGCGCGCCGCCTCGGGGATTTCGACGGACCGCGCGGCGCCAAGCGCCCTGGCGACGCGGGCGACCGCCTCGACGGCTTCGGGGAAAACATTCTGCTGGAAATATCCGCCGGCGATCGCGATCCGGAGGTTTCCGATGTTCTGCGTCAGCGAGAACGTCGCCGGTTCGACCGGCCGCGCGGTGCAGGCGGCGTCGTCGGCGTCAGGTCCCTGCATGGCGTCATAGGCCAGCGCGAGATCGCGCACGCTGCGCGCGAACGGCCCGAGATGATCGAGGCTTGCGACAAATGGATATGACCGCGCGCGCGACAGCCGGCCGTAGGTCGGCTTCAACCCGAAGATTCCGCAGAATGACGCCGGCACCCGGATCGAACCATTGGTATCCGATCCCAGCGCGATCGGCACCAGGCCGCCGCCGACCGCGCTGCCGGAACCGCCGGAGGAACCGCCGCTCATCCGGGTCGGATCGTGCGGATTGCGCGACGGGCCGTCATGCACATTCTCGCCGGTGAAGTCATAGGCGTATTCGCCCATGTTGAGCGCGCCGACCAGGACGGCGCCGGCCGCCTCCAGGCGCTCGATCAGGGTCGCATCGCGCCTTGAGGCCGGCAGGTCGCGATTGATCCTGGAGCCGGCCCGGGTCGAAAGCCCCTGCACGTCGAACAGATTCTTCACCGCGAACGGCACGCCGGCGAGCGGGCCGACGGTCTTGCCCGCCGCGATCGCGGCATCGACCGCCCGCGCCCTGGCGCGCGCGCGATCGGCGGTCACGTCGGTGAAGGCGTTGAGGACGGAATCGCGCCTGGCGATCCGCGCCAGCGCGGCCTCGATCGTATCGAGCGCCGACATCTTTTGGCTGACGACGGCCTGGGCGATTTGGGAGGCCGACCACCCCTCGGATTTTCCGGTCGTCGCAATATCAGGCGGCATAGATACTGGCCGGCTCGATTTCGTCGGGCAATGCAAATTCATCGACCAGCCGCGCCAGCCTCAGCGACACCTGCAGATTGGCCTTGACCGCCGGCCGCCACGCGTCTTCGACTGGCAACGCCATCGCCTTTGCGACGGCGTCGATATACTCATCCAGCGGGTCGGCTGCCATTGCTCCCTCACTCAACCTTCCTGGCGCATGATCCCTTGGGTGGAGTCCGAAGGCATGCCTTTCCGGATCATGCTCCAGATGACACGATCGCGCAATAAACGCACCACATTCAGATCATGCGACACGAACAGATAGCTCATGCCCATCGACGCCTTGAGGTCCTGCAGCAGGGCTCCATGGCGGTCATTGGAAATGGTATGAATTCCAAAATCACTTGATGGAGCGGGCCATGGGCTACGAGGCGATCAACTTTGGCAAAAAGTTCAGACTATTCGACGAGCAGTGGCAGCCCAAGGTCATAGCCGAAATGAACGACTACCAGTTCAAGATCGTGAAGCTGAAAGGCGACTTTATTTGGCACGATCACAACAATACCGACGAGACCTTCATCGTCCTGGAGGGCGTTCTGAGAATTGATTTTCGCGATGGTGCGGTCGACGTGTCGGCGGGCGAAATGTTCGTTGTCCCGAAGGGCGTCGAACACAAGCCTTATGCCGAACACGAGGTCAAATTATTGCTGATCGAGCCGCGAGGCGTGGTCAATACGGGCCATCAGGGCGGCGATCGCACCGCCGAGAATGATGTCTGGATTTGACGGATTTGACGCATCCAGGCCCTCGTATCTCTGCACAGAGATTTTGACCGGTTGCCTCAGCAATTATCCAAGCTCCTCATCCCACTGTTGCCGCGGTCTGGATGCCCCTCGGACCGACCGCTTCGAGTGGTTTGCGGTTCGACCGCTTTGGAAGTCGGACTGCGTAAGCGGACGCTCGTTCAATAAGCTGAGGTCAGAGATGCTTCTGGAAAAAATGGTCAGGATACGGGTCTTCATCGAAACGGTCGATCTCGACCCAGCCTGACGTGCGGTAGAGCCTCAGTGCCTCGGGCAACGCACTGTTGGTGTCGAGGCGTAAGGTTTTCACCGACAGTTCGCGTGCCAGGTTCTCGACGGCGTGCATCAGGCGCTTGGCAATGCCGAAACCGCGCGCGGTCTGGCATATCCAAAGCCTTTTGATTTCTGCTACTTCGCCACCGGTTCCCTTAAGCCCTACACAACCGATCGGCAGTCCGTCCGACATGGCGAGAAGAAACGCCCCTCGGGGCCGAACCATGTCCACAGCGTCCGGATCGCGGGACAGCGAAACGTCGAACCCCTTTTTGAAGCGACGACCAAGTTCGGAATAATATTCGCCAAGGCAATAGCGTGCGGCATCGTCCCTCGGGTCGGCTTCCTCTATCGCAACCCGGTCGCGGCCCAGCGCCGAGGCGACCAGGTCCATCGCACTAAGGAGTTCATCCGAACGCGGGGAGCGGTCCAGCAACGCGGATGCCCTTGCGTTGGAAAGTTCCTCGTAGGCTTGGAATTCACGCTGGCCCGCCGCAGTGAAGACAGCAACCCGGCGGCGGGCATCGTCAGGATGCGGCGTGGTTCTGACAAGGCCTTCCTCCTCCAGGCTCCGGAGCAGGCGGCTCATCAGGCCGGAATCGAGCCCGAGATATTCGCGGATTTCGGCCACATCCGTGCGGCCCATGCCAATCGCGTTCAGGACGCGTGCGGCCCCAAGCGGCCGGCCCCGGCCGAGGAAGGACGTGTCCAACGCACCGACTTCCATGGTGACGGCACGAGCGAAACGCCGAAAGCGGCTTACAGGATCATAGAGCATGTTATCTGACGTTAGTCAGATAACTGTTGGAGTCAATCGCCATATGCTGCCCTCCGGCGTAGAGCAGGTTGTAGGCAAGCCTGCCCGCCACTCCAACCGGTCAAAACCTCTGTGCAGAGGCCCTAGCGCCGGCCGCGTCGCCGCTGCGCTGCAAGGACGAAACGCCGCCCAGGCGAGGCTTCCGGATGGATCGCGAAATCGGAATCCTCTGATAGGGTGGAGGGCGGCGCCCGACCGGGCGTTTTCCTTCCCCCAATCGGTCCCGCCATGCTCTCACGATTCGATGATTTTCCGATCCATCAGACGCCGGAACCGATCGCGCATACCGCGACCACCGATCGCAATTTCTATGATCGCTACTGGTTCAATGGATTTTCTCCCGACCAGCCGTTCTATTTCGGCATTGCATTGGGCCTCTATCCCAACCGCGACATCATGGATTGCGCGTTCAGCGTCGTCCATGGCAGCGAACAGCGCTCGTTTCACGGCTCGCGCCGCGCGCCGTCCGAGCGCGGCGAACT
>NZ_JBAVNZ010000574.1:0-10734 GCF_049691595.1 Bradyrhizobium sp.
GCCGGCGGCGGCGCCGGCTGGATCGCGCGCGGCGCGTCCGCGGCGCCGCCGGCGTTCCAGAATTTTACCGTGGACGCGCTGGATGCACACCGGCTCTATGTGGTCGAGGTCCGCCATCCCGTCGAAGTGCCCGGCAGCGAACGCGCGCACCTCCAGCAATGGCTGACCAAGCGTTGCGGCTGGGACGTCCGCGCGCCGGAACTGGCCGCGGCCGGATTGAAGCTCGTCGGCGGGCGGCTGCTGCCCGGCCCGACCGGACCGGCATCTTTTCTGATGTACGAGAGCGCCTCGGGCGAACGCTTCACGGTCTATACCGCCAGGGTGAAAGCCGAGGCGACACAGATGCGATATGCGGCACAGGGCAATGAAGGCGCGCTGTTCTGGGCCGATCGCGGCGTCGGATATGTCGTAAGCGGCGGCGCCGACCGCGGCCGCCTGACCCAGATCGCGCAGATGGTTTACGACCAGATAGAAAAAAGCGGTGGATAATGGCGCGACTGCCCCGAAAAAGCCAGAGAGGTACCCGAGTCACCCTCCTTGTCCAAATTCCGACATCGAAAATCTGGAATTAGGTCACTGACGCGTCTCATTATCGCACCGGATGATCACGCGAAATTGTCTCGCGTTCGATCCGCCGATCGGCGCAGTCGGCCTCGACTGGGGTTTGGTACCGCGCTGGTCCCCCATGTCGAGGCCGCACCCTTTTTGGGCGCAAGGCGCTGCTCTCCTACAAGGCGCCGCTCCCTTTTTAGGCGTTTTCCTCACGCGAGCCGATAGCTGCTTCACCCGAAATCGCCCCCGATCAGCCTAAATCGCTGCGCGGGTTGTAAGGGTGGGCGTCGTGCCATTTCTGCATCAACGCCTCGAGCTCCGCGTCGTTCCCGTCGGGCAGGATGATGCGGGTGGCGACATACAGGTCGCCTGTGCCGCCGGCTTTCGGCAAGCCCTTGCCCTTCAGGCGGAAAATCCGGCCGCTGGAAGTATTTTTCGGGATCGACAGTTCGACCGCGCTGCCGAGCGTCGGCACGCGGACCTTGCCGCCGAGCACGGCCTCATAGAGCGTGATCGGCAGATCGACACGCAAATCGCTGCCATCGACCTTGAAGAAGGCATGGGGCGCGATGCTGACGGTGATCAGGAGATCCCCGGGCGGATGGCCCTGGGCGGTCTCGCCCTGCCCTTTCAGCCGGATCTGCTGGCCGGCGGTGACACTGGCCGGGATTTTGACGTTGAGTTCCTTACCCGTCGGCAGGCGAACCCGTTTTTCCGCGCCGTTTACCGACTCTTCCAGCGACACCGTCATCGCGACGCTGAGATCGAGATCAAGGCCGATGCCGCCGGCATCGAACTCAAATGGACTGCTTCTGCCGGCGCGTGCGCCGCGGGCGGCACCGCCGAACATGCTGTTCAGGATATCCTCGAAACCGCCGCCGCCGCCCATGCCTCCCGGACCGGCCCCGCCGGTGCGGAAGGTATAGGATTCAAACCCGCCGCCCGGCGCGCCGGCACGGCCGCGCGGGTCACCGCCGGGAAAGCCCTGGAAGCGCGGCTTGCCCTCGGCGTCGATTTCGCCGCGATCGAATTGCTTGCGCTTGTCCTCGTCGCCAATGATTTCGTTGGCTGAACTGATCTCGGAAAAACGCGCCGCGGCCTTCGGATCGTTCTTGTTGCTGTCGGGGTGATGCTTCTTGGCGAGCTTGCGATAGGCGCTCTTGATCGCCGCAGCGCTGGCGCCCCGCGGCACCCCCAAGACCTCATAGGGGTCGCGCATCCGTTAGGTCTCCTTCACGGGAAAATCAGATCTGAATCTTTGGACCATTCGCCCCATTACGGCTCCATCTGGGGTCTCAGTGGCATTTTTGCAACTGCCCTCTGATATTCAACTCTGCCGCCAAGGCTTTAGCGTATGAATCTCCCACCGGCCATGCCCACCCTTGCAGGCCGCCCCTTGCAGCCAGCTTTCGGTGTGGCCATTGACATAGCTTGCCAGAAAATCCCGGCAGGTGCGCCCGTTCTCCGAGGCATAGCCGTCCGCCAGCGGCGTCACCGAGCCCCGCGCGCCGGTTTCGGGATTTTCCCAGGGTTGGCTGGCATCCTTGTCGCCCCTGGTCAGCACGTCGGAGGCGGCGTTGCGGGCAAAGGCGAGATCGCTCTCGGTCGGCTCCGGGGTTGGCTGAGCGGCGCGGATTGAGCCAGTCACGTTCCCCATTCGGGCGAAGGCGTCCTCGGTACGGACAAGGCTGCAGCCGCCCAAGCCAACACCGATTAGAATCAGTGTCATCACCGCGCCTGCCCGGCCGATCGCCGATAGGCCAACACGCCCGCATGTCCTATATAGGCCAGGCGACGCGCTCTGGGACGCGGACGGACGCAACTCGGGACTCCCAAATGACCGACACAACCTCCATCAAACACCCGGCACCGTTAACATCGGGTGATTTTACCGCCGCCGAGGAACCGTTTGCGCTGTTCGGGGAGTGGTTTGCCGAAGCCGTGAAGTCCGAGCCCAACGATCCCAATGCCATGGCGCTTGCAACCGTCGATGCCGACGGGCTGCCGGACGTGCGGATGGTGCTGATGAAGGGCTATGATACCGACGGTTTCGTATTCTACAGCCACACCGCCAGCGCCAAGGGCCGCGAACTCGCCGCAAATCCTAAGGCCGCTTTACTATTTCACTGGAAATCGCTGCGTCGTCAGGTGCGCGTCCGCGGCAACGTCTCGCCGGTGACGGAAGCCGAAGCCGACGCCTATTTCGCCACCCGGCCGAAGCAGGCCCAGTTCGGCGCCTGGGCCAGCAAGCAATCGCAGCCGCTGGAAAGCCGGTTCGCTTTCGAGCAGGCGATCGCGCTGGTCGCCGCCAGGCATGTGATCGGCGAGGTGCCGCGCCCGCCCGGCTGGAGCGGCTGGCGCATCGTGCCGAGGCGTTTCGAATTCTGGCATGACCGCCCGTTCCGCCTGCACGACCGCATCGAATTCCGCCGCGATGGTCCCGCGCAAAGCTGGAACAAAGTGCGGCTCTATCCCTGATGTCGATAGCCTGAAAGACCTCTATGCCGAGTTCCGCCAACACGCCGCGACGCACGATGCTCCTGACCGGAGCCAGCCGCGGCATCGGCCACGCCACCGTGATCCGCTTTTCCTCGGCCGGCTGGCGCGTCCTCACCTGCTCGCGGCATCCCTTCCCCGAAGAATGCCCGTGGGGCGCGGGCCCCGAAGATCACATCCAGATCGATCTCGCCGATCACGCCGATACGACGCGGGGGATTTCCGAGATCCGCCAGCGGCTGGAAGGCGGCGAGCTCCATGCGCTGGTCAACAACGCCGCGATCTCGCCGAAGGGCGCCGGCGGCGGACGGCTCGGCACCATGGACACCGATATCGACACCTGGAGCCACGTCTTCCGGGTCAACTTCTTCGCGCCGATCATGATGGCGCGCGGGCTGATCGAGGAATTGAAGGCCGCGAAGGGTTCGGTCGTGAACGTCACCTCGATCGCCGGTTCCCGCGTGCATCCGTTCGCGGGCGCGGCCTATGCGACCTCGAAGGCGGCGCTGGCCTCATTGACGCGCGAGATGGCGTCCGATTTCGGCCGCGTCGGCATCCGCGTCAACTCGATCGCGCCGGGCGAGATCGATACCTCGATCCTGTCGCCGGGTACCGAGAAGATCGTCGAACAGCAGATCCCGATGCGCCGGCTCGGCACGCCCGACGAGGTCGCCAAGATCATCTATGTCCTGTGCACGGAAACCAGTTCCTACGTGAACGGCGCCGAGATCCACATCAACGGCGGGCAACACGTTTAGCTCTTACACCCTCACCTGCCCTCTTTCGAAGTCCCGGGCAACCGGGCGCCCGATCGGAAAACAAGCATGCGCTTCGTCAGGCCGTGTATTCGCTCGACTTGAAGCTGAGATGCTTGACGCTTTCCGGCGCGTCCGCGATCTTGCGGATATTGCCCCAGGTCTGCTTGTAGTTCGGGATGATGAACTCATTCACGCCCGCCGACACGACGTTGCCCTGGACCCCTGTCGGATATGCAAACAGCATGAACGTCTGCTTCCGTTTGGCAGTCGGTGTCGGATAGACCATTGCCTGGGTAGAACCATTGTCGTTGTAGACCTCGACCAAATCCCCTTGCTTCAGCTTTAGCTCGGTCATGTCGTCGGGGTTCATCTGGATATAGGGGTACGGCATGTGATCCATGACGAACTCATTGTCCTGATCGAGATAGGCATTCTGCCAGATGATGTTGGCACGCCCGTTATTGACCAGGAACGGCCATTTTTTGCGTTCCTCTTCCTTGCCGGGTGCCTGCAGACCACGCCATTGCGTCTCCATGAATGTCGCTTTGCCGTCCTTGGAATTGAACTTGCCGTCGGCAAACAGCCGTTTGGTACCGATGATCTTGCCGTCCTGAAAACCGGTCGCCGGTTCCTGAAAACCATTGGTACCCATGGACCGCAGCCGGTCATAGGTGACGAACTCGCCACCCTTTTCGTGAGCATGGTAGCCGTCCATGAAGGCGTCTTCTTCGGTCTTCCAATCGAAGCCCTTGAACTTGTCGGCGTACTGCCCCTTGCCCTGCTCGCGAAGCACACGCTCCATATTGTTGGCAATGCGCGCCGCGATCAGGCTGTCCGGCATCGCCTGCCCCGGCGGGTCCATATACTTCTCGGTCAAACGCATCCGGCGTTCGCCATTCATGGAGGTAAGATTGGCTTCGCCCGAGGTCGCCGCGGGAAGCCAGACATGGCACGCCTCGCCAATCTTCGTCGGAACGATATCCACGTCGACCGCGAATAGTCCCCCTTTCTTGATCGCACCGGTGATGGCGTTCACCATCGCGGCACGGTCACCGTAGGGTACCGACATCATGGCGTCCTTCACGATGTCGGTGCGCTTCTTGTAAGCCTGCTTGAATTTGAACGCGTTGAGCGTTGTCTTGTAGTGATCGCATCCCCAGATGTGATGCACGCCGCCTTTGCCCTCGATCAGCAACTTGTCGACATAGGCTGCCGGCCGTCCGACATGCGCATCTGAAGGACGCGAGTAACCTTCCTGATGCCCGCCCATGCGAACGCAACCGCCGCCCGGTCGCCCGATATTCCCGGTGGCGAGCGCAACGTTCACGAGCGCCCCATTGGTGCGGTAATTGTCATTACCCCAGATCAGGCCCTTCTCGTACGCGAACATGGTGCGACGACGCGCATTGCCCGCCTTCGGCTGCGCGATCCATTCCGCCGATTTGCGGATCTGGTCAGCAGTAAGGCCGGTGATGCGAGCAGCCTCCTCAAGGCTGAGATTGTTGGCAGCACGCGCCTTGTCGAAGTTCTTGGTCGATGCGTCGATGAAAGCCTTGTCGGTCCAACCCTTGCCCGCAATGTAGGTTAGCCAGGCATTGAAGAGCGCGAGATCGGTGCCGGAGTTGATGGCAAGATGCATCACGTTGTCCTTGCCCGCCTCGACTTCGCAAGCGTTGACGGTGACGGTGCGCCGTGGATCAACAATGACGATCTTGCCGCGCTCAACCGGCTCGGAACCGAACTCGGTCTTCTTTTTGTCCATCGAAGTGCCGCGCAGATTCGGCACCCAGTGATTGAGGAAATAGTTGGTCTGGGTCTCGAGCGCGTTGGTTCCGACCGCGACAATGGTGTCGGCGAGTTCGGCGTCCTCGTAGCAATTGTTGAGCTCGCCGACGCCCATATCGCGGGTGGCGTGCACCTCGGAATTGTACGCGGGCCGGTTATGGATCCGAATGTTCTTGACCTTCATCGCCCCGAAATAGAGCTTCCCCGTGCCCCAGGTATTCTCGTAGCCGCCACCCGCACCACCGTGATCGAAAGCGGAAACAAAAAGCCCGTCCTCGCCCGTTGCATTGATGACCGCGACGGTAACGCGGGCGACAAGATCAAGTGCATCGCCCCAACTCGTTGGCTGCATCTGTCCGTACCGCCACACCATGGGATCGGTCAGGCGCTGGAGCTGGGTATTGCGCTGCTGCGAATAGCTCATCTCGGCCATGCGCGCGCCGCGTACCGAGCCAAGCCCCGAATTCACCACGCAATCCTTGTCGGGCTTGATAACGATATGCACGTCCTGGCCGTTCTGGCGCACAATGTTGTACATGGAAGGCGCGTACCAGGCGGCGGTCTCCGCAGCCTGCTGCTTGCCGAGATCGGCGCCGAACTTGTTTTGATCGGGAGCGGTGCCGCCCTGTTTATTGGTCGGCCAGCTATACGCCTTGTAGCCGCAGCCGACGATGCAGTAATGGCAGGTGACGTTGAATTCCTTGGCGTCCTTGGGGACGATCGGAAGGCGGTCGATCTGACGCTTGTAGGCCATGATCTTCTCTCCTCACAGCACGTTGGACAGGCGGCCGTACAAAAGCTCATCCACGCCTTCGGCGTAGATGTCGCCCTTGTCATCGACGCGCAGCGCGTATTGCGGAAGATTCTGGGTGGCTTGGCCCCAGATCTGGTGGCCACCGGATTCACAGTCGAAGCGAGAATAATGACCCGGACAGTTCAGCGTTTTATCGGCTGCCTTGTAGTTGAGCGGAAAGCCCTTATGCGGGCAGGTGGTGGAAAAACCAACGATGTCGCCATCGGCACCAACCCCGCCGGGAACGCGCCTGCCCAGTTTGAGCAGGACGCCCGGAGCATCCTTGTCCGGATAGGCGACCGTGAACGGTTCGTTCGCCTTCAGTTCGGCGATATTGGCGAGCCGGTTCGACGGATATTCGACACGCGCCGCTCCAGGAGCAGCTTTGGCCTGACCTGGCATCATGGTGGCCACCGCCGCTCCCGCGGCAGTAAATCCCGCACCGCCCAAGAATCTACGGCGGCCAGCATCGACCATTTTGTCGCAATGGCTCATGGACGTCTCTCCCGACCCACGCCGGTACGCCTACCGGCGAGATTTCCTCCCAGGGTCCGACCCGGTACGCCTACCGGCCGAGCATCTCGTTTGAAAATCTGTTTGCGAGCCGCGTTGGCCGCGCCATATGTCGAGATGTCTCGACATATCCAATAATGGAAACGTCATGGCTTGTCACCTGGTCGTCAGCTAAAAAGAATCGTGAACTTGGAATCACTGGATACTCAAACCAATGCGCAAGAACATGCTGGCGGCCGCGAGTCATGCAGGCCCGGTCCCGCCCGGAAAACGACTTAGCGACGTTTACGCGATTTCGGCGCTTGCGGCCCTGGCGCAACCCACGCGGCTCGCAATCTTCCGGTTGCTAATCAAGCACGAACCGGTGGGCATAACGGCGGGGGTGATCGCCGATACGATCGGTGCGCCGCACAATACGTTGTCGTCTCATCTGGCTATTCTGGTTCGCGCAGGCCTATTGCGGAGCTCTCGCGAGGGACGCACCATCATCTATCGTTCGGACGTCGACGGCATGCGAGCGTTATTGTCCTACCTGGTGAACGATTGCTGCAATGGGCACCCCGAATTGTGCGATCTCTTGTCGACAGCTCCCTCATGCTGTGAGCCTGTCCCGACGAAAACGGCCCTGCGACGCAATTCGGTTGTGTCCAAGCGGGCCCGCTAGGTGTCCCAGTGGCGGAATTCTGCCATGTCATCGTCGGGTAAACGAGCGAACCTGGTATCCAGAGATCGTTGGCACGAGATTGCCGGTTGATTCCTGGTTGGCGCCGGCGCGCCCGGAAAATGACGCCGTCTAATCAATCCGCCCAGGACTTCCGCAGCACGCCGCCGAGCTGCAGCGCCTCGACCGCGAGGGCGCTGGAACACTCGTCCTCGTTTTCGCCATCCAGCAGCGCCGCGCCGCAATGCCGGCAGATCAGCACTGCGATCGCCGGAGTCTTGCCGCCGAACGCGCGGTCGTGCTGATAGCGCGCCAGATCGATGACGTTGCCCGGTGAAATTATCGCTTTCTCAACCATGGCTTTCCTCGCGGCCAGAGACAGCGTTATCGCAGACAAGTTTCGCTCAAACGTTCAGCGCAACCCTCAAATTTTAGCGTAGAAATTGAGGCAGGCTTGCCGCGCCTCAAAATCCCGCGGCGCAGTTGCCCAACAATTAAAGCCACTTCTTCCACTTGAACAAAAAGTACGGCCCGATTGCCGCGGCCAGCATCAACAAGAGCGCCATCGAATAGCCGTGGGTCCATTCGAGTTCCGGCATCGATTTGAAATTCATGCCGTAGATCGAGGCGATCAGGGTCGGCGGCATCAGGACCACGGCCATCACCGAGAACAGCTTGATGATGTTGTTCTGCTCGAGATTGACGACGCCGAGCATGGCGTCGAGCACGAAGGTGATCTTGTTGGAGAGATAGGAAGCGTGGTCGGTCAGCGAAGCCACGTCGCGCTGCATGGTCTTGAGCTGCTCGCGCATGTCCTTCGAGAATTTGACGCCTTCCATCACCGCGGAGAGGAAGGTGACCAGGCGGCCGATCGACACCAGGCTTTCGCGCACCTTCGAGGTCAAATCGCCCTTGCGTCCGATCTGGATCAGGATTTGCGAATATTGCTTGGCGTGGCCGTGGCGTTCGCTCTCGGGTTCGAAGATGTCATGGGAGACCTGGTCGATGTCGGCGCCGCAGCGTTCCAGAATATCGGCGCAGCGGTCGATCACCGCATCGAGCAATTCCATCAGCACCATCTCGCCTGATATGCCGGGTGCGCATGCCCGCGCCAGCTTGTTCTCGACCAGCGCGAACGGCTTTGGCGCATCGTAGCGCACCGTCACCAGGCGATGGCCGGCGAGGATGAAGGTGACCGCCGTGGTTCGGGGCATGTCGGTATCGGACTGGCACATCAGCGTCGCCGTCATGTAGCGCGCGCCGTTCTCGATATAGAGGCGGCTGGAAATCTCGATCTCCTGCATGTCCTCCCGGGTCGGCACCGCGATGCCGGCCAGCCGTTCCACGGCGCGGTCCTCCCCCGCGGTCGGTCTCACCAGGTCGACCCAGACCGCGCTGTCCGGCAGTGCGGCGAGATCGGCGGCCGGGGCCTTCCTGAGCGAAACATCGGAGGGGACATACACCGACAACATGGGCAACTCCGGAGCGGGGGCACCATCGCACCCAAGGCGACTAAACGCGATTCTGGCAAGTGCTTCATGACGCCCGATTAACCGCCGATCCCGATTTATGGCGGCAGAATGGCTGGGGACGCGCCTCCGATTCGGCGGCGGCCGCGTTCCTGCTTAAAAAATCAGCCGGAAGCCGCAAAACTTGCGGCAAAAAAGCCACAGCAGGGGTGCCGCAGCGCGAACAACCATCTAAACGCTGGGAATGATGGCCGGTTTCGGCAATAATGGGAACAGCAGAATCGTGGCGTCTGCAGCACAGGGTTGGCGCTGCGAACGCAGGGGTATCGATTGGAAGTGCGCCATGTCGTCGCTTAAAGTTAAGTCGTCGCTTAAAATTAAATTGGGAATCCTGGCCGCCGGCCTGATGCTGTCGGGCTGCATGCAGGCTGCCACCTTTGAGGCGACCAATAGCAACAATTTCAAGCCGCGCGACAAGGAGCTGCTGTCGAAGGTCTCCTACACCAAGACCCCGGTTGCGGAACCCTTCCGCCGCGCCATCGTCGATTATCACCGCAGGGAGGCGCCCGGCTCGATCGTGGTCGATTCCGACAACCACTACCTTTACCTCGTGCAGCCGGGCGGCAAGGCGATCCGCTACGGCATCACCGTCGGCGAAGAAGCGATGGCCTGGTCCGGCATCGCCAAGGTCGGCAGCAAGACCGAGTGGCCGCCCTGGCACCCGACCAAGAGTGAAATCTCGCGGCTTGGCGTACCCACATTCGTGGCGCCGGGACCGGACAATCCGATGGGCTCGCGCGCGCTGTATCTGTATTCCGGCGGCAAGGACACGCTGTTCCGGATTCACGGCACCAACCAGCCCGAATATATCGGCGCGTCGATCTCGTCGGGCTGCATCCGCATGACCAACGAGGACGTGATCGATCTCTATGACCGCGTCGGGCTCGGGACGGTCGTCGTGGTGCTCGAGCCGAAGCACGGCGACTCGCCGTTCAATTCGCAGATGGCGCTGCAGGGCGGCAGCAACGCGGTTGCGGTGCAGTAACAGGCTGATCGCGGACGAGATCAAAGCGCCGGTTTTACCGGCGCTTTTTTGTTGGCCGCGGCTTGTTTGTTGGCTGCGGCCTGACCTCGGAATCATCCGGTTCGGCCGCTTCGGATTTGGCCGCATCGGATGTCGCGGCGACCTCGCGCGGCGGCGCCTGTTCCGGGCGCTCGGCCGGCAACAGCGGTGCGACCTGCGGCATCGGCTCCCAAACGCTCCACTGGCATATCCGATAGTTGTTCCGCCGCTCCATCAGATCGAGGTGGATGTGGTCCTCGTGATACCAGTCCGAGCCCGGACCCAGCACGGTCGAAAACCGCGTGCAGACGGAATGCAGCACGGTTTCGCGCAGGTCGCGCGGCACGGTGCGGTCGGTCAGCGAGATCGAGCGGCCGTCGGCGAGCTTGAAGGCGCGAACGTCGAGCGCATTGGCGCGGCCGTGTTCGGAGAGTTGGGCGCCGACGATGCGGTTGCGGCCGCGGCACTCGAACGAGTCGAAATTGTCGAGATCGCTGATCGTGCTGCCAAGGCTCACAGCGAGCGGCGCGATGTCGGTCCGGATCCAGTCGGCGATTTGCGCGGCCATGGCACAACGCAGGATCGCCGCGGGCTTCACCGACACCCGCCGCTTGTCGGTCAGCACGACCGCCTCCAGCCGCACC
>NZ_JBAVNZ010000575.1:0-11666 GCF_049691595.1 Bradyrhizobium sp.
GCCTTTACCGTCATAATCCTCGTCCCGGCGTCAATCTATCTGATCAGACTTGCCCGCCCGGGCGGGGAGCGCGGATCTTCGGTCGCCTTGGTTACCCTGCCATTTATCGCCATCATGCTCCTTGTCGCCGTTAGCCTCGGCTTCGCGCCGAACTCCCATTGGAAAGGGGCAATTCTCAGCGATGAATGGCTTGAGTGCGTGATATCGATCCCACTCATCGCCGTCATGCCGTTTGCCGTGATTATCTGGGCGGTACGGCAGATGGCGCCGACCGACCTTGCGCGCACAGGCGCATTTGCCGGTCTCATCGCGGGCTGCCTGAGCGCAACCGGTTACGCGCTTCATTGCGCCGATGACACCGTCCCTTTTTTTGCAATGTGGTATGGCGGGACTATCGTGTTGTGCACCTTTGCCGGTTGGAAGCTTGGGCCGAAGGTCCTGCGCTGGTAGTCAATGCGGGCGCCCCATCCCAATATTACGGGCCTGGACATAAGCCACGGTCTGCACGGAGGGCCGCTCAGTGGAAGGGTTCGACGTGGAACGCCGCCAATTCCTCGCATGCTGCGCTGCCAAGCCCTGCATGAGTATCGCCTCAAAATATCTCTGTAGCCTGTAACCAGCCGACGTTCTGCTCCGAACTAGTAGAAGTTGTTTTCTTGTGTCGCGGACTAGCGGATAGCGCACAGCATCTGGTTAAGCGCGTCGACGCAGGTACACGAACCAGTAGACTGCGCCGACCATCAGGCTACCGCCGACAAGATTTCCGAGAGTCGCAATGGCGATGTTATGAAGCGCGCCACTCACGGTCAGTTGCGGATAGGCCGCCGCGCCCTGTCCGATCGCGGCCCAGAACTCCGGCGCGGCCCAAGATTTGATCGCAAGTCCGTAGGGCAGGAGATAGAGGTTGGCGATCGAGTGTTCGAACCCGGCGGCCACGAAGGCCGCGACAGGCGGGACGATGACCATGACCTTATCGGTCATGCTTCTCGCCCCGAACGACATCCACACTGCGAGACAGACCAGCACGTTGCAGAGCACGGCCAGGAAGAACAGTTGGATCGTCGGCAAGGCTGCTTTCGCCGAAGCAATGGCGAGCGCCGTCTTGCCGACTGCACCGCCGCCGAACCCGTGTTGCCCGGCGAGGAACACCAGCGCGACTGTGCCCACCGCGCCGGCGATATTGCCGACATAGACCAGTGACCAGGCACGGAGCAGCGCACCGAGTGTAATGCGACGGCTGGCAAAGGCCACGATCATCAGCGAGTCACCGGTGAAGAGTTCGGCGCCGCCCACAATCACCAGGATAAGTCCGAGCGAAAAGACAATGCCGGCCAGGAGGCGCGCAACGCCCCAGGGGAGTTCACCGGCTCCGGTCAATACCACCGTCATGAAGATCGCGCCGAACGCGATGAAGGCACCTGCAAGCAGTCCCAAGACGATGAGTGCGAGCGCATCGCGACCGGCCTTGGCGACACCCGCGGTCTCGCAGGCGAGCGCCATCTCAGGTGGCAGCAACGCATCGATGATGTTGGCGCCAGGGGCCTTCATGGGCGTGTCGGTCATTTCTCTACAACGCGATGCGAGGCAAAAATTGAACCAGTTGGAGCACGATATCCATGACTTCTGAGTATTCCAAGTGCAGCATGGAATTTTGTACTGTGGAATTCTTCACGGACGAAACGAAGATCCAGAAGGCGATCGGCCTCACGATGCGGTCCACCCTGTTCGCCCTGGCCGACGGGGTGATCGAACAAACGCTTCCGCGCTTAACACGAAACGGGAACGCCGGCGCGTTTCCCCGGGGTAGCCCGCAGCAGCTCGAGGGGGATGCCGGAAATCTGCCGCTCCTATTACCGGACCGCAGAGACGGTGGTTTCGAGAATTGGGTCAGCGTGAAGAAGTCGTCTGATACGAGCCGGCAATCGCTCGCATGTTGTGCTGCGAAGCCGCGCTTGAGTATCACCTCAAAATATCTCTGTAAGCTGTAACCAGCCGGTCTTCTGCTCCGAACTAGTCTAAGCGGTATGCGGATCAGAAGCCCCGGCATCGCCCGCGGCTTTTTTGTGCCTCAGACACGGTTATAATCGCGATGCATGAGGACTAACTGGATCCGCGCGCGAAGGCTTTGCGCGAACGTATCCGACTCTCGACGACACGCAGAAGCGAACGGGCTGATGCGATTCTCGTTCCCCTCATAGCGACTTTCTGACCGGAGTCGTGCCAGTGCAAGCGGGCGCAGTTATGGACTACTCCGCGCCTCATTACCGCATGAGGCGGTCAGAACCGACCGCACCCGTGTCCGCGACGTCCTCGTGACCTTTATCGTCGCTCTCTGAGCAACGCTTAGCGCTACCGAAAGGTATCCCAAAAATCGCGACAGAACGCGTCAGCCGGGCCATGATGCGCCGCATGGCCAAAAGATTGATGCACATCAAAGATGAGAAGTCGAACTGAGATAATTATTAGCATGGAGTCTTGGGTGCGACAGGTGCCGTGCCAGAAGATTTCACGTTCCAGTCTGTAACCGCCGGGCGGTTTGCTCCGAACTCATGACTGGAGGCGCACGCCAGGCGCTGTCGGCCAATACTGAGCCGGTGATGACTATGGCCGGGGAAAACGTTGTGGATCGGTTGCGCAAACCGTCTTCTCGGCCGCAGACGACGGATTCGAACCTGCCCGTTGTGATCGAGCTCGCTAAGGAGAGCACCGCCCTGACGTCGCAGACGCCGGGGCCAGCAAGTGCTGCGCACGAGCAGCCAATCTGGCTTGCCGGCCTCGATCAACCGTTTCATCAGGCCATCGCTCGCGTGTCAGGCGGTCTTTCGCCGTTGGCCCTCAGCCAGGCCTATGCGGACTGGATGCAGCATTTGTTGCTCTCCCCGGACAAGCAACTCGAGCTGCTCCAGAAACTGGGAGAGAAGTGGCAGCGGTTCTTTTTGTATTGCGGCCGCGCCTGCATCGATCAGGATTGTCCGACCTGCATAGAGCCCCTGCCAAAGGACAATCGTTTTGGCAACCCGGCATGGCGGCGCTGGCCCTTCAACTTTCTGCATCAGGGTTTCCTGCTGACGCAGCAGTGGTGGCACAATGCGGCGACCGGGGTGCCGGGCGTCTCCCGGCACCATGAGGAAGTGGTGTCGTTCGTCGCTCGCCAGGTCCTTGATGGTGTCTCGCCGTCGAACTTCCCGCTGACGAATCCGGTCGTACTGGACGAAACCGCACGGCAGGCTGGAGCGAACCTCCTCCAGGGTACGCAGAACCTTTTGGAGGATTGGCGGCGCTTGGCCGATCGGGAAAAGCCGGTCGGCGTAGAAGCGTTTCGCGTCGGCCAGGAGGTGGCCGCGACGCCCGGCAAGGTCATCTTTCGCAACCGGCTAATCGAACTCATCCAATACACACCGATGACTGCAGAGGTACATTCCGATCCCGTCCTGATCGTACCGGCCTGGATCATGAAGTACTACATCCTCGACCTGTCGCCCGGAAACTCGCTCGTCCGCTATTTGGTCGAGCACGGCTATACGGTTTTCATGATCTCCTGGAGGAATCCGACCGAGGAAGACCGTGACCTGAGCCTCGAGGACTATCGCCGGCTGGGTGTGATGGCGGCGCTTGACGCCGTCTCCGCTGTCGTTCCGGAGCGGCCGATCCACGCAGTCGGCTATTGTCTCGGCGGAACGCTGCTTGCCATCGCATCGGCAGCGATGGCGCGCGACAGGGACCAGCGGTTGAAAAGCATCACCCTGTTCGCGGCCCAGACGGACTTCCGCGAGGCGGGGGAACTCTCGCTCTTCATCGATGAGGACCAGATACGCTTCCTCGATGACATGATGAAAGCGCGGGGCTATCTCGACGCCAGGCAGATGGCCGGCGCTTTTCAGCTGCTGCGCTCCAACGACCTGATCTGGTCGACAATGGTTCATGACTACCTGATGGGCCAGCGCGGGCCGATGACCGACCTCTTGGCATGGAACGCGGACGCCACCCGCATGCCCGCGCGCATGCATTCCGAATACCTGCGCCGGCTGTTTCTCGACAATGATCTTGCCGAAGGACACTACCTGGTCGAGGGAAAACCCGTCTCCTTGCGGGATATCCGGGTGCCGCTGTTCGCGGTCAGCACGATCCGGGATCATGTCGCGCCTTGGCGCTCCGTCTACAAGATCCAGATGCTGACTGACGCCGATGTGAGGTTCGTGCTCACCAATGGCGGACACAACGCGGGCATCGTCAATCCGCCCGGCCAGCCGCACAGCCGCCATCAGATCGCGACCCACAAGGAAAACGAAGCCTACGTCGATCCCGATTCCTGGCAGGCAACGGCGGTTCATCATGAAAGGTCGTGGTGGCCGTGCTGGCTGGAATGGCTCGACCTTCAGTCCACCGAAAAGGCGCCGCCGCCGGCCATGGGCACCGCGGACAGGGGTCTTGCCGCGATCTGCGATGCTCCCGGCACCTATGTGCTGCAGCCGTAGAAGCGATAGCTGCAATGGTGATGCGCGACGATCGAACGATGGCATGGCGAATTGCGTTTACGTCGGCGGTGGGTGCTGCCAGCTTGAGTCCACCACGCCAAGGCAGTCCGCTACAGCATTGCGGAACCGGCATGCCGGTCGAGAGCGACAAGATTGCCACAACCGAAAGCTTCCAGGGCCGGGCCTGCCATTTCTGCTTTGTTTTCAGTCATGATCAGTTCCACAAACCGCCGGAGCGGTATACCAAGAAGGAAGATACAAAGCCGATCTCTTTGCGGAACGAACAATAGACCAAGGCGATGACGGGTTCACATTCTCCAAGACGCGATCCGGAACGTGCGAGCTTCGTCAGTTCGGCGACAATGCCGTCGATAATTCGCGCCGCCCCTGTCGCATCTTGCGGAGAGAACCGGCGCTCCGAGGCTATCGCGCGCGTCCTGCAGGTCTCGGCGCGCGCATATTCCCGAAGCGGGCCTCCGATCCCCAAACGAGCGCCGGGTGGCGCTGTGATTGCAACGCTATGCATGACAATGCTCCTGGGGCTGAGCGGGTGCGTTCTGGCGCCGGTGGGCACCTCAGAGGAGCAGGCCAAGCTCGATTCGGTTGCGCCGGCCTTTGAGCCTCCGGTCGAGGCACGTCAGTTGCCGACGCTGCCGACGCGGACAGGTTGGCGCGATGCCTTGCGCCGGGCGTTCTTTGCCAATGGCGAACTGGAATCTGCGTATTTCGAATGGAAGGCGGCTTTAGCCCGGATCGATCAGGCCGCGACGTGGCCCAACAGCAATGTCGCCGTCAGCTTCAGCTACATGTTTTCGGCCGAGAAGATCAAAGCGTGGGACCGCACAACGATCGGCGTCGGCTTCGATCCATCCATGAATCTGTCACTGCCGATCAAGGTGCAGACCGCCGGCGAGGTCGCGCTGGAAGCCGCCAGGCAAGCCGGCGAAAAACTTCGCGCGGTCAAATTCGACCTTCAACGAAGGGTAATTTCCACGTATCTGGATTTGGCGCTGAGCGAGGAGAAAATCCGCATTGAGCGCGATAATCTGACACTTCTCAAGCTCGCGACGGATTCGGCGGCCGGCCGCGCGCAGTCCGGCGGTCCCTTGCAGGATTTGCTCAAGGTTCAGATCGAGTCGCAGATGGCTGAGAACGAATTGGCAAACCTGGAAGCAGAAGCCAAGTCGATCCGGGGCACGCTCAACGGGATGCTCGCGCGCGATGCCAACGCGCCGGTGAGACTTCCGCCAACCCTGCCGACGCCGCGGCGTGTCGCCGCCGATGATGCGCAGCTCATTGCGGTGGCCGTTGAACAAAACCCGGAACTGGCCGGGCTGGCCCGGCAGGTGGCGGGACGGAAGAACGCCATAGAACTCGCAAGGCTGGCTTATCTGCCTGATTTCATTCCCTCAGGGAGCGTTACCGGGAATGTTTCGCAGGTTATCTCAGCGATGGTGATGTTGCCGACGAAGTTGCCGGCGATCCGCGGCGCCATCAGGGAGGCGGAGGCCATGACGCGGTCGTCAGAGGCCATGTTGCGGCAAACCACACGAGACCGCGCCGCGAGCTTTGTGGCGAACCTGTACATCATGCGGAATGCGGAGCGACAAGCTGCGTTGTACCGTCAGCGTATCGTGCCTGCCGCCCAACAGCTGGTGAACACTTCCCGGAGTGACTACACCGCGGGAACAGTGGGGTTTGCGGATCTTATCGACAGCCAGCGGACCCTGATCGCGCTCCGCCGAACGGTTGCCCAGGTCCGAATCGAGCGGGAGAAGCGGCTGGCGGAGATCGAAGCGCTCGCAGGCGTAGACATAGAGACACTCGGCAATTCGGTGACGCAGGCGGCCTCGCTCGCCGTGCAATAGCAAGCCAGTACCAGAACACTGTGAGGAATCTGGTGTCGACGAAGCGATATGGAGAGTTGATCGGACCTGCGTTGGCGACGCTGGTGGTCTTGTGCACGGGTTATTTGATGAGCGCGCAAGGCAGCTCAGCGCAAAACGTGGCCATGCCGGAAATGGAAAAGCCAAAGCCGGCCAACGACGCCGCGGCGACCAGCCCGGGGCCTCCAGGATACGCCGAAGTCAGTATTGCCCAGGAAGTCCGGCAGCGTATCGGGGTCACGCTGGGAAAGGCGACACAGACTCCGCTTACGATGGTCATTCGAACGGTCGGTATTGTGCGTCCCGATGAAACCAGGCTCGCCCATATTCACCTGAAAACGGAAGGCTGGGTCGAAAAGCTGTTCGTCTCCTTCACCGGGCAAGAGGTGAAGGCAGGCGACCCCATGCTTTCGATCTACAGCCCGGCGTTTTTTGCCGCGCAGCGGGAGTTGCTGTCCGTGTTGCGATCAGCAAAATCCGGTGTCGAAGGCACGGCGGACCAACAGGTTGTGTTGGAGGCCGCGCGCCGACGTCTGGAGCTTTGGGACGTGCCCGCGGACGCAATCAAGGCTTTGGAGACGACCGGCAAGCCAAGTACGTCGTTGATCTTGCGCAGCCCGATTTCAGGCACTGTCCTGGAGAAGAAAGCGTTTCAAGGTCAATATACCATGCCCCAGAACGAACTTTATGTGGTCGCCGACCTCTCGACGGTGTGGGTGCAGGGCAAGGTTTTTGAGTATGAATTGCCGCATGTCGAAATCGGGATGCCCGTCACGATCACGCTGCCGTCCCTGCCGACGCAACAGTTCGCCGGAAAGGTCGTGTTCATCGATCCGGTTGTCGACGAGACGACCCGATCGGTGCAAGTGCGCGTGGAACTTCCAAATCCCGACGGTCGACTAAAGCCCGGCATGTTTGGTCATATCCTGATCAGCCACGCGATGGGCAGTGGCTTGACCGTCCCTGCATCGGCCGTCATACGCACCGGCGAGCGCAACATCGCATTTCGCGCCATTTCCGCTGATCGCTTCCTGCCGGTCGAAGTGAGGATCAGCCCGTTGCGGTTTGAGGATCGATTCCAGATCCTGGAGGGGTTGGTGGCCGGCGACGAGGTCGTCACTTCCGCCAACTTCCTGATCGATTCCGAAAGCCAGTTACAGGCCGGTGGCGGCAGCATGGCGGGCATGCCCGGAATGGACGCCGGCAACAAAGGCAACGAGAAAAAGCCCGCCGCGAAGCCGCAGGATATGAAGGGAATGCCGATGCCAAGTGAGCCGGCCAAGGACGATCATTCCACCATGAAACACTAACTTCGGTGAGCGAGAGATAAACCATGATCGCCCGCCTCATCGAGTTCAGCGCGCGCAATGCGCTTCTCATGCTGCTGCTTATCGTCGCCATCATCGGCGGAGGGCTGTGGGCGGTCTACAACACGCCCCTGGACGCGCTTCCCGATCTCTCGGATGTGCAGGTGATCGTCGCCACCGACTGGGAGGATCGCAGCCCCAACATCATCGAAGACCAAATCACCTACCCGATCGTCACGCAGCTGCTCTCGGCCTCCAAGGTCAAGGCGGTGCGGGCCTCCAGCTTCTACGGCGAGTCTTTGATATACGTCATCTTCGAGGACGGCACCGATCTGTATTGGGCCCGTAGCCGGGTGCTGGAGTATCTCAGCGGCATGGCCGGCAAGCTGCCGACCGGAGTCGCGCCCCGGCTCGGGCCCGACGCTACCGGCGTGGGTTGGGGCCTGGAATATGTTCTGATCGACAAGACGGGAAAACATTCGCTGGCCGAGCTTCGCAGCCTGCAGCAATGGCAGGTGCAGTATCAAATACGCGCTGTTCCCGGCGTTGCAGAAGTCGCCAGCGTAGGCGGCTTCGTGAAGCAATACCAGGTCACCGTCGACCCCGACAAGCTGCTGGCCTACAAGATCCCGATCAACAAAGTGGTCGAGCAAGTCCGCCGAGGCAATCAGGAAGTGGGCGGCCGGGTATTGGAGTTCACGGGCACCGAGTACATGGTGCGCGGGAGAGGCTACTTTCAAAAGCCTTCCGACATCGAGAAGGTGGCGGTCGGAGCACAATCCGATGGGACGCCTATTCTGGTGCGCGACGTTGGCTTCGTCCAGATCGGTCCGGACATCCGTCGTGGCGTGGTGGACTACAACGGGATGGGCGACGCTGCCGGAGGCATCGTTGTCGTCCGGTTTGGCGAGAGCGTCTACGACGTGTTAGCCAGCGTCAAGCAGACGATCAAGGAGACTGTCCAACCGACGTTGCCGGATGGGGTCGAACTGGTCCTCACCTACGACCGGTCGACCCTTATCAATCATTCAGTGGAGACGCTCAGGGAGAAGCTGATCGAGGAAGGCATCATCGTCAGCCTGGTCTGCCTGGTGTTCCTGTTCCATTTCCGCAGCGCCCTGGTTGCGATCATCACGCTGCCCCTGGCGGTCCTGATGGCGATCCTGGCGATGCAATGGATCGGGCTGACCAGCAACATCATGAGCCTGGGCGGCATCGCCATCGCGGTCGGGGCGATGGTGGACGCGGCCATCGTAATGATCGAGAACGCCCACAAACACATTGAAAATGAGGAGGCCAAGCCCGCCGGGGAGCGCCGTCCGCGCCTGGAACTCGTGATCGTCGCCTGCAGAGAGGTGGGCCCGTCGCTGTTCTTCTCACTGTTGATTATCACCGTCAGCTTCCTGCCGGTGTTTGCCCTTCAGGACCAGGAGGGCCGGTTGTTCAGGCCGCTTGCCTATACCAAATCGTTCAGCATGTTGTTTGCAGCAGTGCTGTCCATCACGGTCACGCCGTTCCTGATGGTATGGTTGATCCGCGGCAGGATTCCGGCCGAGGAGAAAAATCCAATCAATCGCTTCCTGATCTGGATCTATCAGCCGGTTGCCAGGCTGGCGTTGAAGATACGTTATGTGATGGTCGGCATCGCTCTTCTCGCCATCGTCGCCATAATCCCCATTTACAATAGTTTGGGCAGCGAGTTCATGCCGCCGTTATGGGAAGAAACGGTGCTCTTCATGCCCGCGACGCTGCCGGCGGCGTCGATACAGACCATGAAGCAGGCCATTCAGGAGCAGGACAAGATTTTGCTGGGTATCCCGGAAGTCGCCAGCGTCTTCGCCAAAGCCGGACGCGCCGAGAGCGCTACCGACCCGGCTCCGCTGGAAATGGTCGAAACCGTCATCAACCTCAAGCCCTCGGATGAGTGGCGGAAGGACATGACTCCCGACAAGTTGATCGCCGAGATGAATGCAGCGCTGAAGGCGAAGATGACGGGCTTCTCGAATAGCTGGACCATGCCCATCAAGGCACGCATCGACATGCTCTCCACCGGTATCCGGACGCCCCTTGGCGTCAAGGTGTTTGGGCCGGACCTTTCAGAAATGGGAAAGATTCTGTCGGAAGTGGAGGCCGCCATAGGCACGGTCCGGGGCACAAGAAGTGTTTTTGCCGAACGTGTGGCTCAAGGTCATTACCTGGATTTCGATATCAATCGCGAGGCGATCGCCCGTTACGGGCTGTCCGTCATGGACGTGCAGGAAGTCATCCAGGCGGCGGTGGGCGGCGCCAATCTCACGCAGACCATCGAAGGCCGCGAGCGCTATCCTGTGAACGTCCGCTACGGGCGTGATCTGCGGGATGATGTCGGCGAATTGCGACGGGTTCTGGTCGCCACCCCTATGGGAGTCCAGGTGCCTCTGGAGGAATTGGCCGCGCTGCGGTTCGTAGATGGCCCTGGCCTGATCAAGAGCGAAGCGGCGCAGCTTGTAGGCTACGCCTATGTGGATATCGCAGACCGGGACATCGGCAGCTACATGAACGACGCCCGAAAAATCGTTGGCGAAATGGTGAAGCTGCCTCCGGGCTACAGACTCCAATGGAGCGGGTCGTTCGAGGGGATGCAGCGGGCAAGCCAACGACTTCAGTACGTCATCCCGATCACGCTCGCCGTCATCTTTTTGTTGCTCTACCTGAACGGCCGGTCGGTCACCAAAGCGCTGATTGTGATGATTGCCGTGCCATTTTCCCTGGTGGGCGCATTTCTGCTGCTTTGGCTGTTGGGCTATCACCTCAGCGTCGCCGTGTGGGTGGGGATCATCGCCTTGGCTGGCGTCGACGCCGAGACCGGGATGGTGATGCTCTTGTACCTGGATGTGGCCCATGACCGCTGGAGGCAGGAAGGGCGGATGAAAAGCATGAGCGATCTCGAAGGCGCGGTCATGGAGGGCGCGGTCCAGCGTGTGCGGCCAAAAATGATGACGGTCCTCGCGATCCTGATGGGCCTCTTGCCTATCATGTGGTCCAGCGGAACTGGCTCTGACGTCATGAAGCGAATCGCCGCCCCGATGGTCGGCGGGGTCGTCACGAGCTTCCTCTTAACGCTGCTGATCTATCCGGCCATCTATGTCATATGGAAATGGTGGACCGAAGTGCGGCACCATCAAGCAAAAATTTGACGACCATCGCGTCGAGTATACCCGAGCGATAGAATCAAGAAGCGAGTGCCGGTCTCGGCGCCAGAAAGCGGATGATCCATCGGCTTCCCTCGATCAAACTGGCGTACAGCGGTCTCGAATATCGTCTAGCGTCGCCGATTGCCAGCCTGAATTGTACAGTTCAAATCGGCGGCAATTGGTTTGTCGACTTGCTTTGACCATGATCGATAGTAAGCAACACCCGTCATGATTGCGAGCCCGGCAGCTCCGACGAGCAGTTGGGCAAGGTATCCGCCAGAGACTTTTTCCAGAATAAAATGAGCGATGAGCGAGAGAAAGACCCCGACGCAGAACACCTCAAGAGACTGTTGGCCGCATTTGATTAGCGGGCGAAAGATCGGCCACCCGAGCCCTGGCCAATCGACGGGTATCAGTCGAGCCACCAATAAAACCAGAATAGCAAGATGTATCACACGATAAGGGGCCAGATTGGTCTTGTCGTTTGGATTAAACGCCTCAAACAGAACTGTCGGAATTACGCTCTGGAGCTCGGTGATTTGTACCGACAGCGTCATCACAAGAGCAAAGAGCAGAAAAACGATACTCAAGCAAAGAACGACGCGAGACTGAAGCAGGAAATCGAGCGCAATTATTCTACCCAATGCCAGCCAAGCGCCGAGCAAAAAGAGCAACTGCCATGTGAAGGGATTGAAATACCAAACGCCGGACGGATACGAAGGAAAATTCCACCCGTAGTGGCGAGCAGCAAGGTAGAGCAAGACGGATCCCAGCATGACCCAGCTCTTATGTCTCAGCGTCAACCACAGAACGGGCGGAAACATG
>NZ_JBAVNZ010000576.1:0-1812 GCF_049691595.1 Bradyrhizobium sp.
GCATGGCGCTGACGTTCTCCGCCCGTGCCGAGGGCCACACCATTCCTGACGTGATCAGGCAATTGAAGACGCGGATCGGTTGATGGCCGCGGAGACCAGGCAAGAAACCAGGGAGATCACCGCAATCCGACGTGCCGATGGCGAAAGCCGATCGCTCGCCGCCTCGTTGCCGCGTCTCATGCTGGAAGCCCGCCGTATCGCCGCCAACGTCATTCACGGCCTGCACGGACGCCGTCGCGCCGGCTCCGGCGAAAGTTTCTGGCAATATCGCCGCTTCGTTTCCGGCGAACCGTCGCAGCGGGTCGACTGGCGGCGCTCGGCGCGCGATGATCACCTCTATGTCCGCGAGCAGGAATGGGAGGCCGCGCATACCGTGTGGCTGTGGCCGGATCGCTCGCCGTCGATGGCCTTCGCCTCCAGACAGGCGCGCGACAGCAAGCTGGAACGCGCCCTGATCGTCACGTTCGCGCTCGCCGAGCTCCTGGTGGCGGGCGGCGAACGGGTCGGCATTCCCGGCCTGATGAACCCGACCGCGAGCAGCAGCGTGATCGACAAGATGGCGCAGGCGATGCTGCATGACGATGCCGTGCGCGCGAGCCTGCCGCCGTCCTTCGTGCCGTCGGCGCTGGCCGAAATCGTCGTGCTGTCCGACTTCTGGTCGCCGATGCCGGAGATCAGGAACATGCTCGCGGGGTTGTCCGGCTCCGGCGCGCACGGCACGCTGATCCAGATCGTCGATCCGGCCGAGGAAACCTTCCCCTATGCCGGCCGCGTCGAATTCGTCGAGCCGGAGAGCCGCAGCACGATCACCGCGGGCCGCGCCGAAAGCTGGGCCGGCGACTACCTCGCGCGTGTCGCACGCCACCGCGACGAGATCCGCGCCGAGACCGACAAGCTCGACTGGCTGTTTTCCACCCACACCACCAGCCGCTCGGCCGCCGAGCTCTTGCTGTTCCTGCATGGCGGCATGATGGTGAGCAAGGCGACCACGCGCGCGACCGTCAAGGCGGGGCCAAGCGCATGATCGCAGGCCTGCCGCTCTCCTTCGCCGAACCGTTGCTGCTGCTGGGCTTGCTGAGCCTGCCGGTGCTGTGGTGGCTGCTGCGGGTGATGCCGCCGCGGCCGAAGCGGATCGAATTTCCGCCGACGCGGCTGTTGTTCGAGATCACGCCGAAGGAGGAAACCCCGTCACGGACGCCGTGGTGGCTGACCTTGCTGCGGCTGACGGCGGCGGCGCTGGTCATTCTCGCCGCCGCGGGCCCGATCTGGAATCCGCAAACCGCGCCTGGCGGCAGCAAGGCGCCGCTCATGATCCTGCTCGACGACGGCTGGAGCGCCGCGGCGAGCTGGGAGGCGCGGATCAAGGCCGCCGACGAACTGATCGCCAACGCCGACAACGACCGGCGCGGCGTCGCGCTGGTCCCGCTCTCCGAGCCGGCCCGCGACATCACCCTGATGCCCGCCGGCACCGCGCGCGTGACGTTGCGCCAGCTGGCGCCAAAGCCCTATTCGATCGAGCGCGTCGAGACCATGGCCTCGGTCGAGCGTTTCCTGAAAGCAACCGGCGACTGCGAGATCGCGTGGCTGTCCGACGGCGTCGATACCGGACGCGGCGCCGAATTTCTGGAAAACCTCGGCAAGCGTATCGGCGACCGGACATTGACCGTGTTCGAAGGCGGAACGCCCTCCGCGCTGGCCCTGGTCGCGGCCGAAAATGCCGCGGCGAAGATGACCGTGAAGGTGCTGCGCACCGACGGCGGCATCGCCGCCGGCACCGTGCGCGCGACCGATGCCAAGGGGTCGCCCATCGGC
>NZ_JBAVNZ010000577.1:0-6104 GCF_049691595.1 Bradyrhizobium sp.
GTATCGCGCGCCACGTTCGATCGCGAAACGCGCGGGCTGGAGCCCGACTACAAACTGCCCGATCTGCTGCTGCCGGGCCGGCCCGCGACCGGCGCGCCGTCGCAGGCGGAATTCGTGCAGGTGCCGGCAGACTATGTGAAGGAAGCCTCGATCGCGCGGCTGGCGGCGGAGGGGCAGCGGTTGATGCAGAAGCACCGCGCCGCGCTGAATGAAATCGAAACGAGATTCGGCGTGCCCGCGCCAATCGTGCTGGCGATCTGGGGCCGCGAAACCGACTACGGCCGCTACACCCTGCCTTACGACGGCTTGCGCGTGCTGGCGACGCAGGCCTATGTCGGCCGGCGCAAGGACAAATACCGCAACGAGTTCATCCTGGCGCTGAAGATGATCGGCGACGGCGAGGTGACGCGCAAGGACCTGCGCGCGTCCTGGGCCGGCGCCACCGGGCTGACGCAATTTTTGCCGTCGGAATTCTACAAGCACGGCATCGATCTCGACGGCGACGGCAGGAAGGACATCTGGCACTCGGTGCCGGACGCGCTTGCTTCCGCCGCGCAGCAGCTCGTCAACAAGGGCTGGCAGGACGGCGTGCGCTGGGCCTATGAAGTGCGCGCGCCTGCCAATGTCGACTGCACCATGGGCGTGCCGGAGGTGACAAAACCGATCGGCCAATGGCTCCGCGCAGGCTTCGTGCCGGTGCGCGGGCAACAACTGGCCGCGGGCGAGCAGTCGCAGCCGGCGTCGCTGCTGCAGCCCGAGGGCATCTACGGCCCGGCGTTTCTGACCACGAAGAATTACTTCGTCATCAAGGAGTATAATTTTTCGGATCTGTATGTGCTGTTCGTCGGCCATCTCAGCGACCGCATGTCAAGTCCGCTGCCGTTCGCGACGCCCTGGTCGGCGTCAAGGCAGTTGCGCAGCGCCGATGTCGAAGCGATGCAGCGTCATCTGACGCGAATCGGTCTCTACAAGGACAAGCTCGACGGCAAGGCCGGCATGCAGACCCGCGCGGCGCTCGGGGCCTATCAGAAGTCCGCGGGCCTGAAGGTCGATTGCTGGCCGAGCGAGGCGGTGCTGCGTTCGATGAGCGCGGCGCGTTAAACAAAAACCCGGCCGAAGGTTCGGCCGGGTTTTCAACACAGCGATCGATGCGCCGGCAAGTAGCGTCAGTTGCAGACTTCGACGCGGCGGTAGCGCCAGCCATAGCCGTCCCAGAAGCGTTCGCGAACCAGACGGCAAGCGGGCTCCTCGACATAGACGGGGGCAGGGGCAACATACACCGGAGCCGGGCGGCTTGCCGCGATCGCGCCGCCGAGCAGCGCGCCGCCGATCAGGCCGCCGGCAATGCCGGCGGCGATCTGGCCGTTTTCGGCCCTGGCCGTCGGCATCGCCGAAACCAGCGAAGCGGCGATGGTTGCCATCGCGACCAAGGCAGTAAATCTGTTGTTCATCTCTTGATCTCTCCTGGAGATGGCGCCCTGAAGTTCGCGCCGGGTTTAAGGTGACTCGCACGCCATACTCGAACTGGCCATCCCGCCAGCGAGCGCGCAACGGTCGATCGAAAGTAACGTCGCGCGCCAATGGGCCGGAAAAAAGGTTTTTTCAGGCCACAGACATCATGCGCCCAGGGAAACCGATGGTTTTCCGGGGCATGCTGTCTGATTTAATGAAGGTGAACGAGAACCTATTTGTCAGTAGCAAACCCTGACGCGGCGAATCCGCCAGCCATAGCCGTCCCAGAACCGCTGGCGCTGCCACTGGCAGGGCGGGCCGTAGTAACCGGGATCGGCAACATAGGCTGGACGATAATATCGCGGACCATAATAGCCCGGGCCGTAATAGTAGTCGTTCTGGGACGCGATCGCGCCGCCGACGATGGCGCCGCCGATCAATCCCGCCGCGACGCCCGCGGCGACACCGCGTTGCGCATGGGCGGGGGCGGCCACGGCCGAAACAGCCAACGTGGCGACGGCAGCAAGTGCCACCAATGTCTTCTTCATGGCCTTACCTTTCTCTCGGGAGCAGGGACAGCGCGCAAACTGGTCTGTCGCAGCGAAAGTTTCACATTTCGCTTGAATGATCAATGAACGATGGTGCATCGCCTGATGACGAATGCGCACAGGTTATTTAACCTTTTTGTGGTGTACAAACAGGGAACGCAAGCGTCAGTTTGGAATTGCTGCAAAGTTGAGTTTTTCCTTTTGCATCCCGTCGCGGCCTTCAATATCGATGAATTGAAGCATCACCGATGGCCGCCGCCTTTTTCACATGATTGTTTGTTCCTGCAACGTCCTCAGCGACCAAGATGTCCGCGATGCCGTGGTCGCAGCCGGGGACCTGCCGCGCAATGCGAAGCAGATCTATGGGTGTCTCGGCTGCAGCGCCGAATGCGGCCGATGCGCGCGCACCATCAAGACCATCATCGATGAAGCGCTTGGCCCCTGTGCCAAAGTCTGCGCCCTCGGATGCCCGCACAGCCACGCCGAGTCAACGGAACCTGATCAGGCCGACTTCGCGCTCGCGGCCTGCTGAAGACCTCCCGCTCCGTCCGATTCCTCGGTCCTCACAGCTTTTTGCGAAGGGTTGCCCTCACTCGCTATCTGATTTAGATGCGTTCTAGATATTAGTTCTGGTCAGTTTTGGCCGCAGAACCCGGAGTGGTGGACCATGCAGGGCGACCCAAAAGTCATCGACTATCTGAACAAGGGCCTGCGCAGCGAGCTCACCGCGATCAACCAGTACTGGCTGCACTATCGGCTCTTGAATAATTGGGGCCTGCTCGACATGGCCAAGGTCTGGCGCAAGGAATCCATCGAGGAGATGGAGCACGCCGACAAGTTCACCGACCGCATCCTGTTCCTCGACGGTTTTCCCAACATGCAGGTGCTCGATCCCTTGCGGATCGGCCAGAACGTCAAGGAGATCATCGAGTGCGATCTGGCCTCCGAGATCGCCGCGCGCACGCTTTACCAGGAAGCGGCAACCCACTGCCACGGCGTCAAGGACTACGTCTCGCGCGACCTGTTCGAGAGCCTGATGAAGGACGAGGAACATCACATCGACTTCCTCGAGACCCAGCTCGATCTGATCGAGCGGATCGGGCTTGAGCTCTACACCCAGAAGCACGTCGGCGGGCTCGAGAGCGAGCACTGAGTCGGTGAACGCAACCCGGTCGTCATGGCCCGGCACAAGGCCGGGCATGACGGAGACAGTGTCGCTGTCGGTTCTTTGAGTTCAAATTCTCGCTACAACTGCGTCTTGTAGCGCGCCTCGACCACGGCCTGGTCTTCCGGCTCGCCGAGGCTGGTCTGTTCATGGATCACCTCGCTGATGCTCGGAAACACCCGGCGTTCGACCCGGGTATCCGCCGCCCACAGTCTTGAGCGCATCAGCGCCTTGCCGCAATGGAAATAGGCCTCGCGCACCTCGATGCGCAGCACCGCGCGCGGCGGCCTGCAAAACTCCACCATCGATGCCAGCAGATCCGGATCCGCCGACAGCGTGCCCTTGCCGCCGACGCGCAGCGTCTCGTCGATCCCTGGAACGAAGAAGATCAGTTGCACCAGCCCTGAGCCTTCGACCACGTTGCGGAAACTGTCGATGCGGTTGTTGCCGGAGCGGTCCGGCATCAACAGCAGGTTCGGACCGGCGACGCTGACAAAGCCGGGATGGCCGCCGCGCGGCGAGGCATCGACGCTGCCATCGGAGCCCGAAGTCGCCAGCACGCAGAACGGCGACAGGCCGATGAATTTTTTGGCGTGGCCGTCGATCTCCGGGCGTGCTTTTGCGATCACGCGCGCGGTGGGGCCTGGATAGATCGAGGCGAGATCGCAGGCGGCAAGGTCGGTCAATGGCTTCTCCGGCCGGAACGGCGTTTCGCCAAAATACCATCGCCGACCAGGCGCGCCAAGCGATGGTTCGCACCCGCGTCAGCCGGCGCGAGGCAGCAGTTGCTGCACGACGAAATCAGGACTTCCTGTTGGCGCGCAGTTTGGCCCGCGACTTCGGCGCGACGTTGTTCCATGCCATGGTCAGCGCGCTCTGCAGCGTGACCGGGTCGGCCTTCGCCAGCCTTACATTGGTGTAGCCCTGTTTGCCCCAGCCGCCCGGGACCGGGCGGAAGATTTTTGGCTCTGCCTCGACCAGCACCGATTGCTGCTCCGGCGTGAGCTTCACCATGCCCCAATCGTCATCGGGATAGCCGAGGCTGGCGAAGATGCGCTTGCCGACGCGGAAGTCGGCACGGCCCTGGTGCGAACCTTCGACGGCCTCGGGCAGGCCGAGCGCGACACGGCGGAAGCGGTTCGACGACATCGCGCTCACCTCGACGAACGAGCGGCGTTACATGGTCCGCTGCGGCGCGGCCCGCAGAAACTCGCGCAGCTCTCGCGCATAAAATTTCGCGTCGCCGGTGGTGAGATGGCCGCGCGTCTCGGTGCTGGCCGGGATCAGATGGATTTTCCCGTTCTTGATCCGCTTCACCGCGGCCTCGGTGACGCCGGTTTCCGGCGGATTGCGCTCGTCGTCGGCGGCATTGATCGCGAGCAGCGCGGCCTCGATCCGCTCCATGCCGCCGGACGGATCGTAGTCATGCGAGGCTTCCCACTGGTAGACGAAATCGTTGGCGTCGGCGGTGATCGGGCTCGCCAGCCGGTCGTCGACCATCTTGTCCGCCTTGTCCGTCGTCGGCGCCAATGTCTGATAGCCGAGCGTGCCGCCGCCGGTTGCGATCTGATAGGCATTGATGGCGTATTTCATCATGCGCGGCTGCGCGGTGTAATTGCCGCCATTGTAATCGGGATCGTTGCGGATGGTTTCCAGCATCATCCGCCGCAGCATCCAGTTGCGTGCCGCCATCGCGGTCGGCTGCGACGCCATCGGCACCAGCGCGTCCATCGCTTCAGGATATTTCACGCCCCAGATCCAGGTGTGCATGCCGCCCATCGAATTGCCGATCACCAGCCGCAGATGCCTGATGCCGAGCCCTTCGGTAACCAGCCGATAATGCGCATCGACCATGTCGGTGTAGTTGTATTTCGGGAAAGCCGTCTTCATGCCATCGGACGGTTTTGCGGATTTGCCGTGGCCGATTCCGTCCGGGATGATGATGTAGTATTTCGACGCATCGAGCGGCTGTCCGGGGCCGAACAGCTCGCCCGCGAAAGCCGGCGTCAGCATGTTGACCGCCGAGCCGCCCGAGCCGTGCAGCACCAGCACCGGCTGTCCGGTCGGCTCGCCCAGCGTGGTATAGTGCAGCCGCAGTTCCGGCATCGTTTCGCCGGTATGAAATTTGAAGTCCCTGGCGATCCAGTTGCCTTGCTTCGGCGCCGGATAGTCGGCCGCCGCAGCGGCGAACGAGGTCAAGGCAAGAGCGGCGCCAAGCGCCATGCGCAACAGGTCCATCGGTCGTCTCTCCAGGTCTCGCGCATCGTGCGCGGGGAATATTCAGGCGTTGTCCTCGACATCGGTCTCGGGACGATCGTTGCCGGCGGCGGTTTCGGTGAGCCATTGGCCGTCGGCCGTTTCATATTGGATCGCCTCGGTGCGGCCGGGCACGCGCTGCTCGGCGGCGGCGCGCCTGGCGGCCGAAAGCGCCGCGGCGTGGGTCGGAAACGGTTCGGAAAACACGCCGTTGACGGTGTAGGCCCAGCCGCCGTCATGCTCGACAATCTTGTAGGTCACATGGCTCATCGGGAACTCGCTTTTGCGGCGAAGCACACGGGGTGAACCCGCCGCCCATTCTATGACAGAATTGCGCGCCATGCAGGAATTTTGCACGGTCCGTGCGTCCTTGGGAAGGCGATCCGCCCGCCCCCCGCCGCCCGCGCAGAGGAGACAACCATGTGCCGCAACATCAAGACGCTGTTCAACTTCGAACCGCCGGCGACCGGGGATGAAATTCATGCCTCGGCCCTGCAGTTCGTGCGAAAACTGTCCGGCTTCAACAAGCCGTCGCAGGCCAACGAAGCGGCGTTCGACCGCGCGGTGGCGGAAGTCGCCGACGCCGCCCGCCGGCTGCTGACGTCGCTGCATACCCATGCGCCGGCGCGCGACCGCGAGCTCGAGGCTGGGAAGGCGAGGGAGCGCACGCGGCTGCGGTTCGG
>NZ_JBAVNZ010000578.1:0-4973 GCF_049691595.1 Bradyrhizobium sp.
GCACCACGCCGCAAGAGCGGCGCGCTGCGCTGCATCCGGGGAACGGCGATAGGTATGTCGTCTACCCCAGTTTCCGCACCGGCTCGCCTTTGAACCAGGCGTCGATGCCCTCGACCATCTGGCGATAGTGGTTGCTGAAGCTTTCCTCGGTGACGTAGCCGAGATGCGGCGTCAGCACGAGATTGTCGAGCTTGCGGAAGGGATGGTCGGTCGGCAGCGGCTCGATCGCGAACACGTCGACGGCGGCGCCGGCAATTTTCTTCTGCGTCAGCGCTTCCAATAGTGCTTCTTCATCCACGATCGGCCCGCGCGCGGTGTTGACGAGATAGGCGGTCGGTTTCATCCGTGCGAGGTCGGCAGGCCCGATCAGGCCGCGCGAGCGCTGGCTCAGCACCACATGGATGGTGACGATGTCGGCGGTGGCGAACAATTCCTCCTTGCTGGCGTATGTGACGCCGACTTCCTTGCAGCGCTCGGCCGTCAGGTTCGGGCTCCAGGCGATCACGTTCATGCCGAAGGCCTGCGCGAGTTTCGAAACCTTGCTGCCGAGCTTGCCGAGGCCAATCACGCCGAGCGTTCGGCCCTCGATCTCCTGGCCTACGAATTTCTGCAGGGGTTCGCCGGCATGCATCCGCGCGTTCTCGCGGCCGATATTGCGGGTCAGTTCCAGGATCAGGCCCATGGTCAGCGGCGCGGTCGGGTCGCGGCCCCATTGCGTGCCGCACAGCACCACCTGGTGGTCCTTGGCGGCCTCCATGTCGATCGCGGCATTGCGCATGCCGGAGGTGATCAGCAGTTTCAGCTTCGGCAGCATCGCAAACAGCATGCGCGGAAACGGCGTCCGCTCGCGCATCGCGCAGACGATCTCGAAATCCCGCAGCGCGATCGCGGCGGCCTCGGAACTCGAAAACGGCTGATTGAAGACCGTGATGTCAACCCGGTCGGATACCTTCGACCAGTCCGCCACCGTTAGCGCCAGGTTGAGATAGTCGTCGAGAATTGCACAGCGCAGCCGCGTCATCGGGAAGTCCGTTTGTGGCGAGAGCGACGGCCGGAATTTGACCGTCCGGGAACCTCGCCATGGTCGCGCGCAATCGACGGGCGCGCAAGCGGACTTGAAGGCAGAGCCGGCTCAAACGCTTAAAAAGGTCAGGCCGATCGGGCCATGTGCTTGGCGCGCCAGGCAGGGCCAGGGCCGCGCATGTAATGCAGCTCCGGCCGGTAGGGGTTGAACGCCCTGGCGAGGAACCGGCGCCAGAAGGCGCGAAACCCGGCGAAAGGTCTTGCGGGCCTGCTCGCCGGGATGGAGAGGATTGCCGAACTGATCGTTGCCATGACGCGGCCTCTGTTTTTTGTGCGCGGCCTTGGCCGCGGGGCGCCTTTTTGGCGTCGAGAACCAGTTTTGGCCTGATTTATTAAAAGAAGGTTTCAATTGTCGTGACCTGGCACACACATCGTGTCGGACCCGTAATCTTCCGTGGTGAACGGATGGAAAACCTGTTGCCGCGGTTGCCCTTTGGGGGCTGCGCCGCTACATCAGCGGCAGCAAATTTCCCAAAAATCCTCTCGTTTTCCAAGGGATCGCGATGGCCCGTCAGTTCGTCTATTTCATGCAGGGTCTGTCCAAGACCTATCCCGGCAACCGCAAGGTGCTCGATAACGTCCATCTGTCGTTCTACCCCGACGCCAAGATCGGCGTGCTCGGCGTCAACGGCTCCGGCAAGTCGACCTTGCTGCGGATCATGGCCGGCATCGACAAGGAATATAACGGCGAGGCCTGGGTCGCCGAGGGCGCGCGGGTCGGCTATCTCGAGCAGGAGCCGCAGCTCGACGCGAAGAAGACCGCCCGCGAAAACGTCATGGATGGCGTCGCCAAGCAGAAGGCGATCCTTGACCGCTACAACGAGCTCGCGGCCAATTACTCCGACGAGACCGTCGACGAGATGACGAGGCTGCAGGACGAGATCGAGGCCCAGGGGCTCTGGGATCTCGACAGCAAGGTCGATCAGGCGATGGACGCGCTGCGCTGCCCGCCCGACGATGCCGACGTGACCAGGCTTTCCGGCGGCGAGCGGCGCCGCGTGGCGCTGTGCAAATTGCTGCTCGACCAGCCGGAACTGCTGCTCTTGGACGAGCCAACCAACCATCTCGATGCCGAGTCGGTGTCGTGGCTGGAAGGCCATTTGAGCAACTATCCCGGCGCGATCCTGATCGTCACCCACGACCGCTACTTCCTTGACAACGTCACCGGCTGGATCCTCGAGCTCGACCGCGGCAAGGGCATTCCCTACGAGGGCAATTATTCGTCCTGGCTGGTGCAGAAGCAGAAGCGGCTCGCGCAGGAGGGCCGCGAGGAGGCCGCGCATCAAAGGACATTGGCGCGCGAGCAGGAATGGATCGCGGCTTCGCCAAAAGCCCGCCAGGCCAAGTCCAAGGCGCGCTACCAGCGCTATGAGGAACTGCTGAAGCAGGCCAACGAGAAGCAGACCCAGACCGCGCAGATCGTCATTCCCGTCGCCGAGCGGCTCGGCCAGAACGTGATCGACTTCGACCACCTCAGCAAGGGTTTTGGCGACCGCATGCTGATCGACGACCTCACCTTCAAGCTGCCGCCGGGCGGCATCGTCGGCGTGATCGGCCCGAATGGCGCCGGCAAGACCACGCTGTTCCGGATGATTACCAAGCAGGAGACGCCGGACAAGGGCACCATCACCATCGGCGACAGCGTGCATCTTGGTTACGTCGACCAGTCGCGCGATACGCTCGACGGCAACAAGACGGTGTGGGAGGAAATTTCCGGCGGCAACGAATTGATCCTGCTCGGCAAGCGTGAGGTCAACTCGCGCGGCTATTGCTCGTCGTTCAATTTCAAGGGCGGCGACCAGCAGAAGAAAGTCGGCTCCCTGTCAGGCGGCGAGCGCAACCGCGTGCATCTGGCAAAAATGCTGAAATCCGGCGCCAACGTGCTGCTGCTCGACGAGCCCACCAACGATCTCGACGTCGATACGCTGCGCGCGCTGGAAGAGGCGCTGGAGGATTTCGCCGGCTGCGCCGTCATCATCAGCCACGACCGCTGGTTCCTCGACCGCATCGCCACCCACATGCTGGCGTTCGAGGGCGACAGCCATGTCGAATGGTTCGAAGGCAATTTCCAGGATTATGAGAAGGACAAGATGCGGCGGCTGGGACAGGATTCCATCATCCCGCATCGCATGAAGTACAAGAAGCTGACGCGGTGAGGGTTGTCTTAGTTATCCACCTTCTCCGCCAGCCACATCTTGATCAGCGACTGATACGGCACGTCACGCTTGTTGGCGGCGATCTTGATCTGTTCCAGCAAGCCCAGGGGCAGACGAATTGAGATCGCGGTAGTCGAGGGCTTCAGGTTTGGAAAGCGCACGCGCTCGGCCTTGCTCCAGTCGATGTAATCGGTGGAGTCATGCGTTTCCCAAAAACTTTCGTTCCTCGGCCTCGGTCTTGCAGGCAGGAATTGATTTGCGTCTGTTCATAAGCATTTCCCTATTCGGGCACGACTATGTTGACGTTTTCCCGGCGCGCGGCGTCACCGAGACGCTTGTCGAAAGTCGCCAGTACCAGCCCGTGATACTTCGCGACCGCGAGGTGAATCGCGTCGGGTGCGGATAATTTGGTATCGAAGTTGCGGACCATGCGGCCGGCCGCCTCCATATGCTCGCCCGCACTCGTGACAACCTGCGCCGTTCGCGCGATCCATTCGTCGAATAGGTCGAGTGCCTCGCTTCCATCCGCGGCCGAGAGATGGCTCATTCTCACTTGGCGCGACACCACCGATGCGAATTCGATGGCGCAGAAATCGCTCACGATGCAACCTGGCTCGGCGTGTTCCAGCCACGCCTCTGCTTTTGCGGTGTGGGGGTCGAGCAGAAGCAGCGCGACGATGACGCTGGTGTCGAGGTAGCAGTTCATTCAGGCTCGTCGCGCATCGCGCGGACGACCGATACCGCATCGCCGCCGAGCGGCGGCAGTGCCTGGCGTCGCTTGCGCAACCATAGAATGTCGGCTTTGGTTGTCGGCCGTGGCGAATGCCCCGCCGGGCGCAATTCGGCGACCGGCTTGCCGTGGCGCGTGATCGTGACCTGCTTGCCGGCCAAGACTTCATCTACCAGTCGCGAGAGCTGGTCTTTCGCCTGAGCGATGGAATAAGTCGACATCGGGCCTCCAATTCTGGCTATATATGGCCATATTATTGGAATTGCAAGTCGTACAGGGCTCTACCTGGTTGCGTCGCCCTGCGACCTGCGCCGTGATATTCTGACGACATGATCGAAACAGACAATGAAATTGTCGAGCATCTTCTTCATATCCGCCGCGCGCTTGACGCAATGCGCGAAGATATGAGCGAACTGAAGTTGCCTCTCGGTGCCCTTGAGAATCGATATGTGAGCATGTCGAATAAGTTGGATCGTATTGATTCCCGTATCAAGCTTATCGAGCGGCGTCTCGACCTGATCGACGCGTGAGCGAGACGTCTAAATTGGTCATCCGCCGCATGCCTGCCCTTGGCCTCCTGCTTGTGGCGCTGCTGCTGTCGTCTCAAGCTCGCGCCGCCGACGTTGCCTTCACGCAATTCATCGCCTCGCTGTGGCCGGAAGCGCAGGCGGCCGGCGTTTCGCGCGCGACGTTCGATGCGGAAACGCGCGGGCTGGAGCCGGATTACAAACTGCCCGACCTGATCCTGCCGGGCCGGCCCGCGACCGGCGCGCCGTCGCAGGCCGAATTCGTGCAGGTGCCGGCGGATTATCTGAAGGAGGCCAGCATCGCTCGGCTGGCCGCGGAAGGGCAGCGGCTGCTGCAGAAGTATCGCGTCGCCTTGACCGGGATCGAAACCCGCTTCGGCGTTCCCGCAACCATCGTGCTTGCGATCTGGGGCCGCGAAACCGACTACGGCCGTTACACGCTGCCTTACGACGGTTTGCGCGTGCTGGCGACGCAGG
>NZ_JBAVNZ010000579.1:0-2263 GCF_049691595.1 Bradyrhizobium sp.
CTTCAACCCCGGCAGCATGCCGACGGGCGGCACCTCCGTTCTCGGATCGAAGTTGGCGACATGGCGCGCGAACCCGCGCACGTCGCTCAATCTCAGCGCCCAGGATGCATGACGATCGGGCGGCAGCGTTGCCCATTCCATTGCCAGCTTCGTCGTGATGATCCTGGCTTTGCGCTTCTCCATGAAGGCGACGAAGTCGGCGAGCCGACGGGTCTGGTGCTCGTACTTGTATCCCAGTCCCTTGCGCATGCTCAGGTACTTATCGAGTGCGGAGCGCAGATTGGTCATTGCACGCCTCCCGGCCAGGGCAGGCTCAATGTTCTCAGCGCATCAATGTCGACCTTCGCGTAAATCCGGGTGGTGTCGTGGCTCTCGTGCCGCAGCAACTGTCCGATCTCCGACAAGGTCGCGCCAGATCGGAGAAGCTCGGTAGCGAGACCGTGTCGGAAGATATGGGCGCCGCGGTGTGCGCAACCTTCGATTCCAACGCGATCGAGAGCGGCCTTGGCGATCATGGTGATTGCACATCCGGAAGCAAAGCCGACGCGTGGCGCGAGTGTGCGGACGAACAACCGTCGGCACGACGACTTTGGGCGGCCATTGCGCAGATATGCAACGATGGCCGCGCCAACGTCTGGCGGTATCGGCATCCGTGCACGCTGTCGGCCCTTGGCGCGAACGAGTATCTCGCTGGCGCGCCAGTCGATATCATCGAGCGTGAGCGTCGCGACCTCGTCTGCCCGCAGGCCGAGCTTGGCCAGCAACAACAGAATGGCGTAGTCGCGCCGCCCCATCACCGTCTCTCGGTCGCAACCGTCGAGAGCCTTCCGCACCTGAGCGGCAGACAGATAGGTCGGCGGAGTTGCGAGCTTCCATCGTCGCATTGATGGAACGCAATCCGCCAACGGGCGCGCGTTCAGCCCCCGATGGTGGAGGTAACGGAGAAAGGCGCGCAACGACCAGCACATCGCCTTGCCTGTTCTCGGGCTCCAATCCTGGGCGTGGCGCTCAATGTAGCGGATCACGTCCTCTTGGCTGATCTTGCACAGGTCGCCGGCGCCGCCGGAGCACACCTCGTGCAGGAACCTGCGGATGACCGGGAGATGGCGGACGATGGACTTCGGGGCCAAGCCGCGCTCTGACCGCAGGTAGGCATCGAACTCCTTGAAGATCCGTTCGTGCGGGGTGAGAGGCGGCAGCACCAACGGCGCGATCGGGCCGTCCTCGCGCAGCACCGACAGCCATCGCTTGAGCGCGGCCCGGTCACCGGGTTGGATAGACTTCCTCCCGCCTCGATGTCGGAGGTACCGCTCAACGACCTGCTCATCGAGATCGGCCAGCTTGTAGCGACAGCCTGCGATCCAACTCAGGAGCCCGCCAACCACGTTCAGGCAACGCCATGTGCCGTGCCGAACGAGCCTCTCTTCGACGAGACGAGCGGCGTAGCGCTCGACGAGCTGTCCGTGCGGCCCGCTTCTGAGACGCCGGTACAGCCGGCTTCTGCCCAGGTACTCTTCAACTTCCATCTTCCTGTTCTCCGCTGTTGAAAGCGGAGGCACAGAACGAACTATGCCGAGCCGATCAAACGCCGGTCAGCGAGAAATCTGGGGAAAACGACCCGACTCGGCATAGTTCGGCGGGCGGCATAAACCTGCAAGCTTAACGGCGTCGAGCCCTACGCCTATCTCCATGACGTGCTCTCGCGCATGATCGATCGGCACCCGGTCAATCGTCTCGACGAATTGCTGCCGCGGGCTTGGAAAGCCGGAAATCCTGTCAAGAGCTGAGCGACGTGCAAGCTTCGGACGCTTACGGTCGGATGTTTTGCAATTTCTTACCCATTGTCGATGATCTCCTCTGTTACGACAAAGCCCTCTGATGCACGCTTGACCATGAGACACGACGACATGAACGAGTCCTGGCGCGCTGTGCAGTCTTCCGCGCTCATTGACGGCGAAGTTATGCTGCATCCAGGCAGCACGGGATCCGTCGCGGCGCATCTTTCCATGGATTGACGGAGCAGCATCACAGGCACTCCGGCGTGGTCCATCGCGCCCTTTGAGGGCGTGGCCACAGGCAAGATAGCGTGCGTTCCGTCGTCCTTGTTCTGCACCAGTCCTCTTCCGCTGTCGCGGAGCTCCGTTGTTCAACGTGTTGACGTCAATCTGTCGTTGGTTGGCTTCCGATCGGCCGTCGTCATGCGTAAGCCCCGAGCAGCTTCTTGTCCTTGGCGGCGGCGCGCGCGCTCACATCAGCGGCGCGC
>NZ_JBAVNZ010000580.1:0-1881 GCF_049691595.1 Bradyrhizobium sp.
GCGTCCGGGTGGCGATTCGCGGTGTCGGAATTTTTCCAGCCAGCGCCTTCAGTGCGGCCGGGGCTTGCGGCCCCGACAGCCGCACAACGGCAATCGCACTCGGCGGCCTGCCGGACGATAGCGCGAAGATGGTTTGGTCCCGCGGATGCATCGCCTATTTGTTCGCTGACGCCGAAAAGAAGCAACACGGGTTCAGGCGTACGGCTTGCCCCGCGACTATGTTGCGGTGCAACAATAACAGCGTCGCAGCTTTGCCGTGGGAAAAGACCGCACTTTTGAATCGCATGAAAAAGGGCGCTCCGCTTGCACGAGGCGCCCTCCTCCGAATTCACCGAGCCGACTCAGGTATTCATCGAGTCGAAGAACTCCGAGTTGTTCTTGGTGTTGCGGAGCTTGTCGAGCAGGAAGTCGATGGCGTCCATCGTGCCCATCGGATTGAGGATCCGGCGCAGCACGTACATTTTCTTCAGCAGCTGCGGATCGGTGATCAGCTCTTCCTTGCGGGTGCCGGAGCGGGAGATGTCGATCGCCGGGAAGGTGCGCTTGTCCGAAACCTTGCGGTCGAGAATCAGTTCGGAGTTGCCGGTGCCCTTGAACTCTTCGAAGATCACTTCGTCCATGCGGCTGCCGGTATCGACCAGCGCGGTCGCAATAATGGTCAGCGAACCGCCCTCCTCGATATTTCGCGCGGCGCCGAAGAAGCGCTTCGGCCGCTGCAACGCATTGGCATCGACGCCGCCGGTCAGCACCTTGCCGGATGACGGCACCACGGTGTTGTAGGCGCGGCCGAGGCGCGTGATCGAGTCGAGCAGGATCACAACGTCACGGCCATGCTCGACCAGCCGTTTGGCCTTCTCGATCACCATCTCCGCGACCTGGACGTGACGCACCGCGGGCTCGTCGAACGTGGATGAAACCACCTCGCCCTTCACCGAACGCTGCATGTCCGTGACTTCCTCCGGACGCTCGTCGATCAACAACACGATCAGATAGCATTCGGGATGATTGGCGGTGATCGAGTGCGCGATGTTCTGCATCAGCACCGTCTTGCCGGTGCGCGGCGGCGCCACGATCAGGGCGCGCTGGCCTTTGCCGATCGGCGCGACGATGTCGATAACCCGTGCCGACAGATCCTTTCTGGTGGGATCCTCGAGCTCGAGCCGGAAACGCTGGTCGGGGAACAGCGGCGTCAGATTGTCGAAATTGACCTTGTGCTTGGACTTTTCCGGGTCTTCGAAATTGAGCGTGTTGACCTTGAGCAGCGCGAAATAGCGTTCGCCCTCCTTCGGGCTGCGAATGTGGCCCTCGATGGTGTCGCCGGTGCGAAGCCCGAAGCGGCGGATCTGTGATGGTGAAACGTAGATGTCGTCAGGTCCCGGCAGATAGTTGGCGTCGGGCGAACGCAGGAACCCGAAACCGTCGGACAGAACCTCGACGACGCCTTCGCCGATGATATCGGTTTCCGCGATCGCGAGTTGCTTGAGAATGGCAAACATCAGCTCCTGCTTGCGCATGGTGCTGGCATTTTCGACCCCGTTCTCTTCCGCAAACGAGACGAGCTCAGCCGGCGTTTTGGATTTGAGGTCTTGGAGTTTTATTTCCCGCATTGGGATGGTCCTGTGGGGTAGAAAGTTGAGGAAGGGATGCGAGGTGGCTTTAGGAAAAGCGGACGCAAAAAAGGAAGGTCCGCAGGTCTAAGCAAGGAAAGCGCCGGTGAGGCTTCAAACCTGATGCGGCGGCCGGCTCTGGGAAGAAACCGGAACGCGACCACATCCGCCTGCGAGGGGTGGGATCTCAGCAATATAGAAAATCAGCCGGCTCTCCGCAAGAAGGCGCAAAGCCCGTTGTTGCGAGCCGGCCCGGTCTAGAACGGCTTTACCA
>NZ_JBAVNZ010000581.1:0-15212 GCF_049691595.1 Bradyrhizobium sp.
GGATTACCCGTCGCGGCCGGTCCGGGTGATCGTTCCCTTCGGCGCCGGCGGGCCGGCCGACGTCACTGCGCGCCAGATCGGCAGCGTTCTGCAGGAAAACTTCGGCCAGCCCTTCGTGATCGAGAACCGCACCGGCGCCGGCGGCGTGATTGGAACGCTTGAGGCCGCCAAATCGCCGCCCGACGGCTATACGCTGCTGATGATGTCCAACACCCAGACCGCGAATGAATCGCTGGTGCCGCAGCGCAAATATGAACTGATGCGCGATCTCGCGCCGATCGCGCCGGTCAACTATTCCGACCTTGTGATCGTGGTACACCCGGAAGTCCAGGCAAAGACGCTGCAGGAGTTCATCGCGCTCGCAAAATCACAGCCGGGCAGGCTGAACTACGCCTCCTCCGGCCAGGGCACCCCATACCACATGGCCGGCGAACTGTTCAAAACCATGGCCGGGATCGACGTCGTGCACGTGCCCTATCGCAACAGCGGCGAGGCGCGCAGCGGCGTGATCGGCGGCCAGGTACAGCTCATGATCGACGCGGTTCCGGCGATGTCCCCCAACATCGCCGAAAACCAGGTGCGCGCGCTGGCCACGACCGGCAAGATGCGTTCGAGCGTCCTGCCCAATGTACCGACGGTGATCGAGACCGGCATTCCCGGCTATGAGGCCACGATCTGGCTGGGGCTGATGGCGCCGGCAGGGACGCCTCAGCCGATCATCGACAAACTGAATGCCGCCGTGAACGCCACGACGAAGCGGGCCGATATCGTGAAACTCTGGGCCCAGCAGGGCACAATTCCGATGTCGATGTCGCCCGAAGAGTTCGATAAATTCCTGCGCGGCGATATTGTAAAGTGGGCCGAAGTCGTCAAGAAGTTCGACAAGACCCAGTAGCGAACCACCGCGAGGTCCGATCTGCGATGCCGACCGTTCGATTTCGCCTCAATGGCGTTGAAATGGACGTAGACGCCGATCTCGATCGGCCGCTGCTTGACCTGTTGCGCGGGGAGTTCGGCATCATCGGAGCGCATTTCGGCTGCGGCGCCGGCGAATGCGGCGCCTGCAATGTCATCCTCGACGACCGCGCGGTAGCCTCCTGCGACACGCCGCTGTGGTCGGTCGCGGACAAGGATATCACCACCATCGAGGGGCTCGGCAGCGCTGAACGGCCGCACCCGCTGCAGCGCGCCTTCATCGCCGAGCAGGCACTGCAATGCGGCTATTGCGTGCCCGGCATCCTTATCAGCGCGGCAGCGCTGCTGAAACGAAATCCAGCGCCTTCCAGCCGCGAGGTGAAGGAAGCGCTCGACCGCAACCTGTGCCGTTGCGGCTCGCATAACCGGATGGTGCGCGCCGTGCTGCGTGCGGCGGCCGAGATGGCGGCAGGATGAACCGGCAAGCGCCCTCCCCGCCTGCCCCAAAGCTGCCGGTTAGCCTCGCGGCGAACCCAAAACTGTCGTCGTGGCTGAGTTTTTTCGCTGACGGGCAGGTGACGGTTTCCCCCGGCAAGGTCGAGATCGGCCAGGGTATCACGACGGCGCTGGCGCAGATCGCGGCCGATGAGCTCGACATCGATATTTCCCGCATCCAGATGATCGGCGCCTCGACCGCGACGAGCCCCAACGAGGGCGCTACCTCGGGCAGCCTTTCGGTGCAGCAATCGGGCCGCGCGCTGCGACACGCCTGTGCCGAGGTCCGGCAGATCTTTCTCAAACGTGCGGCGGATCGCCTGGGCGTCGAGACCGGCTTGCTTTCGATCGAAGACGGCACCATCTCCGGACCCGGCAATGTCAGAACCAGCTACTGGGAGCTTGCCGAAGACGTTCCGCTCGATCGCGACGCCACACCGGGCGTGATGCCGAAATCGATCACGCAGCGGGTACTGGCGGGAAATTCGATACAGCGGATCGACATTCCCGACAAGGTTTTCGCGCGGCCGCGCTTCATTCACGACCGGGCGCTGCCGGGAATGCTGCACGGCCGGGTGCTGCGACCGGAGAACGCGCGCGCGAAACTGACCGACCTGAAAGAAGACGGTGCGCGCCCGATTGCCGGCCTCGTCGCGATCGCGCGCGACGGCAGTTTTGCCGGCGTCGTCAGCGAAACCGAGCATGGCGCGGAGACCGCCCTCAAGGCTTTGCGCAAGGGCGCAACCTGGTCCGGTGGCGAGGAGCTGCCCGACGAGAATGACCTCGCCTCGTTTCTGAAAGCCCAGCCGTCGGAAACGACGGTCATCGACCGGCGGGTGCCGTCAACGCTGCGCCAGTGCGCGCGGACCATCCGGCGGCAATATACCCGCCCCTACATCGCCCATGCGTCGATCGCACCATCCTGTGCCATCGCGCAGTGGAACGGCGACCAGGTTCATGTCTGGACCCATAGCCAGGGCGTCTATCTGCTGCGCGCCGATCTGGCGCTGGTGCTCGGGCTGCCGGTCGCAAACATCACGGTCGAGCATATCGAAGGCGCCGGCTGCTACGGGCATAACGCCGCCGACGACGTCGCGCTCGACGCGGTGCTGCTGGCGAAAGCCGCCGGCGGCCGGCCCGTGCGCGTGCAATGGTCGCGCGAAGACGAAATGTCGCATGCGCCGTTCGGTGCGGCGATGGCGATCGAAATCGAGGCGGATCTCGATGCGCATGATGAAATCGTCGGCTGGCGCCACTCGATCTGGAGCAATGGTCACACCGCACGGCCGGGCCGCGCGACGCAGCCGGCCCTGCTGGCGGCATTCGAGCTGGAAAATCCGTTTCCGCGCATGATCTCGGGCAATCCACCGCAAGCCAATGGCGGCGGCGCCGACCGAAACTCGATCCCGCTGTACGATTTCCCGTCGTGGCAGATCGAAAGCCATCGCCTGCTGACCATGCCGGTCCGCACCTCCGCGTTGCGCACGCTTGGCGCGCAGGGCAATGTGTTTGCGATCGAATCCTTTCTCGACGAGATCGCCGCCGAACGCGGCGAAGATCCGGTCGCGTTCCGGCTCCGCCATTTGAGGGACGAACGCGCAAGGGACGTGATCCACGCCGCCGCCAGGCGCGCGAAGTGGAAGCCGGCGAAGCGACCCGGTGTCGGTTACGGAATCGGCTTTGCGCGCTACAAGAACACTGGCGCCTATTGCGCCGTGGTGGCCGAGATCGAGGGCGAAGACGATGTCCGGGTCAGGAAACTGACTGTCGCGGTCGATGTCGGCGAGGCCATCAATCCCGACGGGGTCATCAACCAGATCGAAGGCGGCGCCATCCAGGCCACAAGCTGGGTGCTGAAAGAACGTGTTCGCTTCGACCGGCACCGCGTCACCAGCACGACATGGACGGACTATCCGATCATTCGCTTCAGCGAAGTCCCGGACGTCGAGGTTGAGGTGATCCAGCGGCCGGAAATGGATCCGCTCGGCGCCGGCGAGGCCGCCCACGGCCCGGTCACCGCGGCGATCGCCAACGCGGTATTCGATGCGCTGGGCGTGCGGGTTCGCTCTCTTCCGATCACGCGCGGCAGCCTGATCGCGGCAATGGAAGAGACCTCATGAACACGCTGAAGATCCTCAGCGGCGGCGCGGCGCAGGGACTGGTTGGAAGCCTCAAACCGGCATTCAAGGAACTGACTGGTTTCGATATCGCCGGCGAGTTCGGCGCAGTCGGCGCCATGGCCGAAAAATTGCGCAGCGGCGCACCGACCGATATCGTGATTCTGACCGCGGCGATCGTCGCGAAACTGGCGGAAGAGCAGCTGGTTGTGGCCTCCTCCATCACCGATGTTGGTTTGGTCGAGACCGCCCTCGCGGTCCGCGCCGGCGATTCCAGGGTATCGGTGACGGATGCCGCAAGCCTGCGCGACGCGCTGCTGGCATCGGACGCGATTTTCGTGCCCGACACCAAGGCGTCAACCGCGGGAATTCACGTCGCAAAGATCCTTGGCCAGCTAGGCATTGCCGGCGAAGTCGCAGACCGGCTGAAAATCTTTCCGAATGGGGCGACCGCGATGCGGCAGCTGGCCGAGTCGGACGCGAGGCGTCCGATCGGCTGCACCCAATCGACCGAGATCATCAGCACCGAAGGCGTGATCCTGTCGGGACCGTTGCCGCAGGGTTGCGAGCTCGCGACCATGTATACGGCGGCGGTAACCATGCGGGCCGCGGCGGCGAAGCAAGCCCAGGTCCTGATCGATCTTTTGACGGCTGCCGAAGCGCGCGCGCGGCGTATCCGGGCGGGCTTTTCTTGACGCGCCAAACTGACGACCCGACAATTCGGACAACGAGAACGCCGAAAGAAACGCTATGGCGCGAAGCAGGTCGACATTTCCGTTCCGGTGCAAGCGACTTGCCTGCCGATCCGCCGGGCGGTCGTCCGACCGCCCCGACATCCCTTACGGGCCAGATGCCGCACCCAAAGATCGTTTCAACCGGCGGCATCCATAGACGCGCCGTGAAAGCCCGCCTAAACTTGCAGCAATCACCGCCCACGCCGGAACAACCCGCGCGGACGGAACGGCCGGCTTCAACCGCCGACAATCGAGGGGAGAGAATGATGGACCATTTTTCGCGGATTCGCCGCAGTGCCGCACTGATATCTGCCGTTGCGGCAACATTGCTGGCCTTGGCGACGCCGGCATCGGCGCAAGAGAGTTTCAGGCTCGGCATCGTGACGTTCCTGTCCGGGCCCGCCGCGGACAGTTTCGGCGTCCCGGCCCGCAACGGCGCCCAATATGTCATTGACCAGCTGAACAAGGGCTCGGCTCCCTCGCCCTACGAGAAGGTCGGGTTCGGTGGCATGAAGATCGAACCCGTGATCATCGACGAGAACGGCGGCGCGACCAAGCAGGTCCAGGAGCTGCGCAACCTCTATCAGCGCGACAATGTCGATGTCGTGCTCGGCTATATCGGCTCCGGCGACTGCCTTGCGGTGGCGCCGATCGCAGAAGAGCTGAAAAAGATGCTGGTGCTGATGGATTGCGGCACGCCGCGCATCTTCGAGGAAGCAAAATACAACTACGTGTTCCGCACCGCTGCGCACGCAACGATGGATAATGTCGGCCTTATCAGGTACATGAAGGCGAAGAACGTCAAGATGGACACGCTGTCGGCGATCAACCAGGATTACGCCTGGGGTCAGGATAGCCGGGCCGATTTCGTCGCCGCAGCCGGACAACTTTATCCCAATGCCAAGCTCGAGATCGACCTGCTGCCGAAGTTCGGCGCGGGTCAGTACGGCACCGAGATTTCAGCACTGGTCGGCGCAGGTTCCGACGTTGTCTATTCGAGCCTGTGGGGCGGGGATCTGCAGGCGTTCGTTCTGCAGTCCGCGCCACGCGGCCTGCCGAAGCGCAGCCAGCTTGTGTTCAGCGCGGCTGACCACGTGCTGCCGCCGCTCGGCGACAAGATGCCCGACGGCACCATCATCGGCGCACGCGGCGCCTATGGCCTGATGTCGCAGAAGTCGCCGCTGAACGACTGGCTGTTCAAGGGGTACGAGGCCGCGAACGGCATTTATCCGGTGCAGGCCGCCTATCGCATGACGCAGGCGATCCTGGGGTTGAAGGCCGCGGTCGAAAAGGCGATGGCCAAGAACGGCGGCAAGAAACCTTCGACCGATGAACTGGTCGCGGCAATGACGGGGCTCGAATGGCCATCGCCCGGCGGGCTGATCCAGATGAAGCTGGCCGACGGTCACCAGGCGATCCAGCCGATCGCGTTCAGCCGGACCAAATATAATCCGGACTCGAAGCGGGTCGATCTGGTCGACATCGAGTATTTTGCGGCCGAGTGCGTCAATCCGCCTCCAGGCGTCAAGTCGCTCGACTGGATCAAGGGCGGCATGCAAGGTGCCAAGTGCAACTGACCGGCGGCTGCATTCGAATAAAGCAGGGAGGCGGCGTGAGTGAGATACTCGCGCGCGCCGCCTGCTTCGCTTCGTGACATGCGGCCAGCATTGTCGCAGTCTCAAACACTGTCCTGAATTCCCAGCTGCGCTCGAAGTTTCCGGCAAATATATCCATGAACTTCTTTCTGACGATTGTCCTCGACGGGTTGATACAGGCTTCCTGGCTTTTCATCGTTGCATTGGGGCTGACGCTGGTATTCGGCGTCCTGAAGATTCTCAACATCGCCCATGGCAGCTTCTACGCGCTCGGCGCATATATCGCGGCGACCGCGGTGACCATGGCGGCAGCATACGGCCTTCCACCCAGTATCGGTTTTGTCGCGATGCTGGTCTCGGTCGCGCTGATCGCGTCCGCGATCGGCCTTCTGCTCGAGCGCGGCCTCCTGAAAATGTTCTACGGCCGCAACGAGGTGGTGCTGCTGCTGGTGACCTATGCGGTGTTTCTCGTTCTCGAGGACGTCACCAAGCTGGTCTGGGGCGTGAATCCGATCTATGCAACGCAGCCCTATGAATTGTTCGGCAATGTTGCATTCGCCGGTCTCTATTACGTCGGATACGATCTGGTGTTGATGCCGATTTCCGCCGCCATCGGGCTAGCGGTCTGGTTCGGACTCAATCGCACCGTCGTCGGCAAGATCGTGCTGGCTGTGATCCATAATGAGGAAATGAGCGTCAGCATGGGCGTGAAGGTGAACCGGGTTTACGCGGTCGCCTTTGCTTTCGGCGTGCTGCTCGCGGCACTCGCCGGCGCGCTGACCGCGCCGAAGATTTCGATGCAGCCAGGCCTCAGCTCCGACGTCATCATCCTGAGTTTCGCCATCGTGGTGATCGGCGGATTGGGCAGCGTCGAAGGTGCTGCGATTGGCGCGGTACTTGTCGGTCTCGCACGCGCGGCTTCGGTGCACTTGATGCCGCAGGCCGAGCTGTTCATGATCTACCTGATCATGACGGGGGTATTGATGTTTCGCCCCGAAGGCCTGTTCACACGCGAAACGGCAAGGCGGATCTGATGAGGCAAGGCCTGCCCCCCCTGGTCATGATCGCGCTGGTGGCAGCGGTGACATTGTTCGGCCGCGTGCTTCCGACATGGACGCTGTCGCTGGCGACCATCGGCGCTTCCAATGCCCTGATCGCGCTCGGCATCGTAATATTGGCGCGCACCGGCAACGTATCGTTCGGCCAGGGCCTGTTCTTTGCCGCTGGCGGCTATGGCGTCGCGCTGATCGCCAACGCCTGGGGCATAACGGATGCGGTGGCGCAGGTGGTCATCGGCGCGGTCTGCGGCGGCCTGCTCGGCCTGGTGATCGGCCCTTTGATCGCTCGCTACGGAGGCATCTTCTTCGGCATGCTGACGCTCGCACTGTCGATGGTGCTCTACGGCGCATTGGTCAAATCGACCGCACTCGGCGGCTCCGACGGCTTCAATGTCGGCCGCCCCAGCCTGTTCGGCATGGCCTTCACGGATTCCCGCGAAGCGGATTTCATGCTGTATGCGGTCTCGGTGGTCACCACCGGGTTCGCCGGCATCGCTGCGACGATCCTGTTTCGCTCCGAACTCGGCCTCGCCAGCCTCGCGGTACGCGAGAACAACCTGCGCGTCGAATATCTGGGGATTTCGGCCAACCGCGTCGTCACCATTAATTTCGTCATTGCGGCAGTTTTCGCCGGCGCTGGCGGTGCCTTCGCCCTGATGGCGCAGCGTCACATCGATCCGCAATTCGCCTACTGGACCACGTCGGGCGAATTCGTGTTCGTGGCGGTGCTGGCGGGATATCAAAGCGTCGCCGCGGTGTTCGTCGCCTCGATGGCGCTGGAGCTGGTTCGCTCTTTCTCGAACCTCTATCTCCCCAATACCTGGCAGCTCGTGCTCGGCGCCTTCCTGTTGAGCGTCATTCTGTTTCTGCCGCGCGGCATCGGCTCGCTCTGGGTCAGGAATAAACGACAAGACAACCGCCCGAATCCCGCAGCGCCGGTCGTGACCGAAAAAAGAGCAGCGTTGTGAAGCCGGTCCTCTCGGTGAGCGGAGTTGATAAGCGTTTTGGCGCGGTGGTCGCCGCCGACGCCCTGTCGATCGACATCGCGGCCGGTCAGCGGGTCAGCCTGATCGGCGCCAATGGCGCCGGCAAGACGACCTTCGTCAACATGGTCACCGGCTATCTCAAGCCCGACTCCGGCTCGATCGCCCTCGACGGGATGGATATCGGACGGCGCTCGCCACGAGATGTTGCGCGGCTTGGTATCTCCAGGTCGTTTCAGATTCCGCAATTGTTCATCGAGCTCACGGCGGCCGAAAACCTCATCGTGGCGATCTCCGGCCTGCGCGCGCAGAACCTTTCGTTTCATTCGCGGGCGGAAGCGCAGGGCCGGCACGACAAAGCGCTCGAACTGCTCGAGCGGTTCGGACTCGCCGAGGTGGCCGACCGGCCGATCGCGGAACTGGCTGGCGGCGTGCGCAAACTCGTCGACATCGCCATGGCGCTGGTGCGCCGGCCGAAACTGCTGCTGCTGGACGAGCCGACGTCGGGCGTTTCGGCGGAAGAGAAATTCGCTACCATGGACCGCGTGATCCATGCCGTCGCGCCCGATGCCGCAACCCTCGTCTTCGTCGAACACGACATGGAGATCGTCAGCCGCTATGCCGACCGGGTGGTGGCGTTTTACCAGGGTCGCATTCTCGCCGACGGCGACCCTCGTGACGTTCTGAAAGATCCGGAAGTACGTCGTCATGTCACCGGGGGCGCACAATGAACGCCGCAACGCCCTTGCTCGAGATCGACGGTCTGGTCGTCGAAATCCAGTCTATGCCGGCGTTGCGCGGCTTCTCGATGCGTGTGCCGCGAGGCGCCATGGTGAGTCTGGTCGGTCGCAATGGCGCCGGCAAGACCACGCTGATGCGCTCGATCATGGGGCATCTCAAGCCGACACGGGGCACAGTCCGGTTCGACGGACTGGACCTGTCCATACGCCCGCGCCACGCGCGCGCCGCGCTAGGCATCGGCTACATGCCGGAGGACCGCTGTCTCGTGCCGCAATTGACCGTCGAGGAAAATATCCTGCTGCCACTGTGGGTCGCGGAGCATCTCGATCGCAAAGCGCGGCTCGATTTCGTCTACGACGTGATCGGCGAGCTCACCGAAATGCGCCATCGCAAGGCGCTGCTGATGAGCGGCGGCCAGCAGAAGCTGGTGGCGCTCGGCCGCGCGCTCGCTATCGGCACGAAGTGCCTGCTGCTTGACGAGCCATTCGAGGGAATAGCGCCGGCGCTGTCGGAGCGGCTGTCGGAGGTTCTTGCCTCGCTCAGGGGCAAGGACCTCACCCTGCTGATTTCGCAATCCGACATGAACCATTCGCGCGGCCTGATCGATGTCGAGCTCACGATCGAACGCGGCGCCAACCTCGCAACCGCATGAGTTCATGCGGAAGATCCAGCCGTTCGACGCGGTCATGTTTCGGGTGTTGATGCTGGTCACTTGTATTCGCGGGATATCGCCATGGCCGCCACGCCGGTTTTCCACGGCGAACTTGCGGTCCGGCCAGCAGGGCGCCATCATGAACATCTGTTTCGCCCGGGAAGGTTCCGATCGTGAAGATTGTCGATCTCAGCCGTGAGCTCTATCACCGCACCCCGAGCTATCCCGGTCACCCCCCGGTCATGCACGGCGTATGGAAGACCCACGAGGAATCCCTCGCCGATTCCAGCAACGTCTACGGGCTTTCGTCGATGTTCATCTCGATGCCCGACCATGCGGGTACGCACATCGACGCGCCGCGGCATTTCGGCAAGAGCGGCATACCGATCAACGAGTATCCGCTGGAGAAGTGCATCGTGCCGGGCATCTGCATCGACCTGCGCCACGTCGCGCCGCGCGCCGAAATCACGCCTGATGATCTCGAGGCCGCGGTGAAGCAGGCCGGCGTGGCGGTGCCGCAGGGCGGCACCGTTCTGCTCTGCACCGGCCATCACGAGCGCACCTTTCCGCGCAAGGAATACGCGACCGACAATTCCGGCGTGAATGTCGCAGCCACCGAATGGCTGGCGCGGCGAGGCGTCGTGCATTTCGGTATCGACTCGATGCGGCCCGGACCCGACGGCGATGTGAACTTGCTGGTTCACAAAGCCTGCCTCGATCTCGATATCACCCATATCGAGAGCCTGTGCAACCTCGAAGCACTGCTCGGCAAGGGTCCGTTCACGTTCATCGGCCTGCCGATGAAGTGGCGCGAGGGCACCGCCTCGCCGATTCGCGCCGTGGCGGTGTTCGAAATGTAAGGTGATCGAAAATTGCCGAGCAATAGCGCAGCGATGGTTTCGAGGTCATCGCCAAGGACCCGACGGCATGCGCAAGCGCCTCGATGACGAAGTGCCGAAATGGCGTGACATCATCGCCAAGGCCGGCATCAAGCCGGTCTGAGCCGGATCAATATTGCGCCAAGCGCCCGGTACCATCTTGCTGCCGGCCTCCGGCATGTCCTACGCTGCCCGCGCAAGCCATAACAACAATCAGGGAGGAAATCGTCATGACCACACGCCGTAATTTCCTGAAAGGCGGTGCTGCCGCCGCGACCGGCATCGTCTTCTGCAGCTGCGGTCTCCTGCACGGCGCGCATGCGCAGCAGCCGCCACGCCAGAAACTGCCGGTCATGGTCGGCGGAAAACGCATCAAGACCATCGATATCCACTCGCATTGCCACTTCCGCGAAGCCGGCGCGCTGCTCGGCGCCGATGCCGCCAAATTCCAGCTTCCGCCGGTCAACAACGCCGCCGAAGCCTTCATCGAGGTCGACAAGCGGCTTGCCGCGATGGACGCGCAGGCCGTCGACATGGAAGTGCTGTCGATCAATCCCTTCTGGTACGACCGTGAACGCGATCTCGCCGGGCAGATCGTCAAGATCCAGAACGAGAAGCTGGCCGAGCTGTGTGCGTCAAAGCCCGACCGGTTCGCAGCCTTCGCATCGCTGACCCTGCAGGCGCCCGATCTGGCCGTGCAGGAACTCGAGACAGCCGTAAAGAAGCAGGGATTGAAGGGCGCGGCGATCGGCGGCGTGGTGAACGGGGTGGAATTCGCAGACCCGAAGTTCCATCCCGTGTGGGCCAAAGCGGAGGAACTCGGCGTCCCCCTGTTCATCCATCCGCAGGGCGTGCCCGAGCTCAGCAAGCGGTTTTCCGGCAATGGCTGGCTCGTCAATACGATCGGCAATCCGCTGGAGACGACGATTGCGCTCTCGCACCTGATTTTCGAAGGTACATTCGATCGCTTCCCCAGGCTGAAGGTGATCGCCGCCCATGGCGGCGGCTTCCTGCCGTCCTATGCCGATCGTTCCGACCACGCCTGCCTGGTCGGCCCCAAGGGCTGCAACCCCGACATCAAGCTGAAGAAGGCGCCGACCGAATATCTCAAGCAGATCTATTTTGACTCGCTGATCTTCTCGCCGGAGGCGATCCGCCATCTGGTGGCGCAGGTAGGTGCCAGCCAGATCGTGCTGGGCAGCGACTATCCCTATCCGTGGCAGTTGCAGCCGGTGGACCACATCTTTGCATCGACATCGCTGAGCGATGACGAGAAGGCCGACATTCTCGGCCGCACTGCCGCAAAACTGTTCGACTTCGCGGCGTAGCGGTCGGGCACGCCACGGGATGGTGGACCAGGCGATCGTCCCTTTGGGTGGCTAACTTTGGACTGGCGCCGATTTCGATCGTGAAGTCGGCGCCAATGAGGTCGACGCGACAAGTCAATAAGCCTGGACGGTCCGGATTTGGTTGGTCGGCTGGGCGAGCCGCCGCGGCGGCGTGTCGGGCACGAGATCGGTGCCGAACAACTCGGTTGCGCCATGCTCGGCCTGGACCGCCTCCGAAGTCCATTGGGAGACCGACGGATGGCTGACCACCAAACCGATCAGCGCGATTGCGATGAGTGCTGGCAGAGCTACGAACTTGATGCCGAAGCGCCGATAGATGCGCCGATCGTCTTGCGGTGGCTTGTCGAGAAGGCCAGGCATGGATGCCTCCGTTTGCGGGTGCTCACCGAAGCTTCCTGTACCGCAGTGCACGCAAAGCCCATGTGAATGGTTTCACACGCTGCGTGTCACCTATTTGTGAGAGAGGCGCAATCGGCCGATCGACCGACGCTATTCGCCTTCGCCGCCCGATCCGGCTTCGATCAGTGCCCGCAGCGGTTCGGGCTGCAGCACCACGATGGCGCCATGTTCGAGCCGCACCCAGTCGCGCACTGCCCAGGCCCGTAGCTGCTTGTTGATGCTTTCCCGCGTCATGCCGACCATCTCGCTGATCTCCTGCTGGGTGATCGCGATGGTGCGGCCCTGCGGCGCAAGCTTGTGCTTTTCAGTCAGCCGAAGCAGCGCGCTGGCAAGGCGCCCCGGCAGGTTCTGGAGAATGATCTGTTCGACCTGGTCGCTGGTGCAGCGCAGCCGCGCGCAGAGGAGTTCGATGAACTTCATGGCGAGCGCCGGCTGGCTGCGCACGAACGGAATGAACTCACGCCGGTCGATGATAAACAGCTCGCAATTGGTATTGGCCGTCGCGTCGGCCGTGCGCGACCGCCCGTCGAGCAGCGCGATTTCGCCGAAGATTTCACCGGCCTCGATCAGGTTCAGGATCGCGTTGCGGCCATCAGGCGAGGAGATGCTGATTTTCACCGTGCCGCTGATCACCGCAACCAGACTGTTGCCCGGATCTCCCTTGGATAAGATCGTGGCACCCCGCTTCAGCGTGACATGTTTGGCATAGCGGCACAGCTGGTCGAATGCCTCAGGCTCGAGATCTGCGAAATACGGATGCTTGCGCAGCACCGATAATTTGCTGCTCAAAAATGGCAGCGGCCCGGCTTGCTTGTTTTTGGGCGCCCCGTTCATCGTCATCCAGACAAATTCTGTTGCGCACTGTCGGCGAACCCGCCGTGCAAGTTCCGCCGAGCACTATCGATCCCATCACATAGTATGTATTCATACCCTCCCTCAGGGTTCACAGCAAAAAAGGCTCCGCGCTATCACCTTTTAGCAAGCATGAAGCCATCGTCGTCACAATTTATAGTAAATAAAAACTAGATAAAAAACTCAAGATTGTACAATTGGGAATGATGATTTTGGCAAGTCTGATCGGGGTCCACCGTTCCGGGCGGGCCCTCGGAACTGCTCGCGGTTGAGGGCATCCGCGTATTGAAGAGGCGAATGAGATTGATAGGTCCGTGTTCGACCTGGATTTAGGTCAGGAAGCCAGGGCGGAACCCGGTGCCCATGGGTGCTTCGGTCTCGCCGGCTATTCGTTGGCAATGCCCGTTTCCTTGATCACCCGCGCATATTTTGCAAGCTGATCGCGCGTCATGACGCGCAGCTGTTCCGCCGTGCTGCCGCGCACGGCAAAACCCAGATCCTCCAGTTTGCGGCGAACCTCGGGCTCGCCGACCGCCTTTTGAACCTCGGCGTTCAGCCGGACGATGATGTCCTTTGGTGTGCCGGCAGGCGCGACAATCGCAAACCATGAATTGAAGAAGAAGCCAGGCAGACCGGATTCCGAAACGGTTGGCACATCGGGAAATTGCGGCAATCGCTTCTCGGTCGTCACCCCGATCAGCCGGAGCTGGCCGCCGCGCACCAGCGCCGCGACCGTACCCAGGCCCTGGAAGCCGACCGGGATCTGGCCGGCGGCAACGTCGGTTGCGGCCTGCGTGGCACCCTTGTAGGGCACGTGGGTCAGCGATATGCCGGCGGCGGAAGCAAACATCGCCATCGCCAGATGCTGGGGGCTGCCGGGACCGCCGGAACCGTAGTCGATCTTGCCCGGGGCCGCCTTGGCAGCGGCGATCAGATCCGCGGCGGTTTTGAAGCTGGAATTATTGTTGGCGATCAGTCCCCACTCGACCGTCGCAACCAGCGACACCGGCTCGAAATCCTTCAGGATGTCCCAGCGCATTTTGGACTGCAGGTTCGGCACCATGGTCATGATGCTGTCATTGAAGCCGCCGATCGTGTAGCCTTCCGGTTCGGCGCGCGCGACCTGCTCGGCGCCGATCAGCCCGGAAGCTCCCGGCTGGTTCAGAATGACGAATTGCTGGCCCATATTGTCGGCCATCTTCTGCGTCACGATCCGGGCCGCAACATCGACCGCGCTTGCCGCCGCCAGCGGCACGATCATTTTGATCGGCCGATCCGGATAGGCAGTCTGCGCCATCGCGTTCGAGCCCAAGAGCAGCGCCAGCGCCGAAATCAGCAAATTCAGCAAATGAAGCGGGCGCATGGTCTCTCCCGACATGGTGCGAACGGCAGATTTGCGCGAAAATCAGCCCTCAATTCCTCGAAAAAAGATTGCGCTCTATCGTTCGGATTGGCAATCCGTCCGACAAGAATTGCAGCGCCATTCCTACGGCAACTCTTGCGTCTGATCCGAAAACTGGGGACCATGCCGGCCGTCTCGCGCATTTCGTGAAGAACGAAGTCCATATTGAGGATTGAGCTTACACCGAGCAATACCGTTCCTTGATTTCGTTGTCGGCAAGGAGCGCCTGTGCCGAGGCCTGATAGACTACCGTGCCCTGGTCCAGTACATAAGCGCGGTCGGCGATATCAAGCGCAAGCTCCACATTCTGCTCCACCAGAAGCACCGTCGTGCCCTGCGCTTTCATGGCGCGAAACAGCTCGAACATTTCGTCGACCAGCACCGGCATGATGCCTTCCGACGGCTCGTCCAGCATGATCAAATCGGGTTTGGCGATCATCGCGCGCGCGATCGCCAGCATCTGCTGCTCGCCGCCGGACATCGTGACCGCCTCCTGTTCCAGCCGCTCGGCAAGCCGCGGGAATATTTTTGCGATGCCTTCGATCAACTCGGCCTCTTTCTTCTTTTCGGGAGATGCGACCAGGCCGAGCCGGAGATTTTCCCGCACCGAAAGCCCCTGAACGATGCGCCGTTCTTCCGGAACATAGGCAAGCCCCAAAGCGAAGCGCACATGCGCCGGGCGGGTCAGCAGCTCCCTGCCCTTGAAGACGGCAGAGCCGCGCGTCCTGTCCATCAGACCCATGATGGATTTCAGCGTCGTGGTCTTGCCGGCGCCATTGCGACCGATCAGGCAGACGATCTCGCCCTTGGCCACCTCCATGCTGATATCCTGCAGCACATGGCTCGCACCATACCAGGCGTTGAGATTGTCAATCTGCAACATCTCCTCAATGCTCCCGCTGGCCAAGATATACGCGCTTGACAGCCTCATTCTGGCGCACTTCCTGCGGCGTTCCTTCGGCAAGCAGCTCACCATGATGCAGCACCAGGATGCGGTCGCTGATCCCGAGCACCAGCTTCATCTTGTGTTCAACCAGGATGA
>NZ_JBAVNZ010000582.1:0-3782 GCF_049691595.1 Bradyrhizobium sp.
GGTCGAACCCATCTCCGCCGATAGTCTCCACAAAACGGGAATATTTCCGCACAGGGCCGGAGACTATCCGCGGTTTCCACCTTGAATTTGAATGCGCGAAAAGCCGGGATTTCCGGCCCATTGCGCGTCTTTTGGGGGATCTCTCCAGAGGCGGGAATGCGTGGCTGGAGCAAGTTCGAAAGCGGATGCTCTTGCCTGTCCGAGAGGAACCGCAGAAGCTCTTTTCGTTGAAATTCATAGGCCCTTCGAAATATTGGAGTTTCGAGAACCGTACCGAGTCTGCGGAGTCCAGAGCTTCGGAGATGAATGGGCCCTTCGGAGAATAACGGGTGCGCCCTGACGAGAAGGGGTCCGGAGTTCAAATGGGAAATCGCTGCCGCTATTGGGCTTAATTACCCACAACTCAGGCGGAGAATATGCGGCTTCGGCAAAGATGGCGGAGGGAGAGGAACTGGGGTCGAACCTTCTCCGCGCAAGCCATCGTGGTGAGTAGGACGCCGGCGTGGTGCGCCGCATAGGAAGCGGGCAGTGTCAAAAGCGCACCTGGAGTCCCAGTCCGAGATGGGCCCGCCCCCTGGGGTACCAAGCCCCTTAGGGGCCTCGGCGGCCGGCGAGGGGGCCCTCGGCACGAGCCCTAAGAGTCTGTCCAAAAACATCAAGTGGGATTGCAGAGTTTTCGCAGCATGAGGCGAATTGAGGCGAGGCGCAAGAATGCGAGGCCCTTGCGATTGAGGTTTTCCCAGTCCTTGGCCAGCCTGCGACAGCGATTGAGCCAAGCGATGGTGCGTTCAACGATCCAGCGCTTGGGCAATACGATGAACTCTTTGGCCTGATCGGAGCGCTTGACGATTTCGGTTTCGAGGTGAGGCAACACCCTTGCCAGGTTCTTGTGGAACTGCGGTCCCTGATAGGCCGCATCGGCAAACAGCTTCTTCAGGAACGGATGCAGTCCGAACATTGTGGCGAGCAGCATGATGCCGCCGTCGCGATCCTGGATGTCGGCGGGATGAACGATGGCGTGGAGTAGCAGACCCAGCGTGTCTACGAGAATGTGGCGCTTCTTACCTTTGATTTTCTTGCCCGCATCATAGCCATGCGGATCGATGCAGGCCCCCCTTTTTCGGCGCTTTTCACGCTTTGGCTGTCGATGATGGCTGCGGTGGGGCTGGCTTCCCGTTCGTCCTGCTCCCGGCACCCCACATAGAGCGCGTGATGGATGTGATCGAGCGTTCCGTCCCAACTCCACAAATCGAGATAGTGGAATACCGTGCTGCGCGGCGGCAGATCCTTCGGGATCGCTCGCCATTGGCATCCTGTGCTCAAGATGTACAAGATTCCGTTCATCACCTCGCGCACATCGACGTGGCGTCTGTTGCCGCCGCGCTTGGCCGGCCGGATCAACGGGCCGACAAGCGCCCACTCGTCATCGCTCAGGTCGCTCGGGTATCGCAACTGGCTGCGGTCGTACCGACCCCGGTTCTTCGTCGTCCACATCGGTGAGCCCCTCTCGAATCAGGCCACCTCTTGAATCACAATTGACTCAATTGATTCAATTTGTTTTTGGACAGACACTAAGAGTCCAGCTCCCTCAATATCAACGATAGCTCGACAATGTGGCCGTCGAGGCCAGCCTTTTCGAGCAAGCTTCCTAGATTGTGAGCACCCTCGTCTCAATCTGCTTCACGTCGATCGACGGCGTACCTCCGTCTGCGCTGGTCGCTGTATATACGGCCGTCACGCTCAGCTCTGCCGTGCTGACAATCTCGAGAATCCCCAGGGTCAGCGGGATCGGCCCCGCAGCCGGCGCTCCCAGCAGCAATTCCACAAGGCGGCAGCAATCGTCCATCGTCGCATTGTGCGCGGGCAGCCGGATGATTTCCAAAGTCGTCGGTGCCTTGAACTTCGGTTCGCGTCCTGTAACCGCTCCCGCCAGCACCAGTGGGATCGCTCTCTTGAGCACGGGAGCTTGCTTCGAGCCGGCGTTATGAATGTTGATCTCGGTCGAGTAGCGCCCCGGCCGCACTGGTGCGCACGCGCAGCAATCATCCTTCTGCTCGCCGCACAGGAACTTCACGCTGTACACGAACAACTTGAATTCAGGCGGAGCTACGACCGCGGTAGGCCTGCCAGGCTGGGCCAAACCAATCCGTGGCGGCTCAAGCGAATCCGGATCCGAGCACACATCGACCTGATAGGATCCGTTACCCAGATCGGTCGCCGTCCCGGCCGGCATGCTGCCCGGCTGCGGCTCGATCGTAAAGGCGTTCGAGCGCCCCGGCCCCAGCCGATTGCCGTATTTGTCGCGCGGCGTGAACGTCATCCGTACGCACGCGCCGCCGTCCGGTCGGGGATCAAGCGGTGTCGTCGTCACTGTGGTCTTGCCGGGATCGATCCCGATCTCCACATGCCTAGACCACACCAGCTCCCGCATTCCCGAGCATTCGTCACCATAGGTCGCCTTGGCGTGGAAGGTGTAGTTGCCCTCCACCGTCAGCAGGTCGTTAAGCGCCCTGCCGAATGTCGCCGTGGCTTCGAATGTGCCTCCGGTGTTCTCGGAGTCACCAAGGAGATCAATCGTGGTTTCGGCGTAGCGAACCACGGGTCTTCCTTGCGCCTTCTCGAGGGCCTGGAGCGTGGCCTGACGGGCGGGAATGAAGTCGGCATCCAGCGTGCCCGGCGAGCCCAGCCCGGCCTCACTCAGCACATTGCCCACGCCGGCGTCGGGGCGCGTGACCGTCAACGTCGCCTTCATGCCGTCCGGCCAGCCGCCATTGTCGTGCCGCACGAGCACGATGGGATTGATGGGATCGCCGGTATAGTAACGCCGTGCATCGGCAAACCGCGTCATCCGCGGCCCGCCCGTGGGGATCACATTGATGAAGTAACGCAGCGCGGGAGCTGGCGGCGGGAACTCCCCTCCGCCGCCTGGCCGGACCACGTTGACGCTCCAGAGGCCATCGCGCTCGCCGGAAAACGGGAGCTTGATTCGCAAAAACGTCCAGGTTCTTCCGAACGCGGCTTCAACGCCCGCCGTCCCGCCGGTAATCACGACGCCACCCGGCGTGGTCACCTCAAGGAACAGCGACGCATCCGCGCGGTCCCAGCCCGCCACCGCCGTGATCGTCTCCTCGCCGCAAACCCGGAAGGGGATCGCTTTGCCCGACGGCTGATCGGCCGGCAGATCGAACTCCGGATCCATCAGGATGCCGGCTTCGAAGATGTTGCCGAACGCGTTCGAGAAGAACTTCTCAAGCGCCAGGCCCCCGCCGGCGCGCATGTACATGCCGCCGTGCGCGTTCGCGAGCGCCGTGAGCAGCGCGCCATCCAAACTCGATTCCGTTCCGAACCCGATTGCATGGACGGTGATTCCGTCGAGCGTGTGCGCGGCTTCGACGTTTGCTACTATCGGCGCCGTATTCTCAAGGCCGTCCGTCAGCAGCAGGATCGCTCTCGGATTGGTCCCGGCGACGGGAAACTGCGCGTGCGCAGCATCAAGACCGCCGCCGATCGTGGTGGCTCCCCCCGGCGTCAAGGCCCCGACGATGCCGCCCGAATAAGGTGCCGGGCCGATCAGCGCCGCCTTCGTGCCGCCGGTGACGTTGGCGATAGCGAAATCCACCGGCGAACTGGCCGTCGTGCTGAAGGAGACGAGTCCAGCGCGGTTGCCGGTCCCGGCCTTCACCAATTGCACGAACAGCGACACCGCGTCGCGTGCCGCTTCGATCTTGGAACGCCCCGTGCCATCGTCCATCGACATGCTGCCGGAGCGGTCGAACACCAAC
>NZ_JBAVNZ010000583.1:0-4474 GCF_049691595.1 Bradyrhizobium sp.
GTGTCAACGACGAAGCAATCCGTTCTTCCTTTGGGGCTCGACGGACTGCTTCGCTGGCGCTCGCAATGACGCCTGATATATGCTCCCCACCAACAAGGAAGCACCTGGAGTAATATGAGCGGACAGCAATACGGCGACGCGCACGAGGCGCAATGGCTGAAATGGCGCGGCCTCGCCGATCTCTACCACGCCTTTTTCACCGGACTCATTCTCACCGTGGTGACGCGGCGCGGCACGGCGGACGCCGCCGAATTCGTGTTCCGGGTGTTTCGCCGCCAGCGGCAGGAGCGTTTCCTGCCCGGGCTCGAGAAACTGGGGTTGAGTCATCTGCCGCCGGCGGTGGCGGCGGCGCAATATCATTACCTCTCCAACTGGATCGGCGGCGTGCCTGTCGAATACATGCACGAGACCAACCGCAAGGCCTGGATCCGCTATCCGCCGCCGCGCTGGATCTGGCGCGGCACCGCGATCTGCGGCGTGCCCGGTGAGGTCTCGCGCGCGATGCTGCGCGGATGGCATGCCAATAACGGCGTGGCGCTCGGCAATTTGAAACTCGGCTTCGTCTGCACCAAGCAGAGCGTCGACGGTCAGGACGGGCTCGAAGGCTATTATTGCGAGTATGATCGTCCGCTGCAGCTCGATCAGCGGCTGGTGTTTGCGCGCCATCTCGAGGCGCCATTGTTCGATCCCGCCGCCGCGCCGGCCTTGCCGGTTGCGAGCTGGCCAAGGCCGCGGCTGGAAAAAGCCTATCGCAATTATGCGATGGAATATGTGCGGACCGCGGCTCCTGTGATGGTGCAATTGTTCGGTCCTGAGGATGCCGGCTACCTGCTGCACCTGACCGGCAAGCTGATCGGCATGCAGTATTTCGACGAGATCGCGCGCGCCTTCGCCGCTCACCGCGGAACCGCAAGGAGTTTCGCCGCGTTCCTGGCCGTCCTGTTCGAGGCGCAGGACGATGTCGCCGATGTCAGCGAGTCCCATGGTGCGTTTGAAATCCGCCAGCAGAGCTGGAAGCTGATGGCCGATGTCAGCGACTATCATCCGGCCTGCGCAAGAGTTCTGGAGGGATTGTTCCAGGGCCTCGCGGCGGGTTGTGGCCGGCACATTCCGGTTCATTTGAAAGCAGCGGCCGGCGGTAACGCGCCCTTGGTCTGGTCGATCGGCTGAAGCGAGCGCTCGCCTGCAATCGTGCAGGCCCCCATTGCGCTCCGCGCACGTGGAATTGCGCCTGATCGTGCTAGGAGAACGCGTCGCGGCAGGAAGTCGGCGCGGCCAGGAGCAGAAATGTCCGATATCGGCGTTGCCGAAATACCCGTAGACGAGGATGAGCGTCCGCTGCCGCCGCCGGAAGCGCCGGCGAAGAATGCGCTGCTCGATGGTCCGATCCTGCGCACGCTGTTGTGGCTGGCCTGGCCGAACGTGATCGCGCTCAGCGCCGGCACCTGCGTCGTGATCGCCGAGACCTCCTATATCGGCCGGCTCGGGGTCGAGTCGCTGGCGGCGATGGCGCTGGTGTTTCCGATCGTGATCCTGACCATGACGATGTCGGGCGGCGCGATGGGCGGCGGCGTCGCTTCCGCCATCGCGCGGGCGCTTGGCGCCGGCGATACCGAACGCGCCTCGCGGCTTGCCGCGCATGCGCTGCTGATCGGCCTCGGCTTCGGGCTGACCTTCATGCTGGGCATGCTGATGTTCGGCCCGGAATTGCTGGAACTGCTCGGCGGCCGCGGCAATGTGCTGGCGCAGGCCGTCGCCTATGCGCAGATTTTTTTCGGCGGCGCGGTGCTGCCCTGGCTGATGAATACGATGGCGGGAATTTTGCGCGGCACCGGCAACATGAAGCTGCCATCGCTGATGATTCTCTCGTCCGCGATCTGGCAGATCATCCTCGGCGGCACGCTCGGCCTCGGCCTCGGTCCGGTGCCGCCATTCGGCATGCGCGGCGTCGCCGCCGGTTCGCTGATCGCCTATTCGATCAGCATCTCCGTGATGTCCTGGTATCTGTTCTCCGGGCGGGCGCGCGTCATTCCGAAGATCAGCGGACTTCACATCCAGTGGGCTGTCTTCATCGACATTCTGAGGGTCGGCGCCGTCTCCTGCTTCTCGCCGCTGCAATCGGTGCTGACCATCAGCATCTTCACCCACATGCTGGCAGGCTTCGGCACCGAGATTCTGGCCGGCTACGGCATCGGCGCGCGGCTCGAATTCATGTTGACTTCGGTCGCGTTCGCGATCGGCATCGCCTCGGTGCCGATGATCGGCATGGCGGTCGGCGCAGGACGCATCGCGCGGGCGCGGCGGATCGCCTGGACCGCGGGCGTTGTCTCGTTCTGTTTGGTCGGCGCGATCGGAACCCTGATCGCGATCTTTCCCGACCTCTGGGTCAACATCTTCACCAGCGATGCCGGCGTGCGCGCGGCGAGCAGGCAATATCTGTCGACGGCGGCGCCGATGTACGCGTTCATCGGGCTCGCGATGTCGATGTATTTCTCCTCCCAGGGCGCGGCCAAGGTGCTGGGCCCGGTGCTGGCGCAAACCGCGCGGCTGTCGTTCATCGCCGCCGGCGGCCTCTTTCTGTCGGCGCATGGCGCCACCGCCCAAAACTTCTTCGCGCTGGCCGCGGCCTCGATGGCCGTGCTCGGCGTGCTGTCGTGTGCGAGCGTGATCCTGACCCGGTGGGGACCGAGCCGCGACTCCCTTCCAACCGCGCGGCCTGCGCTGTCGTGAGCAAGACGCAATGACGGCGGTTGGAGCGGGCTACGCGGCCTACGTGCAAACCGCCTCGACATTGTTGCCGTCGGGGTCGATCAAAAACGCCGCGTAATAGGTCGGGCTGTAATCGATCCGCGGTCCCGCGCCGCCATTGTCGCGGCCGCCGGCTTTGAGGCCTTCGGCGTGAAACCTGGTGATCGCGGCATGGTCGGGCGCGCGGAAGGCGACATGGGCGCCGGTGCCGGCCTTGCCCTTGTGCAGATGAAGCCAGAGCGCCGGCGCGCCTTTCGGCCCAAATCCCGCGCCATTGTCGTCCCGCGAGCACAGCTCGTAGCCGAGCGGCTTCAGCGCCGCGGTGTAGAAGCGCACGCTGGTGTCGAGATCGCCGACGCGCAATCCGATGTGGTCGTACATGAGTTTCTCCGGTGAAAGCGCGTCGCTGACGCGCGGCCTGGAGCGACCCTAGTCAGTGCCGGGCAAGGCGTTCTTGGAAAATCTTGCGCATCCCGCGCGAGGCCCGGCGGAATTTCTGCGGCGAGGCGCCCGCGGCGCGGCCGAAGCTGCGCACGAAGTTGGAGAGATCGCCGAAGCCGACGTCATAGGCGATCCCGGTGATCGGGCTGTCGTCGCAGGCCAGCCGCCGCGCGGCGTGGCGCAGCCGCGAGCGCAGCAGATATTGATGCGGGGTGACGCCGAGCACGCCCGCGAACAGCCGCAGGAAATGGAACGGGCTGATGCCGGCTTGCCCGGCGGCATCCTCCAGACCGATCGGCCGGTGCGAGTTGGCGTCGATCCACAGCGCGGTTTCCACCGCGCGGCGGCGGTCGCGGGCGGCGACGGGCGTGGCCTTGCGCGGCTTGCCGGAGACGATTTCGACGAAGCGGTCGGCCAGCATCTGTCCGACCTCGTCGAGGCCGATATCGCTGTTGCCGATGGCCGCGGCCTGCGCCAGTTCGCCGAGCACCATCAATTCCGGCAGCGGCGGCGCCGCGCCGAGTTGCCAGATTTCCTTGCGGTCGCCGATCGCCTCCACCAGCTCGGGGCTGAGGTGAAACGACAGGCATTCGTCGCCGCGGACGTGCTCATGGGTGCAGGTATATTCGTCGCCGGGATGGCCGATCAGGACCGACCCCGCCACCAGCTCGTGGAACTTGCCGCGGCTGCGGCAGCCGAAACTGCCCTTGCGCACATAGGAGATCGAGTGGCAGCGGTGCTGTTCGGCAAACGGCTTGTCGCCCGGCCCGAAGCCGCAGCGGAAGTCGAATACCGAAATGGATTTGCCGTGAAGCAGCGTCGTCGCCGTCATGCCGCGATTCTAGCCCTGCGGGCGCAGCGGAGCAACGGGAAGCAGCACCTCGAACAGCGTCTTGCTGGCGGTCGCCTGCGCGCCTTCGATCGAGAGCAGCCGCCGCTTGGAGATGGTGCCGCCGTGCGGCGAGATCTTGTCGGCGTAATTGCCGGCCTCGAGCACACGGTGGCAGGGCACGATGATCACAAAGGGGTTGCAGGCGATCGCCTGTACGATCGCCCGCGCGACCGCATGAATGGCGCCGGAAACCCTCATGCTGGCGGCAAGTTCGCCATAGCTGCGGGTCTCGCCGCGCGGAATGCGGCGCGTGACCTCGTAGACGCGCTGGCTGAAGGTGGGAATGCCGGTCATGTCCAGCGTGACCTCGGCGAGGTCGGCCGGCTGGCCGCCGAGCTGGGCGACGATACCCTCGATCGCGAGCTCGGCGTTCGGCGGCGGATGGGTTTCGCG
>NZ_JBAVNZ010000584.1:0-1627 GCF_049691595.1 Bradyrhizobium sp.
GCCTTCGGGCGGCGGCAGCCTTATTGTGCCTGGCTTTGGCGCTGTCGGCCTGCGGCGACATGGCGCGGTTCCAGAACGCTTCGCCCGCGACCACGGCGTCGGCGAAGCCGAATCGCAACGTGGCGCAAACGCCCGCGACCGAGCGCGAGCACGAACGCATCCTTTCCTCCTATGGCGGCACCTATGAAGATCCGAAGCTGGAAGCCCTGATCGGCAAGACCGTCGACCGGCTGGTCGCGGCCTCCGATCGCCCCGATCAGGCCTACAAGGTGACGATCCTCAATTCCGGCGCGGTCAACGCGTTCGCGCTGCCGACCGGCCAGCTCTATGTGACGCGCGGCCTGATCGCGCTGGCGAGCGATACCTCGGAACTTTCCTCGGTGCTGAGCCACGAGATGGCGCACGTGCTGGCCAAGCACGCCTCGATCCGCGAGGACCAGGCGCGGCAGGCGGCGGTGGTGACCCGCGTCGTCACCGACATGAGCAGCGATCCCGACTTGACCGCGCTGGCGCTGGCCAAAACCAAGCTGACGATGGCGAGCTTCTCACGCACCCAGGAATTCGAGGCCGATGGAATCGGCGTCGGCATTTCCGCCCGCGCGCATTTCGATCCCTTTGGCGCATCGCGCTTCCTGTCGGCGATGGAGCGCAACGCCGCGCTGAAGGTCGGCAAGACCGCGCTCGATCCGCGCGCGCAGGACTTCCTCTCCTCGCATCCGGCGACGCCCGAGCGCGTCCGGAATGCGCAAGCCACCGCGCGGCAATACGCCTCGCCGGAAAGCAGCGAACGTGATCGCGAGACCTATCTCGCGGCGATCGACAACATCGTCTATGGCGAGGACCCCAGCGAAGGTTTCGTGCGCGGACGGCGTTTCCTGCATCCCAAGCTCGGCTTCACCTTCGCGGCGCCCGATACGTTCACGCTCGACAATACCGCGCAGGCGGTGATCGGGGTGCGCGAGGGCGGCACGCAAGCGATGCGCTTCGACGTGGTGCGGGTGCCGGCCGAACAGTCGCTCGGCGATTATCTGAGTTCGGGCTGGATGGAAGGCGTCGACAAGGCTTCAACCGAGGATCTCACCATCAACGGTTTTCCGGCGGCCTCGGCCACCGCGCGCGGCGAGCAGTGGCAGTTCAAGGTCTATGCGCTGCGCTTCGGCAGCGACGTCTACCGCTTCATCTTCGCGGCAAGACAGAAGACCACCGAAAGCGACCGCAATGCGCGCGAGACCGTGAATTCGTTCCGCCGCCTGACGCTCGAGGAAATCCAGGCGGCCAGGCCGCTGCGCATCAAGGTCATCACCGTGCAGCCCGGCGACACCGTGGAATCGCTGTCGCACCGCATGGCCGGCATCGACCGCCCGGCGGAACGCTTTCGCGCGTTGAACGGCCTCGACTCCCACGCCCAGGTCAAGCCGCGCGACCGGGTGAAGATCGTGGTGGATTGACGGCGGAACGCAGTTCCTGGGTGCGAAGCGAACCCGGAGGTGACATCCATTTTGCAAGGCTCTCGTTTCCCGGACGCGGTGCAGCGTTCTTCACGATGCGCCGCAGAGCCGGGACCCAGGTGCGACCGGGAACGGTGGACCCCGGATCAGCAGCGCACCACGCCGCAAGCGCGGCGCGC
>NZ_JBAVNZ010000585.1:0-12061 GCF_049691595.1 Bradyrhizobium sp.
TCGCAGAAGATGCCGAAGTACAATTCGATCTCGATTTCCGGCTATCACATGCAGGAGGCCGGCGCGACGCAGGACCTCGAACTCGCCTATACGCTCGCCGACGGCGTCGAATATCTCCGCGCCGGCCTCGCCGCGGGCCTCGATGTCGACCGCTTCGCGCCGCGGCTGTCGTTCTTCTGGGCTGTTGGCATGAACTTTTTCATGGAAGTGGCCAAGATGCGGGCGGCGCGGCTCTTGTGGGCGAAGCTTCTGAAGCCGTTCAACCCGAAGGACCCGCGCTCGCTCTCGCTGCGCACGCATTGCCAGACCTCGGGCTGGTCGCTGACCGCGCAGGATGTCTTCAACAACGTGATGCGCACCACCATCGAGGCGATGGCGGCAACCCAAGGCCACACCCAGTCGCTGCACACCAATGCCCTCGACGAGGCGCTGGCATTGCCGACCGACTTCTCGGCCCGGATCGCGCGCAACACGCAACTGTTCCTGCAGCAGGAGAGCGGCACTACCCGCATCATCGATCCCTGGGGTGGCTCCTGTTATGTCGAGCGGCTGACCCGCGATCTCGCGGCAAAAGCCTGGGGCCACATCAGGGAAGTCGAGGCGCTCGGCGGCATGGCCAAGGCGATCGAAGCCGGCGTGCCCAAACTGCGGATCGAAGAGGCCTCCGCCAGGACCCAGGCGCGGATCGACGCCGGCCGGCAGGCGGTGATCGGCGTCAACAAATACAAGCCGGTCGACGAGGCGCCGATCGAGGTGCTGAAGGTGGAAAATTCCACCGTGCGGCGCTTGCAGATCGACAAGCTGGCGCGGCTGAGGAATGAGCGCAGCCAGAAAGACGTCGATGACGCGCTGGCGGCGCTGACCCGTTCGGCCGGCGAAGGCAACGGCAATCTTCTGGCGCTGGCGATCGACGCCGCCCGCGCCAAGGCCACCGTCGGCGAGATTTCCGACGCCATGGAAAAAGTGTTCGGGCGGCATCGCGCCGAAATCAAATCCATCACCGGCGTCTACAAGCGGGAGGCATCCGGCATGTCCAACCGGGTCGAAAAGGTGCAGGCGCTGATCGATGCGTTCGAGGACGCCGAGGGCCGCCGCCCGCGCATCCTGGTCGCCAAGATCGGCCAGGACGGCCACGACCGCGGCCAGAAGGTGATCGCCTCCGCCTTTGCCGATGTCGGCTTCGACGTCGATATCGGGCCGCTGTTTGCCACCGCCGAGGAAGCGGCGCGGCAGGCGGTCGAGAACGACGTCCACATCCTCGGCGTCTCCTCGCTGGCGGCGGCGCATCTGACCGCGGTGCCGGAACTGAAGGCCGCGCTGAAGAAGCAGGGCCGCGAGGACATCATGATCATCATCGGCGGCGTGGTGCCGCCGCAGGATTACGACGCGCTCTACAAGGCGGGCGCCGAGGCGATCTTCCCGCCGGGCACCGTGATTGCCGACGCCGCCGAGGAGCTGATCCACAAGCTCAATGCGCGGCTCGGCCATAGCGAGGCAGCGGAGTAGCTGACCGAGCTAATTAAATTGGGGTGACCACGATGAGCGGCTGGCTAATGACGGAATCAGATGCCGTTCCATTCACAGCCGATCGCTTCGCTCATATCTTGTCGGCGATTGACGCCGTTCAAGAGGAACTGCATGAAATTTCGCAGGATGCGCTCGCTAATGATCGGATGCGACGGCTGGCTTTGGAGCGGCTGCTCGAGATTATCAGCATCGCGTCGGGCCACATTCCTGCGAACCTCAAAGCCGTCGAGAATGGCGTCGATTGGCAAGTCATTGCCGACATTGGTGATCGCCTTGAAAATGCACGCGATCGTATTGAAACCAACCTTCTTTGGACGATATCGCAAGACAAGCTCATGCCGCTCAAAGTATGCGCAGAACGGCACCTTCGGGAACCCGGCTGAGTAATCGTCATCCTGGATGACGCCTGTGTGTATCGCGTCCCCCCAAATCATCGACCACGCGCCCCCCTCGCCTGCCGCGCCCTGCCGTTGTAAACCGAGGGCATGCCCCTGCCAAATAACGCCTCTATCGACATCGACCTACTGACAAAAGACCTCCGCTCGGGCCACCGCGCGGCGCTGGCGCGCGCGATCACATTGATCGAAAGCCGGCGCGCCGATCATCAGGCGGCGGCGCGGGAGATGGTGCAGGCGCTGCTGCCGGACACCGGCAAGGCCGTGCGGGTCGGCATCACCGGCGCGCCCGGGGTCGGCAAGTCCACCACCATCGACGCGCTCGGCATGTTCCTGATCGCGCGCGGCCACAGGGTCGCCGTGCTCGCGGTGGACCCGTCCTCGTCGCGGACCGGCGGCTCGATCCTCGGCGACAAGACCCGGATGGCGCGGCTCTCCGCCTCCGACCATGCCTATATCCGCCCCTCGCCGGCCGCCGGCACGCTGGGCGGCGTCGCCGCCAAAACCCGCGAGGCGATGCTGCTCTGCGAGGCGGCAGGCTTCGACGTGGTGCTGGTGGAGACCGTCGGCATCGGGCAATCGGAGACCGCGGTCTGCGACATGACGGATTTTTTCCTGGCGCTGATGCTGCCGGGCGCCGGCGACGAGCTGCAGGGCATCAAGAAGGGCCTGGTCGAACTCGCCGACATGATCGCGATCAACAAAGCCGACGGCGACAACATCAAGCGCGCCAATCTGGCGGCGGCCGAATATCGCGGCGCGCTGCATATCCTGAGCCCCCGCTCGAAACACTGGCACCCGCCGGTGGAAACCTATTCGGCGCTGACCGGCGCCGGCATCGAAAAACTGTGGCAGAAAATCCTGGATCATCGCACCGCGATGAATGCGTCGGGAGAATTCGCCGCGCGGCGGCGCGAGCAGCAGGTCAAGTGGATGTGGTCGATGCTGGAGCAGCGGATGATGGCGCGGCTGCGCGCCGACCCGGCGATCCGTGCCAGGGTGAAGAAGATCGAGGCCGAGGTCGCCGATGGCCGCATCACGCCCGCGCTTGCCGCCGAACAGATCGCGGAGATGCTGCGATGACCGAAAAACTCCGAATCCTCATCACCGGCTTTGGCCCGTTTCCTGGCGCGCCCTTCAATCCGACCGGGCCGCTGGTGGCGCGGTTGTCGCGGCTGCGGCGCCCGGCTTTCGATGAGGTCGAACGCATCGGCCATATTTTCCACGTCAGCTACGCGACCGTCGACCGCGAATTGCCAGAGCTGCTGGCCAGACACCGGCCGCGGGCGTTGCTGATGTTCGGCCTTGCGGACCGCACCGCGCACGTTCGGGTCGAAACCCGCGCCCGCAACGCGGTGACCACGTTATGGCCGGACGCCGATCGCACGCGGTCGCGCAAGGGATCGATTGCCGATGGCGCCGACGCCAGGATGTTCGGCCCTCATGCTTTCAAACTGCTCCGTGCCGCCACCGGCACCGGAATCGATGCGCGAATCTCGCGCGATGCCGGCAGCTATCTCTGCAATTATTTGAGCTGGCGCGCGATCGAGGCGGTTGGCAACGACGATGACCTGCGCCTTGCCTCGTTCGTGCATGTGCCGTTGCTCGCGCGCGACGGCAGCTCCCGGCGCAAGGGTTTTTCACGCATCACGCTGGAAGAACTGGTCGATGCCGGTGAAGCGATGCTGCTGGAGATGGCGAAGCTGACACGAGGGGCAATGCGGATTGCTGCACATTCTGAAGGGCGTTCCCCGGATGCTGCGCAGCGCGAAGCGGTGCGCTGCTGATCCGGGGTCAAGCAGGTCCCGGCTCTGCGGTGCATCGTGAAGAACGCTGCACCGCGTCCGGGACACGATCTCCGTGATTCCAACTCCAGATACTCGGCCGACATTAACCCTACCTCGACAATTGCCGGCTTTCGCGCTCACCTTCACCATGCATCGCCGCTTTTCGCGCTATCTGTTGCGCGCGAATGCGAAATGCGCGCTTCGCGAAGGTCATTCCATGGACGTGAACCGCCGTCATCTGATCGGAGCATCCGCCGCCGGCGCGGCGGGCGCGCTCGCGATGGTGCAGAACAGCGCACACGCGGCGCCGCTCACCTCCGCGCTCGGCCGCGACGTCACGCACTATGGCGTCCGCCCCGGCAGTCCGGACGATCAGACCAAAAACCTGCAGCGGGCCATCGACGACGCCGCGCGCGCGCAGGTGCCGCTGGCGCTGCCATCAGGCATCTATCGCACCGGCATGCTGCGCCTGCACAGCGGCGCACAGCTCGTCGGCGTGCGCGGCGCGACCAAACTTTTCTTCAATGGCGGCGCCTCGATGCTGCAGGGCGAAGGCACCGACAACCTCGGCCTGTCCGGCATCACGCTCGATGGCGGCAGCATTCCGCTGCCGACCCGGCGCGGCCTCGTGCATTGCATCGGCGGGCGGAACATCCGCATCGCCGATTGCGAGATCGTCGGCAGCGGCGGCAACGGCGTCTGGCTCGAGCAGGTCTCCGGTGACATCAGCGGCAACATCTTCACCAATATCGCGACATCGGCGCTGGTGTCGTTCGATGCGCATGGCCTGATCGTTTCGCGCAACACCATTGCCGGGACCGACGACAACGGCATCGAGATCCTGCGCACCGCGACAGGCGATGACGGCACGCTGGTCGCGGACAACCGCATCGAGGATATCAAGGCCGGCCCCGGCGGCTCCGGGCAGCATGGCAACGCCATCAACGCCTTCCGCGCCGGCAATGTGATCGTGCGCGGCAACCGGATCCGCAACTGCGATTATTCGGCGGTGCGCGGCAATTCGGCGTCCGGCATCCAGATTACGGGCAACAGCGTCAGCAATGTCCGCGAGGTCGCGCTCTATTCGGAATTCGCGTTCGAAGGCGCCGTGATCGCCAACAACACCGTCGATGGCGCGGCCGTCGGCGTCTCCGTCTGCAATTTCAACGAGGGCGGCCGCATCGCGGTGGTCCAGGGCAATATCATCCGCAACCTCGTTCCGAAGCGGCCGATCGGCACCGCGCCCGACGACGACGCCGGCATCGGAATCTATGTCGAGGCCGACGCCTCCGTTACCGGCAATGTCATCGAGAACGCGCCGGCTTTCGGCATCGTCGCCGGTTGGGGCAAATATCTGCGCGACATCGCCATCACGGGCAATGTGATCCGCGACGCCTTTATCGGCGTCGGCGTGTCGGTGGTGCCGGGCGCCGGCGCAGCACTGGTCGACAGCAACATGATTTCGGGAACGCCGCGCGGCGCCGTGGTCGGGCTCGACCACGCACGCGCGATCACCACCGACCTCACCGCCGAAGGCGCCCAGCGCTACGCGCAGGTGGTGATCGGAACGAACGCGGTGCGCAGATAGAGCCTTTATGTCGCCTCCCGCGGGGGGCCCGTAACCACCGTCCCGGCTGCGGCGGAAGCTAACTACCCCATCGTCCTGTTGATAGGCCGCGGCGTATCGGTCCCGGCGTTCGCCGCGACGACGATCACAGCACGTTTCGCAGCAGCGGATAGCGTCGCTGCATCACGTCGAGGTCGAGCGTGAGCGCCGCGGCGGGCTGTGCGACCGGAACGGCAGGCAAGTCCGGTGCGGCGGGCATTTCGTCCGCGGCAACCTTTGCGGCTCCGGCGTCGCCGGCAACGACATGCAGCCCTGGTTTGGCCGGCGGCTGCGATTGAAGCCGCGACGCCCGGTCCTGCAAATAGTCGGCGCGCGGCAGCGTCGGCCGGGCGCGGCCAAGCCAGGAGAAATCGACGGCGGAATTATCCAGCGACGCCTCGCGCGTCTGCAGATCGCGCCATATCTCGACCGTGGCTTTGGCTTCCCGGATGTTCTCGAGAATTGCCCGTTCGCCGTGATAGCGACGCCAGCGCCCGGTCTCGAACAGTTCCGTGAGATATTCCAGCCGCCGCTCCGCGAGAGCACACCAGCGCGCGACGAGGTCGCGGCCCCGCGCCACATCCGTTCGATCTGTCATAAAATTGCCCGTAAGAAGAAAACGGACGCAGACGCAACCGAACCGAATCAATTGGACGTGACAGTTATATTCTGTGGAAAACTTGCCTGTTGTCCAGCAGGCGCCCATGGCCAATAGCTCCCCGCAAGGGAAGGTCGCATCGATGCTGTTCTCCCTGTCCATGATCAAGCCGCGGACCGCCATGGCCCCGACGCGCGGTCGCCCGATCGCCTTTTGAAGCAGGACAGAAAATGTGAGATCGAAATGAAGACCCGTCCGGGGGGACGACCGGACGGGTCAAGCCATATGGGCGCTTGGGGTGGATGGGCGCTCGCGCCGAATACAGCCGATGGGGAGGGATTGCCCGCTCCCACGAAAATTAGTCGCAGCAGGCTCGCGGCACGTTCAAGACATCAGGCGATTTTTTAACTTTCTGCCGGGCGGCCGCGGCGCCGATCGGGGTCTCCGGCGCCGAAAATCACTGCACGGCGGGACGATTGGCGCCGATTGCGACCGATTTGTCCGATGCCACTGCCGGCGCTGGCTCGATCGGGGCCCTGCTCACGGAAGCGTTATTGCGATCCGGCGTCGGTTCTGCCGGCGGAGCATTTTTGGCGGCGGCAACCGGCACCGCCGGCGCGGCGATAGCGGCGGTCACCGCTGCGAAAGCATCGGCCTCGCCGGCGCCGAACAAATCGTCGCGGCCGGGGGCGCCGAGGTCGCGGGCGGTATTCGTCAGAATCGCGCGCGTCTCGTTCGGCTTCAACGCCGGATTGCGCTCCAGCATCAGCGCCGCGATGCCGCTGACATAAGCGGCGGAAAACGACGTACCTGATGTCATCTGGTATTTGCCGTCCGGCGCCGGCAGGAAAATATCGGCGCCGGGAGCCGCGAGCGCGACATGACTGCCGCGGTTCGAGGCCGCGAACAATTTGTCCTGCGGGTCGGTGCCGCTCACCGCGATCACGTTGGGATTGGCGGCCGGATAAAGCGGCGGCGATTTCGCCCCGGCATTGCCGGCGGCGGCCACCAGCAGGATGCCCCTGGCCGCGGTCGCGGCAATACCACGCTCGATCAGGGGATCCTTCGGGCCGGCGAAACTCATATTGACGATCTGCGCACCATGCAGCGCTGCGTAGTCGAGGCTCCGGAGGATCACATAGCTGGTGCTTTCCGCGCCGCCTGCCGCCGCGCCGAATGCGCGGATCGCCAAAATTCTCGCCTCCGGCGCGCTTCCCATCAGTTTCGCATGCGCGGCGATCGCGCCGGCGATGCCGGTGCCGTGAGTGTGTGGACCTTGCATGCTGCCGAGCGCATCGAAGGTGTCGGCGATCGAATTCGCCAGTTCCGGATGTCTGGCGTCGATTCCCGAATCGATCACGGCGATGGTGACGTTCATGCCGCGGGCAAGCGTATGCGCCTGCGGCAATCGGAGCTGCGCCAGCGCGTATTGCGCGGGATCGCCCTCGGTCGATACGATCTTCTGATCCTGCAGCAGATAACGGAAATTGGGTTGCACCGAACGGACGCTGCCGTCGGCCGCCAGTTCGCGGCGCACCACCTCCGCCGGGCGGCGATCGGTGATGCGGAACAGGCCGATGGTGGCGCCAAGAAGCGCAAAACTCTGCGATCCGACTCGCCTCAGGCCATGACGTCGTGCCAGCGCATCGGCCTGCGCGTCGGTCAACGCGCCGTCGATTTCCGCGACCAGTTCATTGGCAACGGCGCGCAGATTGATCGCGTTCTGCGGCGCATTGCCGCGCGGGCCGCTGTTCCTGCTTTTTTTGGCCGAAGAACCGTTGCCGCCGCCATCGGTCGCGGCCACCGGACGATCGAAGCATTCGCCATCGCTGCCGCGATAGGCGTAGTCGCAGGCCGGATAGAGGTTATGCGGATAGCGCGCATAGGAAAGCCCCGACAGCAGGCCCGTCCGCATCGCCGAGCCCGTCGCGCCAGCCCGCAGTGAAGGCGTTCGTGCGATGGTATTGACCGGCACGCTGGACCGGCCCGCGATGTTCGGATCGATCCGCGGCGCGACCGTGGAATTGATCGTCGGCACCCGTGAATTGATATTGATGCCCGGCGAACGCATGATGTTCTGCGCGTGAACCGGTGAAGGCGCAAGACAGGCGAAAGGCAATGCCGCAGCGGTCAACGTCACCACCGTCTTCATCCGCCAGTTCAGGAGATCGCGGGTCATGCAACCTCAGCTTGGCGCAGCACGCCGCGCGCCGTCACGGCGTCTCCACCGCGAGACTGACGATCTTTTCCCTCTGCAGCCTGCCGATCAGCGCGGCGAGGTCGTTCTTGCCCATCGCGCTGTTGCCGAACTGCACCCGGAACAGGCCGCCCCTGGCGCCTTCGACGATCGAGGCCTGATAATTGTCGAGCAGCGCCGTGATGTCGGCGATGCGCGCCTCCGGCGTGAACCGGACCAAAAGGCGCGGTGGCGCGGCGCCCAGATCGCGGGTGAGTGCCGGCGACGGCTCTCTCGTGCTCAACGACGCGGTCTGGAACGAAGCCGTCTGGTTCTTCATCAGCACCGCGCCGATCACGCCGGCCTGCAACAACAGCGCAACCGCGCCGAGGCTCGCCGACCAGGCCAGCGTGCGCGGCGACAATTTTCCGAAAAACTCCGATATCCGCACCGAGATGTTGGACGACGCCGACGGCTTGCGCACGGGCTCGGCATCGATCGCGGCAAACAGTTTCTGCATGGCGCGCACGGATGGCGCACCCAGGCTCTCGTTGAGGCGGATGGTCTCGGCGTATTCTTCGCGGATCACGGCATATTGCCTCGACAATTCGCTATCGCGCACGAGCGCCTCGTCGAGGCGGCGTGCGTCGCGCGGGTTCAGCGTGCCGGCCGCATGCCATGGCAGCAGCATCTCGATTTCGCCGGGCTCTCGATCCGGCATTTTCTTGCTTGTTGCCATCACGGCCAGCCTCGCTCTATGCCGGCTGCCTTGAGCAGTCCGGCCAATTTCTTGCGCGCATAAAACAGGCGCGTCTTCACGGTGTTCTGCGGAATACTGACGATTTCAGCCACCTCTTCCACGGACTTCTCGTGGTAGTAGACGAGATCGACGATCTCCCGATGTTGCGGCGAAAGCGACGTCAGGCACTTGCGCAGCGCTTGGCTGGTATCCTTCTTCTGCACCACCAATTCCGGATCGTCGGAGGTGTCCTCGATCGCGTTCGCGGCCTCTTCGTCCAGTCCGACGTCCTTCCGGCGCCGTAGCGCGGAAAGGGCCTTGAACCGCGTAATCGCCAGCAGCCAGGTTGAAACGGCGGATCGGCCTTCGAACTTGCCAGCCTGACGCCACACATCGAGGAAAACCTCGCTGATGAGATCCTCCGCAACCTGTTCGTCCCGCACGAGCCGCAGCCCGAAACGAAACACCCTGACATGGTGCCTTCCATACAGCACTTGCATGGCGAGCCGGTCGCCTTGAGCGATCCGGGCGATCAGAACCTCGTCGGAAGTCGCCTGTGCCGCGCTCAATGGCCGTCTCGAAAGGTTTGTCGGACGCAGGCCGCGACTGGTTCGACGCGGAAGGCACGATTCTTCACAGTACAGCAATGACCTGGCCGCATGTGTGACTTCCGCCACAGAAGGTTCGGGAGCCTTCCTGCAGGCGAGAACGCGCGAAGCCGAGGTATTGGTATCATGATACGGAGATGCTTTCCCTGGAAATCGCGCCGACCGGCGCGACCTTACCAAGGCTTGGCCCGCAAGGCAGCAGCCGCTTGCGGCGAGCCGGCGCAAAGCCGCCTTCAAGCTATCCTGCCCACGGTCGCGATGGGGCGGATTTCCGTTGCAATACGAGGATTATTGCGGGTTTTAACGGACCAGAATCGGTCCCAAAAGATACCAAACCTAAAGGCTTTGCCACTTAGATTTTCGACCAGTTTCACACTGGCGAGACCATGGGCAGCGCTGCGTCCTCATTCCTGATTCCGACCGCGGCCGAGCTGGAAGGCCCGGATTCCCGGCCGACGGCGGAGATGCTGGCGCGCCGCGCCGGGCAGCGCCGCCGGATTCAGGGAATGATCGCCGTCAGCCTTGTCGTCGATGCCGCGATCCTGCTGCTCTATGCCCGTGCCGGCACGATACCGGTGCTGATCGGCCCGGCCTATGCCGCCTGCGGCCTGACCTTCATCGCTTTCTGCATCATGCTTTCGGAGTTCGGGTTCAACGAGCGCTTCAGCGATCATTACCTGGTCGTGGAGCAGTCGATCGCCGGCATGATGATCGTGCTCGCCTTCGCCTTTGTCGCGCCGGAAGTCGGCGTGATGTTCCTGTGTACCCTTTTCGTCCTGTTCAGCCTCAGCTCGCTGCGTGCGACGCCGCGGCAGACGATGCTGATCTGGACCGCGGCGGCGCTTGGTCTGGCAGCGCTGTTCCTCTTGACCGACAAACCGATTTCGATGCCGCACGGCACCTACCTCGAACGCTTCACCACGATGCTGGCGTTCACCCTGACCATCGGGCGCTGCATGTTCGTCGGAATCTTTTCCAACTCGATGAAGCAATCGCTCTACCGGAGCGGATTGAAGCTGAAGGAAGCCTACAAGCGTATCGAGGAGCTTGCCGAGCTCGATGAATTGACGGGCTCGTTCAATCGCCGCTGCATCATGCGCATGCTGGACGAGGAGATCGCGCGCGCCCGCCGCGGCGGAGCGCCCTGTTCGATCGCGCTGATCGACCTGGACTGGTTCAAGCGCATCAACGACGCCTACGGTCATCCCACCGGGGATGAGGTGCTGAGAACCTTCGCCATCACCCTGTTCGCGAATATCCGCCGCATCGACCGGTTCGGCCGCTATGGCGGCGAGGAATTCCTGCTGGTGCTGCCCGACTTGTCCGACGACGGCGCGGTACGGGCTCTCGACCGGCTGCGCGCGATTGTCGCCGATCTCGACTGGAGCGCGTTCTCGCCGGGCATGAAGGTGACGATTTCCGCCGGCGTGGCGACGCTGAAACCCAATGAGAGCCCGGATACGTTGCTCGCGCGCGCCGACCACGCGCTTTACGCCGCCAAGGCAGGGGGGCGCAATCGTGTCTCCCGCGCCTGACCGACCCATTTCCGCTTCCGGGGCCGGAGAAGCCGGCACCGGTCGGTACCCTTGGACGCTCCAGGATAGAGTCATGAGTTCGATGCCCGCGATCGCCCCCGAAAATCTGCTCGACGAACTGCAGGCCACACTGGCGCACGGAACCGTCGCGCGCCGGGTCGAGACCCTGCGCCGGGTGACCGACCTGTTCGTCAACGGCGCCGTGGATTATTCGGACCAGCAGATCGGGCTGTTCGATGACGTGTTCCAGTGCCTGATGCATCACATCGAAACCTCGGCCAAGGCGCTGCTTTCCAATCGTCTCGCCCCGATCGACACCGCGCCGCCGCAGACGATCCGGGCGCTGGCATTCGATGACATGATCGAGGTCGCCGGCCCCGTGCTGTCGCAATCGGCGCGGCTCGACGACGAAGCCTTGATCGAGAATGCGCGGAGCAAGAGCCAGGCGCATCTGATGGCGATTTCACGGCGGAAAGTGCTGAGTGGTGCCGTAACCGACGTGCTGGTGCAGCGCGGCAACGACGAGGTGGTTCAGAGCACGGTCAACAATCCCGGCGCGGAGTTCACCGAGCGCGGCTTTACCCGCCTTATGAATCGAGCCGAGGGAGACGACAATCTCGCAACCTGCCTCGGCCTGCATCCGACCATTCCGCGGCATCTTTATCTGAAACTGCTGGCAAAGGCCTCCGATACGGTACGGCAGCGGCTCGAAGCCGCCAATCCCGAGCGGGCCAGGGAAGTGCCGACCGCGGTTCGCGAGGCGACGCGGCGCGCGCGCTCCGCGCCCTCGGCGGTCACCCGCGACGCCGCGATCACCCATGCGCTGGTCAAGTCACTGCACGAGGACGGCCGGCTCGACGAACGCCAGGTGGCTTCGTTCGCGGAGGCCGGCAAGTTCGACGAAACCAATGCTGCGATCGCGGCCATGGCCAATGTCACCGTCGCGATCGCCGAGAACATGATGATCGAAACCCGCGCGGAAGGCGTCATGATCCTGGCCAAGGTCGCGGGGCTGACGTGGTCGACCGTGCGGTCGATCATCCATATGCGCGACGAGTTGTCGGGCGGCGAGCCGACCGACCTGCAGGCC
>NZ_JBAVNZ010000586.1:0-1947 GCF_049691595.1 Bradyrhizobium sp.
AAAATACCTGCTCGGCGAATTGCCGCCGCTGACCTTGCGCGGCACCACCGGCGTGATCGGCGCCGGCCTGCTGGCCGCGCTGGCGCTGATGCGGAGGCAGAGCCTGCAGGTCGCGCCCGCGCTATGGCCACGGCTGATGCTGGCGGCGCTGCTCAACGTCACCGCCTGGATGGTGCTGATGGGCCTGGCGCTACTGTGGCTGCCGGCCAGCGAGGCCGCGCTGATCGCCTACACCATGCCGGTCTGGGCCTCGATGCTGGCCTGGCCGGTGCTCGGCGAGCGGCCGACATTGTTGCGCACGATCGCGCTGGTGATGGCGTTCGCCGGGCTCGCTGCGATCATGGGCGGCAACGGTTTTGCCGCGAGCGCGGCCAAGCTGCCGGGGATCATCATGGCGCTGGCGGGCGCGATCGGATTCGCGCTCGGCACCGTGCTCGCCAAAAAACTGCCGGTGCGGCTGCCGCCGATCCCGGCCGCGGCCTGGCAGATCGGGCTCGGCTGCTTTCCAGTGGCGGTCGCCGGGCTCGCCATCGAGACCACGCATCTGGAGAATGTCACACAGCTCGGCTGGTGGTTGTTGTTCTATTCGACCGTGATCCAGTTCTGCATCGCCTATGTGAGCTGGTTCGCAGCACTCGCCCGCCTGCCGGCCTCGGTGGCGGCGATCGGCACCATGGCGGTGCCGGTGATCGGCGTGGTGGCATCCGCGGTCGCGCTGCACGAGCCGCTCGGACCCGCGCAGATCGTGGCGCTGGCCTTTACACTTGCCGGCGTCGTGCTGGCGATGCGGTCGTGACGCGCCGGCAGGCCATGGTCAGGCCCCAGGCGGGCCGCGCCCGGCTGTCGCCGCTCGGTCTGGCCTTGCTCGTGATCACGTCGGTGGGCTGGGGTCTCAACTTCCCGATCATGAAGCATCTCTTGACCGAGTGGCCGCCGCTGTCGTCGCGCGGATTATGCGGCATCGTCGGCGCCGTCGCGCTGGCGTTGATCGCCCTCGCGCGGCGGCAAAAACTCGGCGTACCCCGGCAGATGTGGCTGCGGCTGCTGCTGGTGTCGTTGCTGACGATCGGTGGCTGGGTCGCGTTCATGGGGCTCGCCTTGCTGTGGCTTGCGGCCAGCGAGGCGGCGGTGCTGGGGATTTCGATCCCGGTCTGGGTCGCGTTGCTGGCGTGGCCGATCCTCGGCGAAAAACTGTCACTGCTCCGCGCCGTTTCGCTGGCGGTGGCGCTGGCCGGCATCGCCGTGCTGATCGGCGGCAACGGGATCGACGCCAGCCTGGCAAAACTGCCGGGCCTGTTGTGCGCGCTGGCGGGCGCGGTGTGCGTCGCGCTCGGCACCGTGCTGACAAAGCATTTTCCGCTGGCGATGCCGCCATTGTCGCTGGCGGCCTGGCAGATCGGCATCGGCTGTTTGCCGATCGCCGTGGTCGGGCTGCTGGTCGAGCATCCGCGGCTTGCGGCGCTGTCATCCCTGGGCTGGGCGTCGATGGCCTATATGACGCTGATCCAGTTTTGCCTGTGCTACGTCTGCTGGTTCGCCGTGCTGGAGAGATTGCCGGCCGCCACCGCCTCGATCGGCACCTTGCTGGTGCCGGTGGTCGGCGTGGTCGCCGCCGCCGCGATGCTGCAAGAGCCGCTTGGCCTGCGCGAAGTCGCAGCCCTGGTGCTGACGCTCGGTGGCGTCACCGTGGCGCTGAGATCATAGAGCCCCGGTTGTGATCGAATCAGAACCAAGGCTCGAGTCTCCTGTCTTGACGCGCTTTCTTGACGCGAACCGGTACCCACCCCGCTATCCAAGTGCGGGGCAGGCTTTCGCTCGAAAACGCCACTACGAAAAGGGCGGCGCTTTGGACACGCCGCCCTTCGAACGCAACGATCCGCCGAAACAGTTTACGGGCAGGGATGCCGCTCGCCGTCATACCCGAGATAGGTCCCCAATTCCGGGTCG
>NZ_JBAVNZ010000587.1:0-13299 GCF_049691595.1 Bradyrhizobium sp.
CATTGGTATCGCGCCGGATCTCCACCGGCTCATTTTTGAAGTCCGCTGCGTAGCGGCCTTTACGATCGACCGTGAATATGAATGGGATGCCCTTGAAAGCCGGAGCCCCCGTCCGCGCCAGCACGGCATCGCCGTTGGGAGCGTACTGCCCCTCGATATGGACGACCACGAAGGAGCGCGCGACATAAGCGCTCAGCGCCGCGGCGTCCGCCGTGACATCGCGTTTCTCGCGCTCGAAGATCGTCGATGTCTGTCGGGCTTCCGGAGCGTCGGGGCCGCCATAGGTATATTCGAAGCGCGTCCTTTCTCCATGAATGTACTTTGCAAAGACGTGACACCAGATGCACCACTCGGCGCCATAGGAGACGAGAAGAACCTTGTTCTCGACGGCTGCCCGTTGCGCCGCGGCCTCGAAGACGCGGGATTGGTCCGAGCACTCGTCATAGAGCCTGGCCCGACCTTTGCGGCAGTTTTTGTCGAACGCGGCGGGAATAGTTGTGATCGTGTGATCCGGAACCGATGGCGCCCGAGTTGGGCTGGTTTGGGCGAAGGCAAACGAGAGCAAGCCAGCGCCCGCAAAGAGGGCCGAAACCGTCGATGTCCAGAACCGTCTGCGAGCTGCACGCATGCCCCAGCTCTCCCCTGGTCCACTCCGCCGCGTTCGGCCGGCGCGCAGCGAAACAGCGCGCTCCTCCAATGCAGCCGCGGAAGATTCCAATGTCCAGGTGCTCTCTGTCATGCCCTGCACCGGACAATGCAGCCTTAGGGAGAGATTATGACGGCGGCATGGCTGAAGTGGTCTTGCCTGCAACCTTTGGCTGTCGCGAAATGCGGTGCGGAGGCCCGTTGCCCCGTAGGCGTGTCAAGCCGCCGTCGAACCGAACTCCGGCACTGTCGTCCTTCAGCACCGTTCGGATCGGCGCGGGTTACGGCGGGTTCGGTGACAGTGCTGGACTGCACCGTCACGATAACGCCAAAGTCCAGCTGGATGATTTCAATGTTCGCTAACCAACTTGCAGTTCGAGGGGACGCGTCGCAGGCGTCATCGTGCTTTGCAAGCTTCGCAGGCGGGCCCTCAATCGCCTTCTGCCGGGAGCTGAACGTGGGTTTGTCCGATCTGTTCTCAAGACAGCCAAAGCGCTTCGTTTCTCAAAAGGCATTCGAGACAAATCTTGAAACACAGGTGGCCCTGACGCCACAAACACTCCAGCAGCTTCGAACACACAACGTGACGCCGGAGAAGCAACGAAAGCTTGAATTTTTCTTTTACACCAACACCGTGGAAAAGGCAGCCACTCTTGCCGCTGAGCTGAAGCGCAAGAACTATGCGGTGGAACACCGCCCTTCCGCTTCAAACGCAAGAGTTCAGCTAATCACGGGCTGGACTGGCGAAATCACAATGAGCGATAATACCGTCTTGGATTGGACCAGAGAGATGTGTATCCTGGGATTCAAACATGACTGCGACTTTGACGGTTGGGGTACGAATGCTGAATAGCCCGGCGGATTGAGCCCAACGGGCTGACCGATGGTTCCTTCGGATGTTAAAGCTCCTCGTTCAGCGTCGCGGGCCGAAGGCGTAATCCGCCTTAATGTGAAAAGTGACCGAATACGCTACGCCATTCCGCCAGACGAGTGGTCGAACCAGCTGTTAAAACGCATTTCCTCGTTGCAGCCGCGAGCCACCGTCGTAGAGGAGTTCGACCCGCTCCTTGAAATCGAGAACCCTCGTTCGCCTCCCCGGCGCGAAATTCCGCAGATAATAGACAACGTCCTCGTGCTTGAACCAACGGCGGGCAATCAGCTTCGGCGGATTTGAATCCATATCTATTGCTGCGTACCGGCTGCCGGGATGCCTATAGAAACCCACGGGAATGTCCACGCCCTGGGCCTTGCAGTATTCCTCGATCTGGTCCTGGTAATGCTTGGCCATATTGCCAGTGCGTTCTTATCGATTGTGGTTGAGGGCCCGCCGCTGCCGCGCTTACAAAAGCTTGACCGCAAGTCAGGCCCGTAGCCCGTGGGGCGTGTCAAGCCGCGGTCGATCCGAACTCCGGCACCGCGTCCTTCAGCACCGTCCTGATCCTGCCGCGGTCGTTATTTTCGATCGCCTGCTCGAGCGCGGCCAGCCATTTGCGTAACGTCGGCATCGGCGGTTCGTTGGGTTTCGCGGCCATGATGCCGGCGACGCCGATCTCGATGGTCGGCTCCTGGCTTGCGAACAATATCTCGTTCAGCCGCTCGCCCGGCCGCATGCCGGAGAACACGATCTCGATGTCGTAACCGGGCTGCAGGCCGGACAGCCGGATCATCCGCTCGGCGAGGTCGACGATCTTGACCGGCTGGCCCATGTTGAGCACATAGACCGAGACGTCCGGCCGCGCCGGCGTCATCGCATGCGTGGCCGCGGTCAGCACCAGATCGCAGGCTTCGCGGATGGTCATGAAATACCGCACCATGTCCGGGTGGGTGACCGTGACCGGCCCGCCGGCCTCGATCTGCGCCTTGAACTTCGGCACCACCGAGCCGTTCGAGGCCAGCACGTTGCCGAACCGCACCGAGATCAGCCGCATGTGCGGCTTGCCGGCCGATCGCACCGCCAGATCATGGTCGAGCGCCTGGCAGTACATCTCGGCAAAGCGCTTGGTGAGGCCCAGCATCGAAACCGGCTCGATCGCCTTGTCGGTCGAGATCATCACCATCGCCGTGGCGCCGGCGGCGAGCGCCGCGTCGGCGACATTGACCGATCCAAAGATGTTGGTCTTGACGCCCTCGCACCAGTCGCGCTCCAGGATCGGGACATGCTTCAGCGCCGCGGCGTGGAACACGATGTCGGGCCTGAACCCGGTCATCAGCCGCAGCAGGCGCTCGCGATCGCGGATGTCGGCGATGCGGCCCTCGACGAGAGCGCCGGTCCCGCGCGCGGCCAGCGCTTCCATGATCGCGTAGAGTGCCGGCTCGGAGTTCTCGATCACCAATAGCCGCGCGGCGCCGAAGGTCGCGACGCGGTCGCAGATCTCCGCGCCGATCGAGCCGCCGCCGCCGGTGACGATGACGGCCTTGCCCTTCACCAGGCTTTCCAGCTTCGCGTAGTCGATCTTCTCGCTCGGCCGCAGCAGCAGATCCTCGACGGCGACATTGGTCAGCCGCGGCGCATCGCCGCTTTCCAGCGACGGCAGGCGGCTGACGATCAACCCCATCCGCTTGGCGCGCATCAGGACCGCCTCGGGATGCGCGTCGGGCTCGAACGCCGAGGGCGTCATGATCGCGCGCTTGATCGGCTTTCCGCGGCTTTCGAAATCGCGGATCACGGTTTCGATGTCGTCGACGCCGCCGAGCACCGGAATGTTGCGGATCTGCTGGCCGCGATCGGAAGCCGCCGGCGACAACACGCCGACCGGCCACAGCCGCTTGATGGCGCCGTTCTCGATCCCGCGCAGCACGACTTCCGCGTCCGCCGCGCGCCCGATCAAGAGCGTCGGCGCCGCACCGTCGGAACGGGCATGCTGGCGGGTGCGGGAATAGCGGAAATAGCGGTAGCCGAAGCGCAGCGCGCTCAGCGCGAACACCTCGAGAAAGAAGTAGAGGACGATGGTGACCCGGCCGAGAAACACCGGCCCGTGAACGTTCGGCGAGACGAAGATAAAGACGTAGTCCAGCACCACCAGCGCGACCGTCAGGACCGCGGCCACGCGCAGGATGTTGAGCGCGTCCGGCAGCGAGATGAAGCGCCATTTGGTCGTGGTCAGGTTGAAGAGGTAGCAAACCACCACGCTGAAGGCGACGAACCAGGGCAGGATGCGCAACAGCAGCGGCAGACGGTCGGCCAGCAGGTCGCCCTCGAAACGCAGATAGAAGCTCGCCAACAGCGCAAACGCCGTCGCCAGCGCGTCGTGCGAGGCGATCAGGAAATTGCGCAAGGTGAATTGCGAAAGACGCGTCATAAGACGAACCGGCTAGCGGGAGAATTCACGGGACATTCGGCCCGCTGATAGCTGATCTTCCGTGCCCATGCCAGCGATCATGGCCGGACCGCGCCAGCCGGTTCCCTGGCGGTCGCGCGCGACTTCGCTTTCAGCACCATGCCGCCGGCAACGCCGACCCCCAGCACATACATCCAGCCCTCGTGGAAATCGAACAGATGCGAGTTGAACAGCGAGCTGAAGAAATTCTGCAGCACGACCAGAAGGCCGATCCAGGCCACCAGCCCTTCGCCGCGAAACAGCCGCAGATGAACGAGCCACATCGCATAGAGGATCACGACGCCAACCGTGCCCCACTGGACCGCGACATTCAGGGTCTGGTTGTGCGGATTTCCGATCACCTGGCCGGACGCCGTCGCCACCGAGCCGGTGGCCGCCGCCTCGAACAGTCCGCGGGTCGATCCGGTGCCATGTCCGACCAGCGGCGCCTCCGCGAAGAACCGAAGCGATTTCCGATAAAACTCCAGCCGCATGCCGATCGAGGTCGGTATATCCTGCTCCTTGTAAAGCTGGTAATCCCGCGCGAACGTCGCGGTCTTCGACTGCAACTGCGGCGACATCGTCCAGGCCAGCGCCGCCAGCGCGATCGCCGCCGCGAACAGCATCGCGTTGCTGCGCCATTTCAGATGCATCATCGCGAACACCGCGAGCATGATCGGCATGGTGACCAGCGCGGTGCGCGAGACGATGACGAACGCCATGTTGACGATGAAGCTCACGGCGATGGCGAGCAACAGCAGCGCCTGCCAGGTCTTCCGGTCCCGCAGCAGGGTGACGATGGGATAAAACAGCACCACCGCGCACAGCGCGAATTCCTGGCTCTGGTCGATGTAATTCTTGACGAAGATGCCGCGCTCAATATCGCCGCCACGCTTGAGCGAGAGTCCGGGTTCCAGCAGCACCAGCCAGGACACCGCCATCAACAGTGTGCAGGAGATCAGAAAAGCTGTGAGCACCCACATGCCGCGGGCGGAGCGTTCGAAATGATGGAACAACAGCGGCAGCACCAAAAGCTTCGCCACCGGGCTCAGGGCATAGCTGCGCGCGCCCCAGGGCGCGTCGGACCACAGCGTGCCGGCGAGCGCCAGCACAAACAGCGCGACCGGCAGCACCGCGATCGGCCGCTTCAGCGACTCAAGGAAAAGCCTGAAATCGAGCGTCGGCAGGATCGTCACCAGAAAGATGCCGGCGAAGATGCCGACCAGCGAGGTCGACCATGGCAGCGACAGCGCGATCAGGACGGCGACGATATCCGCGGTCTTCGCCCATGCGGCCGGATCGCGCCAGACCGGCAGCGACGGGCTCGCCGGCGATGTGGCCGCGGTTGCGCTCACGCCTTGCCTCCGGTCACCCGCAACATGCTGTCCCTATCCTGATTTTGCGGCGCAAGCTTTGCCCCAGTCACGCCCGACAGGCAAATTGGGGTTATCGGGCGTCGCGGCGCATGCGCGGATCACTTTACCTGCCCGCAAGGAGAGGCTACCGACGAGGCTGACATCGACGGGCACCAAGCGCTTGATATGAATATAAATTCACTCATCGGGATTGAGACCGAGGACGCGGCCGACACAAGCCCGATCCTGATCATCCCCTATATGTGGATCGGCGATTTCGTCCGCGGCCACACGGTGGTGCGCGTCCTGAACCGGCGCTGGCCGAATCGTCCGGTCGACCTGCTGACGACCTCGCTCTGCGCGCCGCTGGTCGATTATATGCCAGGCGTTCGCTCCGGGATCGTCTGGGACCTGCCGCGAAGCCGGCTGGCACTGGCTCGCCAACGCGATCTGGCGGCGGAACTGCGCGCCCGCAACTATGGAACCGCGCTGATCCTGCCCCGCACCTGGAAGTCGGCGCTGGCGCCGGCGCTGGCCAGGATTCCGGAACGGGTGGGATTCTTCGGCGAGGCCCGGTTCGGGCTGATCAACCGGATGCGCTGGGGCGAAAAGGCCCTGCCCCGCTTTATCGACAAGAATGCGGCACTGGCGCTGCCGGACGACGCACCGCTGCCGCCGGAATGGCCCGTGCCCCGGCTTGATGTTCCGTCGGAGGAAACCCGCCGCTGGCGGCAGGCCAACGGGCTCGGAACGGATCGCGCGGTGGCACTGGCGCCCGGCTCGGTCGGCGCCGCCAAACGCTGGACCCGTTATCCGCAAGCCGCGCGGCTGCTCGCCGAACGCGGGTTCGACGTCTGGGTCGTCGGCGGGCCCGGCGAAAAGGCGCTGGCGCAGGAGATCGTGGCCACCGGCGGACCCAGGGTCCGCGACCTCACCGGCGCCGATCTGCGCAACGGCATTCTGGCGATGGCGGCGGCCGATGTGGCGATCTCCAACGATTCCGGATTGATGCATATCGCGGCCGCGATCGGCACGCCCACGATGGGCATTTTCGGTCCCACCAGCCCCTATCACTGGGCGCCGCTGAACGGCCTGGCGGCGACGGTGCAGACCAAGACCGTGGTGCCGTGCCAGCCCTGCCATCGTCCCCTCTGCACCATGAACGGCCATCGCTGCATGCGCGACATTCCGGCTTCCGACGTGGTCGACATCGCCGCGCGCCTGCTGAGCGAGGCGGCCGCGACATGAGCCCCGTCGACCTCACCCCTGCCGCGCCGCCGCGCCCCGCCGCCTTCCTGGATCGCGACGGCGTCATCAATCACGACGACGGCTATGTCGGCTCGCACGAGCGGATCCGCTGGATGCCGAATGCGGCAAAGGCGATCCGCCGGCTCAACGACGCCGGGTATTTCGTGTTCTTCTTCACCAACCAGTCCGGCGTGGCGCGGGGCTACTTCTCCGAACACGAACTCAATTCATTGCATGACTGGATGCGCGCCGAACTCGCGGCGCAAGGCGCCGTGATCCACGACATCAGGTATTGCCCGCACCATCCCGCCGGGACCGTTGCCGGCTATCTCGAAGATCATCATTGGCGCAAGCCGGCGCCGGGCATGATCCACGATTTGATGGCGCACTGGCCGGTTCGCCACGCGGGTAGTTTTGTCATCGGCGACCGCGACAGCGATATCGAGGCCGCGGCGGCCGCGGGCCTGCCCGGATTCCTGTTCGAAGGCGGCGACCTCGACGCGTTCGTATCCGACGTGATGGCTCAGATCAGCGTGCGATAGACCTCCGCGATCCCGTTCGCCTCGGCATCGAGGCTGAATTTTTCCCTCGCACGCGCCCGCGCCCGCATCCCCATCGCGACAGCCAGGGCCGGATCGCGCATCAAGGGCTCAAGCGCGGCCACCAGCGCATCGATATCGCCGGGTGGCGTCAGGATCCCGGTCACGCCATCCTCGACCACGACTTCGGCGGCGCCCGCGCGCGACGCCACCAGCGCCACACCGGCCGCCATCGCCTCGATCAAGGTCAGCCCGAATCCCTCGTTGCGCGAGGTGAAGGCATAGATCGTCAGCCGCTGGTACCAGCGCTCCACCTCCCCGATCTCGAGCTCGCCTGTCATGACGATCCGCGACCGCAGGCCGGCGGCCTCGATGCGCCGTTTCAGATCGGCGGCAAAACCTTGCTGCTCGGGCACGATGGCGCCGACCATGACGGCGGTGAAATCGGGATAGCGCGGCAGCAGCGCGCACATCGCCTCCACGAACAGATCGCTGCCCTTTTGCGCGCGGACCCGGCCGAAGCAGCCGATCGCATAACGGCCCGGCAGCCTGGCTTCCGCGAAGGCTGCGGCGCGATCGGGGGGCGGCGCGTAGCGGTCGGTGTCGACGCCGTGCATCACCACCGTCGCCTCGCGCTTGAGAAATGACGCCGAGAGGTCGCTGGTCGCGATGATCGCGTCCATGCGGGTGATCAGCCAGCGCGTCAGCCAGCTGTGGTGCCGCTGCGCCGCGGATGTGAATACCAGCTTGAGCGGCCAGCCCAGCGCCCGCAACAACACGCCGGCAATCATCTCGTCATTGCGCCGCGCATGCCAGATCAGCGGCCTGCCGCGGCGCCATAATTTCAGGAGATCGGCGAACCCTATTCTGGCGATGCCGTCCGGCGCGCAAGGGCCAAGCCACGCCGCGCGAAACATTTTCGCAAGTTTCGGCGACACCATGCGGTTGGTCGCGGTGACGCCGGAATAGCGCCGGTGCAGATTCGGCACGATCAGCTGCAGATCGCCAAAGCAATTGTTCCCGATTGCCACATCAAGCTCCGTTTCGAGGCGAATTGCTATACGCAACATTAAGCATAGTGGCCAGTTCAGCCGGCTCGAAACCACCTTTTCACCGCGCCCCGGATAGCATCGCCATCCTTGACAGGGAGAAGTGAGCGCATGACCGTGCTCGTCACCGGCGGCGCCGGCTATATCGGAAGTCACACGGTGCAGGCGCTGGCGGCAGCTGGCGAGAGCGTTGTCGTGATCGACAATCTGTCCACCGGGTTTTCCGCCTTCCTGCCCGGGAACGTGCCGCTGGTGATCGGCGATGCCGGTGACGACGACCTGGTCGAGGGCGTGATCGCCAAGCACCGCGTCGACGGCATCATTCATTTCGCGGGCTCGGTGGTGGTGCCGGATTCGATGCGCGATCCGCTCGCCTATTACCGCAACAACACCATGACGACGCGCAGCCTGCTCAACGTGGCGGTGAAATGCGGCGTCAAGCGCTTCATCTTCTCGTCGACCGCCGCGGTCTACGGCAATCCGGACCAGGTGCCGGTACCGGAGCATGCGCCGACGCGGCCGCTGTCGCCTTACGGCTCGTCGAAACTGATGACCGAGATCATGCTGCATGACGTCGCCTCCGCGCATGGCATGAATTATGTCGTGCTGCGCTACTTCAACGTCGCCGGCGCCGATCCGCAAGCACGGATCGGCCTTGCCACCGTCGGCGCGACGCATCTTTTGAAGATCGCGGTCGAGGCCGCCACCGGACAGCGCGCCAAGATCGACGTGTTCGGCACCGACTATCCGACGCCGGATGGAAGCTGCATCCGCGACTTCATCCATGTCAGCGACCTCGCAGAGGCGCATCGCGCGGCGCTGTCCTATCTCACCGCCGGCGGACGTTCGGTGACGCTGAATTGCGGCTATGGCCGCGGCACTTCCGTGCTCGAGACCATCGAGGCGGTGCGCCGCGTCGCCCGGCGCAATTTCGCGGTTCAATACGCGCCGCGCCGGCCCGGCGACATCATGACCATGGTCGCCGATACCAGCCGCATCCGCGCCACCCTGGACTGGGCGCCGCGCTACGACGATCTCGACACCATCGCCGCCCATGCGCTGGCCTGGGAGAAGAAGCTGTTCCAGGCGCGCGGCGGCCCCGCGCAGCAGGCGGAATCGGCCTGAAATCCAACCTGTTATTTGACTTGAAAAACAGTCCTCAAGCGGGCAAGCAGGCATCGCTTCAGCCCTGACGCGCGGGTAATCTTGCCCGCCCCGTCAATGGAACGCGAATGACCGAACTTCCGAAGAAAATCACCGACGACCCCTATGGCGCGGCGATCCTGATCCGGCGTCTGGTCGCCGAACAGGGCCTGGTTTACTGGCGGCGCTATCTGCTCGCCTTTGCGCTGATGGGGATAGCCGCGGCCACCACCGCGGGTTCCGCCTATCTGCTCGGCGAGGTCATCAACAAGGCCTATGTCGACAAGGACGTGCGCGGCATCGCGGCGCTGTCGCTGGTGACGATCGTCATCTTCACGCTCAAGGGCGCGGCGACCTACGGCCACACCGTGATCCTGTCGCAGATCGGCAACGCCATCCTGGCCGGCAACCAGCGCCGGCTGTTTTCCAAGCTGATGACCGAAAACATCGCGTTCTTCTCCGAGCGCCATTCCTCGGAATTTTTGGCGCGGCTGACCGCCGGCGCCAACTCCGTCACCCAGGTGCTCAGTCTCCTGATCAACGCGATCGGGCGCGATCTGTTGTCGCTGCTCGCACTCGTCATCGTCATGCTGATGACCGACCCTTATATGGCGCTGCTCGGCTTCGCGGTGGCGCCGCCGGCGATGCTGGTGCTGCGCAAGCTGGTGAAGCGGATCAAGGGGCTCGCGCATCATCAGTTCACCGGCACCGCCGACATTCTCGAGACCATGCAGGAATCGCTGCAGGGCATCCGCACCGTCAAGGCGTTCACGCTGGAGCAGACGATGCGCGAGCGCATCGATGCCAGCATCACGCAGGTCGAACGCAACGCCAACAAGATGGCGCGGGTCTCCAACCGTTCCAGCCCCTTGATGGAAACGCTCGGCGGCTTCGCGATCGCCGGCGGGCTGATGTATGGCGGTTATCGCGTGGTGGCGATGGGCGCCTCGCCCGGCCAGTTCTTCTCGTTCCTGACGGCGTTCCTGCTCGCCTATGAGCCGGCCAAACGGCTGGCGCGGCTCAATATCGAGCTGAACAGCAGCCTGGTCGGCGCCCGCAAACTGCTTGAAATCGTCGACAGCCCGTCCAGCGAGCCCGCCGATGACGACAAGCCGGCGCTGAAACTGACCGACGCGCGGGTCGAACTGCGCGACGTGACCTTTGCCTATCGGGCGAACGAGCCGGTGCTGCGCCGGATGAGCTTTGTGGCCGAGCCCGGCAAGGTGACCGCTTTGGTCGGCCCCTCCGGCGGCGGCAAATCCACGGTGCTGGCGCTGTTGCTGCGGCTCTACGAGGTCAGCGACGGCGCGATCCTGATCGACGGCCAGGCGATCTCGGGCGTCTCGCGGCAATCGCTGCGCCGGCAGACCGCCTATGTCGGGCAGGACGTCTATCTGTTCCGCGACAGCATCGGCGCCAACATCGCCTTCGGCAAGATCGGCGCGACCGGCGACGAGATCGTGGCCGCCGCGAAAGCGGCCTGCGCCCACGACTTCATCATGGGCTTTCCGCAGGGCTACGACACGCCGGTCGGCGAGCACGGCACGCAATTGTCCGGCGGCCAGCGCCAGCGCGTCGCGGTGGCGCGGGCGCTGATCAGGAACGCCCCGATCATCCTGCTCGATGAAGCCACCGCGGCGCTGGATTCGGAATCGGAAAAAGCCGTGCAGGAAGCGATCGAGCACCTGTGCCGGAACCGCACCACCATCGTCATTGCCCATCGCCTGCACACCATCATGCACGCCGACACGATTTTGGTGGTCGAGGGCGGCGAGATCGTCGAGCGCGGCCAGCATGACGATTTGCTGCGCCGCGGCGGCCGTTACGCCTCGTTCTTCCGCCTGCAACAGCGCGATACCGGCCACCCCCGTCTGGCGCCGGTCGGCGCAACCGCGTAGAGCTGGCCTTTCGCATCCCCATCCGTAGCCCACCGAGACCATTTCATGAACGCCACATCGTTTGTCATTCCCGCCCCGCCGCAGGCCTCGCTTCCGGTCGCCGGAGAGGCAAAATCCTTTCCGGTTCGCCGCATCTGGTGCGTCGGGCGCAATTATCTCGAGCACATCCGCGAGATGGGCAATGACGAGCGCGCGCCGCCGTTCTTCTTCGCCAAGCATGCCGACATGCTGATGCCGGACGGCGCCACGATCCCCTACCCGCCGCTGACCAGGGATCTGCATCACGAGGTCGAGCTGGTGGTGGCGATGAAGAGCGGCGGCCTCAATATCCCCGCCGACAAGGCGCTCGACCACGTCTACGGCTATGCCGTCGGCATCGACCTCACCCGCCGCGACCTGCAGCAGGCCGCGCGCAAGAAGGAGCGGCCGTGGGAGATCGGCAAATCCTTCGACCATTCCGCGCCCTGCTCGGCGCTGCAGCCGGCCTCGAAGATCGGCCATCCCGCCAAGGGCAAAATCTGGCTCACCGTCAACGGCACCGAACGGCAGAAGGGCGACCTCACCGAACTGATCTGGAGCGTGCCCGAGATCATCTGGCAGCTCTCCCAGCAGGTCGCGCTCGGCGCCGGCGACATCATCATGACGGGCACACCGGCCGGCGTCGCCGCGCTATCGCCGGGCGACCGAATCGAATGCGGCGTCGATGGCATCGGCACGCTGAAGGTGTCGATCGGCCAGGCGGAATAAGCGGGCTTGTGCAGGCGGATTGGTCCAGCGGCCCCGAATCCGTGTCGCAGATCGCTTTACCAAAGCCGGTTTCGCGCCTATTGTGGTTGCTTCAATTGAATCTGATAGTCGGTAGCTATAGCGAAGCTGGAGGTCGTCTTGCTTGAGCAGTTCTCACCGATCGGGATTTTCATCCTGGGCTGCGTGACCGGTCCTGTCCTGCTGTTTGCCGTTTTCCAATTGATAAAACAGGTGGTGATCAGGCTTCCAGGTTTCATCGAACATTGATCGCAATTCGCCCCATCGTGACGGCTTGCATATGCTTGCTGCCGATCACGTCGATCAAGCCACCCTTGCTCAACCTGATTGGACATCGCATCCATCGATCGGCGCGTATCGCGGTTTCGGTCGTCCTCGTCGATCGGTTATATCTTGGTCGCGCCTCGAGAATCGGGCTGTTCAACCTGATCCGGGTGAAGCGCCTGGTGATGAAAGCCGATTCCCACATCGGCCATTTGAATCACATTCACGGCGACTTCAGCGTTTGCCTCAAGCAGGAGGCCGTTATCGGGAATCGCAATCGCATCAATCGAGGTGTCTATCTTGGTCGACAATACCCTGCGTCCCTGGTGCTCGGCAGGCTCTCGGGGATTACGGCCGGCCATTACGTCAATCTGATCGTTTCAGTTTCGTTCGGGGATTATTCGACGCTCGGCGGAAGCGGCAGTCAGATATGGACACACGGCTATTCACACCACGCGGAGGGAAGAGGCCGGGACGAGATCAGAAGACCCGTGAGGATCGGCAGCAATGTCTACATTGGATCGATGTGCTGCATCGGACCCGGCGTTACGCTCGGCAAGCACGTCGCCATCGGTTCGCATTCGAGCGTCGCGAAGAGCTTGAGCGAGCCCGGATTGTATGTTTCGGCCGAGCTCAGGTATGTCGGACTGAAGCGGGATCGCGCGGCGGATCCTGCGTCATGGCCGGCCGATACGAACTCTTGATGAGAGTTGCGGTGAACGGCTTTCCGGTGAGAGCGCTAATCGAGTGTCACCGTAACTCCCAAGTACCGTGCTTTTCCACGGCACACGATTATGTCTTCGGCCAATCCGACGTGCGAGATGTGTCAGTATAACTCTTGTGGTACTCTTTCAGACCAAGCTTGCGCACTGCCTCTTCCTCGCTCTGTGCTAGTTCCGCTTGCGTTTCCGCGGGGCTAGTTGTGAGCTTGCTACTGAGTATGAGAATTCGATCTTCTAGTTCGCGTTGCCACGCGACCTTGGAGTCGAGTCGCGGAATGAGCCGACTGAACACCTCAACCGCCTCTTGCGCCTTTCCGAGCCGAGCAAGGATGTAACCGAGCCCCTCCAGTGTGC
>NZ_JBAVNZ010000588.1:0-2756 GCF_049691595.1 Bradyrhizobium sp.
GCGTATCCGCCGCCAAAACGTCGGGCACCATGATCACGCCATCGCGCCTGTAGGCTTGGACATCCTGCGCTGAAATCATCCCGGCGTGCTCCTGTCGCCTTGATCTAATCAAATGGTAGCGCTGTCATATGGCTGCTACAAGCCGAATTCGTGCATTCCAGCCCCGAATTCGCTATCCTCGCAACCGATGAACACCCCTGAGTCCAGCGAACCGCATTCCGCCCCGACCTTGTCCGCGGTGGCCAAACTGGCTGGCGTGTCGTCGATCACCGTCAGCCGCGTGGTGCGGTTGCCCGATCTGGTGGCGCCCCGGACCCGGGGCCGGGTCGAGGCCGCGATGAAGGAACTCGGCTACGTGCCGAACCAGCTCGCCGGTGCGCTGGCGAGCGCCCGCACCCGCTCGGTCGGCGTGCTGGTGCCAACGATCGCCAATTCGATCTTTGCCGACACCGTGCAGGGCCTGTCGGATGAACTGGAGCCGCTCGGCTACGCCGTGATCCTGGCGCAGTCGCGTTATGATGCCGCGCGCGAGGATCATATGCTCGCGGCGCTGCTGTCGCGGCGTCCCGAGGCGATCATCATGGTGGGTTCACCCGCCACCGACGATGGCGCGCGGCTGTTGCGGCGCGCGGGGATTCCGGTCGTGGAAACCTGGGAAATTCCTCCCGCGCCGATCGACGCGGTGGCCGGATTCGACAATTACCAGGCCGGTTGCGCGGTCGCGCGCCATCTCGTCGCCCAAGGCCGCCAAAACCTCGCCTTCATCGGCGGCGACGACCCGCGCGCGACAAGACGCTGGAACGGATTCAGGGATACCGCGCTGCAAGCCGGCATCAAGCCGCCCCGCCGGCTCGTCCTCGATCGCAATGCTTCGGGCAGCGTCGTTGCGCTGGCGGACCTGCCGGGCGTGGACGCGGTGTTCGCCGCCAACGATGCCAACGCCATCGGCTTCATGTCAGGCCTGCGCGCCGCGGGACTGCTGCGCACCGGTCCGGCGTCCGAGCAGCCGGTTGCGCTGATCGGCCTCGGCGATCTCGAGATGGGCCGGCTGATCGCGCCGAGCCTGTCGACCATCCGCGTCCACGGCGATGCCATCGGCCGCACGGCGGCAAAACTGATGCTGACCCGCAGCGGGCCGCGCCATATCGATCTCGGCTTCGAACTGGTCTTGCGCGACAGCGGCTGACCAGGTGAGCCCATCGAGAACGTCGTGAATCTCGACGGGTTCGGGATCGGAAATGCGCCAGGCGGTCGGCGTCGCCGTGTTCTTCGGCATGCTCGGCGTCACGCTGTTCGGCCTGATCTTCACGCCGGCTGACCTGAAATAGATGGGCAGCCGCAGGGTTATAAAATATCATCACCTGGAATGTTGCGAACAGAAACTGCTGGGAGAGAAATATGAAATCGGGATTGTGGTCGGCTGCCGCGGCGGCATTTGGTGTTTTGCTCGCCGGCCCGGCGTCGGCCCAGGGCGTCAAGATCGGCATTCTGAACGACCAGTCGGGGGTCTACGCCGATTATGGCGGCAAGTGGTCGTTCGAGGCGGCCAAAATGGCGGTGGAGGATTTCGGCGGCAGCGTGCTCGGCCAGAAGATCGAGGTCATCTCCGCCGACCACCAGAACAAGCCCGATCTTGCAACCTCCATCGCGCGGCGCTGGTATGAGGTCGAAGGCGTCGACATGATCACCGAACTGACCACCTCCTCGGTCGCGCTCGCGATCCACGACCTGTCGAAGCAGATGAAGAAGATCGATATCGTCGTGGGTGCTGCGACATCGCGCCTGACCGGCGACGCCTGCCAGCCGTATGGCTTCCATTGGGCCTATGACACGCACGCGCTCGCGGTCGGCACCGGCGGCGCGCTGGTTCAGGCCGGCGGCGATACCTGGTTCTTCATGACCGCGGATTACGCCTTCGGCTACGCGCTGGAAAAGGACACCGGCGATCTGGTCAAGGAAAAGGGCGGCAAGGTGGTGGGCGCGGTCCGCATTCCCCTGAACTCGTCGGACTTCTCGTCCTTCCTGCTGCAGGCGCAAAGCTCGAAAGCGAAAATCATCGGGCTCGCCAATGCCGGCCTCGACACCACCAACTCGATCAAGCAGGCGGCGGAATTCGGCATCGTCAAGGGCGGCCAGAAGCTCGCGGGCCTGTTGCTGACGCTGGCCGAAGTCCACGGTCTCGGGCTGGAGGCCGCCCAGGGTCTGGTGCTGACCGAGGGTTATTACTGGGATCGCGACGACAAGAGCCGCGACCTCGCCGATCGCTTCTTCAAGCGTACCGGCCGAATGCCGAACATGATCCAGGCCGGCACCTATTCGGCGACCCTGCAGTATCTGAAGGCGGTCAAGGCCGCCGGCACCAAGGACACCGAGGCGGTCGCCAGGAAGCTGAAGGAACTGCCGGTCGACGATCTGTTCGCACAGGGCGGCAAGGTACTCGAGAACGGCCGCATGGTGCACGACCTCTATCTGTTCGAGGTCAAGAAGCCGTCGGAGTCGAAGAAGCCCTGGGACTACTACAAGCAGCTTGCCGTGGTGCCCGGCGACAAGGCGTTCCCCGCTGCCAGGGACAGCGGTTGCCCGCTGACGAAGTAGTCGCGGCAGTCGTTCAGCGCGGCTCATTCCCGATGCAAGACGCCGCGCTGTCCCTGGCGGAACAGCGCGGCGTTCGGCGAACGGCCTTCCGAAACCATTTCCCGAACGCGCGCCCGGTCTGGCTGCGTTTGTCGTTACCCATGGACAAGCCGCCACAGGAT
>NZ_JBAVNZ010000589.1:0-3479 GCF_049691595.1 Bradyrhizobium sp.
GCCTGCTGGCGCGCCGACGGCACGCCGATCGGCATTGCCGGGGGCCTGGCGCGGGCGGGCGTGCGGTTTGGGCTGGCTTAAACTTCTCTGCCCCGGACGCCGCGCAGCGCGCCAGCGGTGCGCTGCAGAGCCGGGGCCCTTCGTGTTGGCAGGAGAGCAGGTCCCGGCTCCGCGGAGCAGCCATGGTGCGTCGAAGACGCGCGTAAACGCGCTGATGGCACGCTGCACCGTGTCCGGGAAAGGAGGCCTACTTCCGCACGCAGATCACGCGCACGACCGCCGCCTTCGCATCGGATGATCCGCCCGACACATTCACGCCATTGGCCCTGAGGAAATCGCGCACGGTATCCGCCGGCACCAGCGTTGCTTGCGCCGCGGGCGCGGCATTAGGCGGCCCTGCGACCACCATCGGCTTCAACAGCGCGATGCCAGCGAATTTGCCCGCGCTGTCCAGCGCAGCCGCGCCGGAAAAGCCGAGCGCCGGCGCCGGCGTCAGCGCGTTGTCATTGCCGCCGCCGGTCTGGGCGGCCGACGCCTTGACGCTGCTCGCAGCCGCGGCGCCGCCCTGGCTCTGTGGATCGGCAATCCCGGTGAGATCGAGCGCCGTCCTCGCGCCACTGCCGGCGATATCGAGCGGCTTCAGCCCGCGCGCGCCGTAGAGGCGCAGCAGCGCAAGATCGTGATCCTTGTCCTCGGCGATGCGATCGGCATTGCCGTAGCCGGCAACGGCGATCGCCAGGCAGCCGTCGGTGATCTGGCGGTCGGCCACGATCGCGCCGTCGTCGCTGACCACGACCCCGGTGCCGTATTCGACGGTTTTGCGCGGCGCCGGGCCGGCAACCTGTGCGCCGGCCGGAAAGGCGTTGAACGCGCTCGACATCGCAATCACGACCGGCTCGACGGTGTTTTCGGTGGCCTGATCGTAGAGGATGGTGAGGATGCGGACCTCGTCGCCTTTGAACGTGCCGCGCAGATAGAATTTCTTCAGGCCCTGCAGCCCCGACAGCACGAAGAAATCCGGCTTGACCACGGTGTAGTCGATGTTGCGTCCCGGCTCCTTCTTTTCCTGCTCGGCGAGTTTTGCGGTGGTGGGACTGGTCTCCTTGCGCCGCGTCAACTGGATCTGGACCGTCCCGGTTGGAGAAGTCCATTTGGTGCCATTGGCATCGGAGGCCTGCTGCGGGACCAGCTTGGAGGGAATGCCGAGCCGCACGCCGGTGCCGGGATCGGTAACGATCTTCCAGCCGACATTCTCCTGCCGCCGCTTGGCGGTATCGGCGAGCACGCCGCGCTCCTGCGGGTTGAGCACGCCGGTTGGCTTGCCGCCGCGGCCCTTCTGGAATTCCTTGATCGCGGCGACCATGCGCTCGCTGACTTCACCCGATATCGCGCCGTTATATTGCCCGACCCAGGCGAGGTCCGATTGCAGGGCCAGCCGCTCCGCCTGCGCCATCGCATTCGCCGTCTCCTCCGGTTTCTGCAGTGCGGGGCGGATCGTCACCGTCGCAACCGGTTTCGGCCTGGCGCCCGCCGTAGATGGCGTCGTCATCTGGGCCTGCGCGGAGGTGCCCATCGCCAAGACCATCAATGTTGCCGAAAGCATCGATCTCATGACAAATCCCGGGAGGATTATTGGAGGGTCATTGACGTGCCGCCAATTAAGCACATCTGCTTGGTCGGCAACAACCGCGTCGGGTTCAGGAACCATTGGCTCGCAATGACGGCGAAGGGTAAGGGATGCCTGGAAAATGCTGAGTGCCGACGAACTCGAACGCTACGCCCGCCATATCGTGCTGCGCGAGGTCGGCGGCCCCGGCCAGACCGCGTTGAAGCAGGCCGCCGTGCTGGTGATCGGCGCCGGCGGGCTCGGCGCGCCGGCGCTGTTGTATCTCGCCGCCGCCGGCGTCGGCACGCTCGGCGTGATCGATGACGACATCGTCTCGCTCTCCAACCTGCAGCGCCAGGTCATCCACGCCACGCCAGACATCGGTCGTCGCAAGGTCGACAGCGCCGCCACGCAGATTCACGCGCTGAACCCGCATGTCAACGTCAAGGCCCACGCGGTCCGGCTCGATGCGAACAACGCGATGTCGCTGATCGGCGGCTACGATCTGGTGCTCGACGGGTCCGACAATTTCGAAACCCGATACCTGGTCTCGGACGCCTGCTTCCTCGCCGGCAAGCCGCTGGTCACGGCAGCGCTCGGCGTGTTCGATGGATCGCTGACCACGATCCGCGCGCATGAAAGAAACGCCGACGGCGAATTCAATCCGACCTATCGCTGCCTGTTTCCCGAACCGCCGCCGCCGGGCACCGTGCCGGCCTGCGCCGAGGCCGGCGTGATGGGCGCGCTTGCCGGTATCCTGGGCTCGATGATGGCGCTGGAGGCGATCCGCGAAATCGTCGGCTTCGGCGAAAGCCTGGTCGGCCGTCTGCTGATGGTCGACGCCCGCGCGATGCGGTTCGAGACGCTGCGCTACAAGCGCGATCCCGCGAACCCGCTCAATGGGGATAAGCCTGTCGTGACGGATTTGAGCGGGTATCGGTAAGCGTGAGGCGTGCCCCGGATGCTGCGCGGCGCTCTTGCGGTGCGCTGCTGATCCGGGGTCCATCCGTATCAGCATATGTGTGGGTCCCGGCTCTGCGGAGCAGCGTGAAGAACGCTGCACCGCGTCCGGGACACGTCAACTCCCGTCGCGCCCTCACAACATGCTCGGCAGCACGCGATCCGGCGGCTTGTGGTTGTCGAGGAAGGTCCGGATATTGATGATCACCTTCTCGCCCATCTCGACCCGGCCCTCGATGGTCGCCGAGCCCATATGCGGCAGCAGCGTCACCTTGCCGGCGCGCGCCAGCCGCACCAGTTTCGGATTGACCGCGGGCTCGTGCTCGTACACGTCGAGGCCGGCGCCGGCGATCTCACCGGTTTCGATCAGCCTGGTCATCGTCTCCTCTTCGATCACCTCGCCGCGCGCGGTGTTGACGATATAGGCGTCTTTGCGGATCAGCTTCAGCCGCCGCGCCGAGAGCAGATGGAAGGTCGCCGGCGTGTGCGGACAATTGACCGAGATGATGTCCATCCGCGCCAGCATCTGGTCGAGGCTTTCCCAATAGGTCGCACCCAACTCATCGGCGATAACCGGCGCCACCGGTCGGCGGTTGTGATAGTGGATCTGCAGCCCGAAGGCGCGCGCCCGCCGCGCCACCGCCTGTCCGATGCGGCCCATGCCGATGATCCCGAGTCGCTTGCCTCCGATCCGATGGCCGAGCATCCAGGTCGGCGACCAGCCCGGCCAGTTCTTGCCTTCGGTAAAGATGGAAGCGCCCTCGATCAGCCGCCGCGGCACCGCGAGGATCAGCGCCATGGTCATGTCGGCGGTGTCCTCGGTCAGCACGCCCGGCGTATTGGTCACCGTGATGCCGCGGTTGCGGGCCGTGTCGAGATCGATGTTGTCGACGCCCGTGCCGAAATTGGCGAT
>NZ_JBAVNZ010000590.1:0-4015 GCF_049691595.1 Bradyrhizobium sp.
GGCGCGATCGCCAGCCGTCCGAGGCGAGTGATCGGAGTATCGAGCACAAACCGTTCGATCTCTCCGGCACTGCTCATGCGCGCAATGGCGCGCGCGGCGAGGTCCGTGTACCAGGCGCTGCCGTCGGCCGCGACCGCGAGCCCGAGCGGCTCGATGTTGCGGCTCGACGTCGGCAGCCGCTCGATGCGGCCGTTGCGCAGACGGCCGATCGCATCTGCATGGTCGATGGTGAACCAGATGCTGCCGTCAGCGCCCGTCGCGATCGCGATCGGCGCATCCTGCGGCTCGCTCATGCGGTACTCGACGAATTTTTCCTCCGGGACGGCGCGCGCCAGCAGAAGCGCGCCTGCCGCCAGGACCGCGATGCCGAGCACCGCGGCCGGTGTCCCGATTCCGAACTTCGCAAGCAATCGCGGCACACGCCGTACCAGCTTCGGAATCGATAAGGCCACTGGCAACTCCATGATTCTGGCACCGCTTTTGAACCCGGCGTTCTCAACGATAGTTGCCGCACGGTATGAGCGAATTTCGGATGCGCGGCACTGGCGGCCATGCGCGGATCAGCGCGGCGAATGGGCGGCGGCGCGCCGGCGCAACAGGTGCCGCGCCGCAAGACCGCCGCCGATCAGCACCAGCGCACAGAACGCGAGCCCGCCGGCGAGGCTGATCGGTTCGATGCGCGCCAGCAGGTTGCCGCCTTCGATGGCGATGCGCCAGACTTCCGCATAGGGCATCAGCGAGAACACCGCGTAGATGACGCCCGCATCGTTCGGATCGCGGACGAGTGGCCCGGCCTCGATATGGATCGGAAGGTTGTCCTCTTTCGGCGCCCAGGTTTCACCGCCGTCCGCGCTGCGATAGATTCCGCGATCGGAGGAGACCACCAGGGTCGCAGCGTCGGCGCTCGCCGCGATGCCGCGCACTCTGGCTCTCGCCTCAGGCAGCGAATGTCCGACGGAATGCCAACCGGAGCCGAGATCGTCGCTGACCACGATCCGGCCGCCCGCCGCCGCCCAGATGCGTTGCGGCCGCGTCGCATCGGTCGCGATCGTGTCGACCGGCGCATCTGCGCCGCCGAAACCGGCGTTGCGCCAGGTGCGCCCCCCATCGTGGCTGATCATCGCCCGGCCGTCGATCACGGCCGCCAGAATGTCGGCCGATCCGGCGATCGCCACCAGCGCCGTCATCTCGCTCATCGGCGGGAGTCCGGGCACGACCGCATAGGTGCGGCCGCCGTCCTCGCTCGCGAATAGCCGGCTCCGGCCGAGCAGATAGAAACGATCGTTCGCCGGCCCGGCGACCAGCGCCCGCGCCGGGATCGCGGACTCCGGGGCCTCGGCACGCTGCCAACCGTGCTGGTCGCGACGAAACACGCCGCTGGCTGCGGCGCACACCGCCAGCTCGCCGTCCGGCGAGAAAGCGAGCGCAAATACCGCGCCGATGATGACGTCGCGCGCCTCCGGCACCCAGCTCCGCCCCCCATTGTGCGAACTCAGGATTCCGAGATCGGTGCCGACGAGCAGGTGGGACGAATCGCGCGGATCGACCGCAATGACGAGCGCCGCATTGAGAAACAGGCCGACATCCGCATTCAGCCAGGCAGCGCCGAGATCGCGGGAGCGAAACACGCCGCCATAGCTGGTCGCATCATGCGACGACGCGCTGCCGGCCAGGCCGGCCAGCAGGGACACCACGCAGGCAAACCAGAGGGTCAGCCGACGCACACCGATTTGCTTTTTTCCAATCCCAAGATGAAGCAGTCGGGGTGGGGAGCCTGGTCCCACCCCGAAAACATCCCTCATGGCTTGCGCGATTTTTCACCCGGCGCCAGCGCGATCTCGGCCATGCGTCCGCCGTTCAGCGCCACCCAGGAATTCTTCGTCAGCGGATATTTGTCCGTGTAGCTCAGCGGCTCGTGGGCGGCGACGCAGTTGTTGTAGCCGCCGGTGATCTTGTAGCACTTCTCGTAGGCGAGAAACTGCTGGACCGTATCGGTCTGCTGTACGTTCGCCGTCATCCAATCGCGGATGCCCTCGTAGGACGAGAACGCGTCCGAGCCGAACATCAGCTTGCCGACGCTGGTCGGCACCTCGAGCAGCTGCGAGCCGGCCGTATGGGCGCGAAACACCGGATGAATCCGCACGCCCGGCAGGATCTCCATCTCGCCATCGACGATCACCGCCTTGCCCTTCAGCACCTTGCCGTAGACCTCCTCGACGGTGAGCGGCATGTAGCCGCAAGCGGGCGTACGATTGCAGCCGCCGGGATCGGAGTTGACCGCCCGGATGTGCGGCTCCGGATAGTTGAGCGCCCACTCGATCGCCCTCAACTCCTCGCGTTGGACGTAGAGCACGGCATTGGGCAGGTCGGACAATTGGCCGGCGTGGTCCCAGTGGGCGTGGCCGATCACCACCTTGGTGACATCGGCAGCATTGAAGCCGAGAACCTTGAGCTGGTCCGGCAGCGGAGCCCAGTGTTCCGACCCGGTCATCTTCAGATATTCCTGCTGCTTCCAGCCGGTATCGTAGAGGATCAGCTCGCTGCCGCATTTGATCACGCCGACGTTCACCGGCAGATCGACGCTCGGAATGTTGCTCTCCGGCTTGGTGCTGCCGGGCACGAATGCGCGGTCCGGCATGAACGATCCGAACGGCACGTTCATGAAACGGCTGCTCTCGATCAGCCATGCCGAGCAGACCGGTTGCTGGGCCTGCGCCGCTGCGCCGAACAGGCATGCCAGCGTCGCGATCACGGCGGTCCACGCCAACGGACGAATTCGTAGCGCGCGTTTTCTCATGGCCTTCCTCCCTGCTGCTGAGCTTCCCTGATTGAGATTGGACTGCGCTTGTCGCTTCTCCTTCGATCCGATTGCCCCCTAGTGCGGCTTGTATTGTCCCGGCCACAGCACTTCGCCGACGCGCAGCATGTCTTCCGAGGCCCTCACATCCATCTGGTGGGCGTCGCCGAGACGCTGCGAGTTGCCATCCTCGGTGAATTTCAGGATCTCGGCGGCCGCGTTGGCGTAGAGCGCCATTGCGTCGACGTACTGCCCGCGCGTCCCGGACAGCGAGGGCGGCGTATTCATGGTGCGGACCTGCATTTCGGCTTCATGAAAGAATTTCGCCAGCGGCTCGATCTTTCGCGCAAGCGCGCGCGCGTCCCGATCCCCGGTCTGATAGGCGATGCCGGCAAAGCTCATCGCCACCGCCAACCGGGTCGCCTCCCGGTGGACGGCCCACAAGGCTGTCGCGAAGCGTTCCTCGTCCGCCGTCAATGCCGGGGGCTGGGGTTTCTCGGCGCGCGTGCCGACAGTTTGCGCCGCTGGCTGCGCCACCGACCGCGGCCGCACTTCGTGCAGCCATGCGGCACCCGTGATTGCTGCGAGCGCCACGACGACGCCGGCCAGCAACAACGACCGCCCGCCGGGCATGCCGATCGTCTGAATGGCGCATCCTCCATGTATTGTCGGGGCACTGTATCCTTCGGTTGCCGCGGCGGTCAACCGGCGCGGTGGCGAAACAAGACGCGCGCGACTCATGGCTTGCCGTTGACCGCGAGCCGTGCGCTTGCGGTCAGCGGGGTTCCCAGGTCGGCGCGTCGGTGAACAGGCCTCCCTCCGCAAATCCGATGCCGTAGATCAGGACCACCCCGAAGACGAAGCTGACCAGGCCCGACGCCACGCGAAGCCGCCAATTGAATTTCGGCAGATTGACCGCCGTGAACGCAAACGGCGCCGACAGGATCAGCGTGATCAGCATCATTCCGACGATGGTGCCGAGCCCGAACAGCAGCAGATAGCCGAGCGCGGCGACCGGTTCGCGGATGATGGACAGGACCATCAGGGCGACGGCGGCCGATCCTGCAAGGCCGTGCACGAGGCCGACCGCGAAGGGTCGCAGCCACTCAAAGAACGTGATCCGCCCGAGCCCGCTGCGGTCGAGCCGCGCCGTCGGCATGGGCTCCTCGGCGTGCCCGTGCGCACCGTGACCGTGCGGGTGCCGGTGCACATGGTCGC
>NZ_JBAVNZ010000591.1:0-4214 GCF_049691595.1 Bradyrhizobium sp.
CCGGCCAGCGCGGCAAACGCGGTGGCATCGGTGCCGCAGGGCTCCTCGCCCATCAGATAGGGCTTGTCCCCAAGCTGCACCGACAGCGAAAACAGCGAGCGGACGGCAAGATCGATGTCCTCGTCCGGAGCGTGGCGGCCAAGACCGCTGAGCAGATAGTTCTCCGCGACGCGGAGCTGCGCGTCTTCGCGAAGCTTTTCGCGTAAGTGCTCCGGTGCGGCGTCGAAGAAATGCGCCGGGCCCCTGGCAAAGTTCTGATCGTCGACCCAGCGCGCGCCGATCAGCGCCCAATAGACATGGTGCTCGATCATCCGCTCGAACGCCCAGGCCTGCGCGCGCGCCTGCAAATTGAGCGGGGCGTCGAAATCGAAACCGTGTTTGGCCTCGATGTGCGCGCGAATGAAGGTGGAATCCGCGATGGTCTCCGCCTCATCGACGATATAAGGGAGCTGCCCCTTGGGCGAGGCCGGCGGCACCGCCTTCTCCTTGCGATAGGCAAGACCGGCCATCCTGAGCTGGACTTCGGTCTTGGTGACAAAGGGGCTGATTTCCGGCAGGCCGAAGCCTGGGCCAAAACCATATAGCGTAATCATTTGAAGCTCCGATCTCCTTCGACGACGCCGAAACCCTAGCCGCGCGCTGCTGCCACCGTGGTGTCAGCATGGGCGATATCGCCGGCGAAACCGGCCTTGCGCCGGCGGCGCGCAGTGTCTTGGATCAGCGACATCAGCCGCGCCTGCACGACAGCCAGCATTGCCATGAATGACCGCAAGGCCAGCGCCGCGAGCGCCCAGCGCAGGTCCGCGGAGCCACAATGAACAACGATCAGTTGCTCCAGCACGAAGGTCCGGGCGCACCGGAACCGAAACTCGTCAAGAATCATCATGGACAAATTCCCTTCACTTGAGGTGTTGTCCCGATATAGCCGCCACCTGCTGCCAGCATGCTGTCAGCAGCAGCGAGACCGCCCCGTAAAAGCGACATGCCAGGGAATCTGCCAGGGAATCCGCCATGAGACGCGCCGACCGGCTGTTTCAGATCATCCAGGTGCTCCGGCGCACCCGAAAACCTCTGACGGCGGATGCGATCGCCGCCGAGCTCGAGACCTCGAAGCGGACGATCTATCGCGACATCGCGAGCCTGATCGAACAGCGCGTGCCGATCCGCGGCGAGGCCGGCATGGGTTACATCCTGGAGAAGGGATTCGACCTGCCGCCGCTGATGCTGACCCCCGACGAAATCGAGGCGGCGGTGCTCGGCGCGCAGTGGGTGGCCGGCCACGCCGATCCCGTGCTGGCGCGCGCCGCCGAGGACCTGATGGCGAAGATCGCCGACACCGTCCCCGAACGGCTAAGGCCGTTCGTGCTCGAACCGGCGAGCCGCGCCCGCCCGGGCTGGAACCGGGAGCCCGACCGCATCGACATGGTGCGCACGCGCGCACAGATTCACGAGGGGAAGAAGATCACGCTGAGCTATCGCGACGAACACGGCCGCGACAGCCAACGCACGATCTGGCCGATCGCGGTCGGCTATCTCGAGGCGGTCCGGCTGCTGGCGGCGTGGTGCGAGCTGCGCAAGGACTTTCGCAGTTTCCGCACCGACCGCGTGGTCGAGGCGGTGTATCATGACGAAAAATACCCGGAGCGGCGCGACCTGCTGCGGGCGAAATGGCGAAGGAGCCTGGTCTGGGAGGCGCCGAAGGAGACCTGATCCGGCCCCAAGTCCGTTGTTGTTGCGCGTTTCACTTCGCCCGAAAACACGATAGACGAGCGCATGCGGAAAAACGATCAGGCTTTGGATGCCGAAAATCTCTGCCGGGCGTGCGGCGCCTGTTGCAGCTATTCGCAAGACTGGCCGCGCTTCACCACCGAGGATGACGCGCAGCTCGATTTGATCCCGGAAGAATTCGTCAACCAAAGCCTGTCAGGGATGCGCTGCGACGGCGACCGCTGCTCGGCGCTGTCAGGCAAGATCGGCGTGGCGACGCGTTGCGATATCCATGCGGTGCGTCCCGAGGTCTGCCGGACCTGCATGCCCGGCGATGTCGAATGCGCGATGGCACGGCGGAGGCACGGGTTAGCGCCGATCTCCGCCGTCGTCCCCGCGAAGGCGGAAGGGACCCATACCGCGTGATCTATCGAGCAGGCGCTGTGGCTGACGCCTTCCAAAAAAATTGGCTTTGGTGGTTATGGGTCCCGGCTCGCGCGGAGCCTGTCATCGGGCGCGCATTCGCGCGACCCGTTGGCTTGGCCGGGACGACGCATGAAAATTACGCCGTCACCGCTTGCGCGATTTCCTCGTCGTCGAGATCATCCTCGATCGGCGCGAAGCTGGCGAGCGGCTTGGTGGAGAGCGTGATCGGTTTGCGGTTTCCGTAGAACGACAACGACGAGGCGCGGGCGGCGGGTTCGCGTGACAGCGCGTACAGCGCCGAGCCGACGCGGCCGCCGAAATGGATCAGTTCGCGTTCGCTGCAGCTTGCCGCGATCGCCAGCGCCAGCGAATGCAGATGACTGCGGCGATAGCAGAACAGCGCCAGCATGGCGCGGACATCGGACGAGACGCTTTCCACGAGCACCGGCAGGCCGCCGGCACTGGCGCGGTACATCTCGCCGAGCAATTCGTCCCGGACCGGACAGAAATCGTCCCCAAAGGCGTCACGACTAGAAAACATTGCGGGTCTCCCTGCGCCAAGGATGCAATGCCATCCACTAACGAAGGGTTAACCAGTGGCGACCCTCGTCACAGCGGGCGCTTGCCAGTTGCGCGCGAATCGGGGCGCGCGGCCGCCTGCGACGTCTCCGTCAGATCGAGTTTGCCTTCATCCAGGCCGCGATTGCCTGCCCGATGGCAGGCCCCGAATCCTCCTGGATGAAATGCGAGCCCGGCACCGTCACCTCGGCCTGATTTTTCCATTTCCGGCAAAAATCCCTCACCGGCCCGATCAGGATCGCGCCCGGCTCGGCATTGACGAACAGTTTCGGGAGGTCGTTCCCGGCCATCCAGCCGGAGTAGTCCGCCGCGATCCGCGCGACATCGGCGGGTTCGCCCGCGATCGGGATTTGCCGCGGCCAGGTCAGCGTCGGCCAGCGATCCTCGCGCCGAAGATAGGGCCTTCGATATTCGGCCATCTCGGCCTCGGTCAGCTTGCGCAATACCGACCCCGGCAACACCCGCTCGACGAACATGTTGCGGTCGAGGATCATTTCTTCGCCCCTGTCGGAGCGAAAGCCCTGGAAGATCGGCGTCGCTGCCGCGCTCCATTCCTCCCAGCCCGCGACCGGGCGCACGATCCCCTCCATATAGGCGATGCCGCTGATACGGTCGCGGTGATGGTTGGCCCAGTCGAAGCCGAGCGCCGAGCCCCAGTCGTGCACCACCAGGGTGACCGGTTGTGTCGGCCCGATCACCGCGTCGATGAAGCCCGCGAGGTATTGGCGGTGGGTGGTGAAGCGGTAGGTGCCGGGACCGGGATTCGGCAGTTTGGCGGAATCGCCCATGCCGATCAGGTCCGGCACGATCAGGCGGCCGCGCCCTTCGAGCGCAGGCAGCACGTCGCGCCAGAGATAGGAGGAGGTCGGGTTGCCGTGCAGAAACAGCACCGGCGCGCCTTCGCCGCGCTCGTGATAGGCCATGCCGGCGCCGAGCACATCGACGGTCTTTTTTGGCAGCGGTTGTTCTGTCATGGTTTGTTGCCTCTCCGATTGGGACCATCGATGCCGCGAAACCAATTCCAGTCAGACTCCTGGCTGGGCCCCTGTACTACCGCCCCGCCGGCCAGGACGGTGGAGCGGCTTCGACCCTGTCGGCGCGGCCCGCGCCCCACGAATATGTTGCTCTGGAGGCCGGACGTAAATCAATGTCATTCACGATCTCCGATTTGCGGCAGCGCCCGCATTTTGTTGACACCGTGGCCGACCGGATCTGGCAGGCATGGTGGCGGGCGGACGGCTATCCGCTTGATTACATTTCCGGGCGCGTGCGCGAAAACATGGCAGCGACACCGATACCGTTCGCGCTGGTCGCGCATGACGGCGAGACGTTTCTCGGAACCTGCTCGGTCATCGAATCCGACCTCGCGGAGCGGCCGCAATTGACGCCGTGGGTCGCGGCCGTATGGGTCGAACAGGCGGCGCGCCGGCGCGGCGTCGGCGCCGCCCTGGTCGATCGCGCCGCGCGGGATGGCTTCGCGCTCGGCGTCGGCCGCATCTATC
>NZ_JBAVNZ010000592.1:0-1955 GCF_049691595.1 Bradyrhizobium sp.
ATGTCGGTCACGTCCATCTGCACCGCGGCGGCGCGGCCGCCTTTGGCCTTGATCTCCGCTTCAAGGCTCTTGAGCTTGGCGGTCTGGCGCGCCGCCAGCACGACGGCGGCGCCATGCGCCGACAGCACGCGGGCAAATTGCCGCCCCAGCCCCTGCGAAGCGCCGGTGATCAAGATGGTTTCCTGGCTGACGTCGAACAGGTCTGACATGACGAATTCCCCAAGCGTGATATGCGCTCATTGATATAGACGATTTCCGCCGGCGCAAAGCCGGGGGCCTTATCAGGGCCGTCGATGTTGGCTACAGTGGCGCCATCGGACTTCAAAAATCATGACATGACGGGAGTGAAACAGTGGATCTCGGTATCAAAGACCGCCGCGCCATCGTCTGCGCATCGAGCAAGGGCCTGGGCCGCGCCTGCGCCATGGCGCTGGCCCATGAAGGCGTCCATGTCACCCTGACCGCGCGCGGCGCCGAGGCGCTGAAAAAGACCGCCGACGAAATCCGCAAGGCCAATCCGGGCGTCACGGTGAGCGAAGTCGTGGGCGACATCACCACGCCGGAGGGACGCGCGGCGGCGCTGAAGGCCTGCCCCGATCCCGATATCCTGGTCAACAATGCCGGCGGCCCGCCGCCCGGCGATTTCCGCAACTGGACCCGCGATGACTGGATCAAGGCGATCGACGCCAACATGCTGACGCCGATCGAGCTGATCAAGGCCACGGTCGACGGCATGATGGCGCGAAAATTCGGCCGCATCGTCAACATCACCTCGGCGGCGGTGAAGGCCCCGATCGAGGTGCTGGGCCTGTCCAACGGCGCCCGCGCCGGGCTCACCGGCTTCGTCGCCGGCATCGCGCGGAAAACCGTGATCAACAACGTCACCATCAACGGCCTGCTGCCGGGCCCGTTCGATACCGACCGGCTGCGCGGCCCGGTGGCGAAGCTGGACGCCGAGAAGCGCGGCATCACCGTGGATCAGCTTCTGGCCGAACGCGCCAAGCTCAATCCGGCCGGACGGTTCGGCGACCCCGAGGAATTCGGGCAGGCCTGCGCGTTCCTGTGCGGCGCCAGGGCCGGCTTCATCACCGGCCAGAACATTTTGCTCGACGGCGGCGCTTACCCAGGCACGCTGTGAAGGCGGTCTGGTACGAGCGAACGGGCCCCGCGCCCGAGGTGCTGACCTATGGCGACATGCCGACGCCGGTGGCCGGCCCGGGCGAGGTCCGGGTGCGGCTGGAGGCGTCGGGGGTCAATCCCGCCGATGCCGGCCGCCGTGGCGGCGGCTATCGCGCGATGGAATATCCGCGCGTGATCCCGAACAGCGACGGCGCCGGGATCATCGACCAGGTCGGCGACGGCGCGACGCGGCTCGGCGTCGGCCAGCGCGTCTGGCTGTTCAACGGCCAGCGCAACGGCCGCGCCTACGGTACCGCCGCGGAATATATTTCGCTGGCCGGGCATCTGGTGACGCCGCTGCCGGATCATCTGTCGTTCGCCGCGGGCGCCACGCTCGGCATTCCCGGCATGACCGCCTGGTGCTGCCTGTTTGGCGACGGGCCGATTACCGGGCAGACCGTGCTGGTCACCGGCGGCGCCGGCGCCGTCGGCCATTACGCGGTGCAGCTTGCGAAATGGGGCGGCGCGCGGGTGATCGCGACCGTCAGCTCGGCCGTGAAGGCGGAACAGGCGCGGCTCGCCGGCGCCGACCTCGTTATCAACTACAGGACCGATCATGTCATAGCCAAGACGATGGCATTCACCGGAGAGCGCGGCGTCGATCGCGTCGTCGATGTCGATTTCGGCGGCAACATCGATGTCACGCTGAAACTGATGGCGATGAATTCGACGATCGCCGTCTACGCCACCAACGGCAATCGCACGCCGGTCGTGCCGATGCGCGAGCTGATGGAAAAATGCATCGCGTTGCGCGCGCTGGTGCTGTTCGCGCTGCC
>NZ_JBAVNZ010000593.1:0-11111 GCF_049691595.1 Bradyrhizobium sp.
GACCAGGAGCACCGTGCCGGTGGTGATCGAGGCGAGGAATGTCATGATCGCGACCACGGCGACCAGCGCGCGCCCGGAGATCGAGGCGCGCGGCACGATCGGCGACAAGTTGCGCGCCCTCGCCACGACCTGCGGGCGCTCGTGCCCGAGATCCACCAGCGGGAGATGATCGTCGATCCTACTCATAGATATGCAACCGTCCCTGATGCAGCACCAGCCGCCGCGCCTCGTACTGATCCATCAGCGTGATGTCGTGGGTTGCGATGATAACAGCGGTGCCGGACCTGTTCAGCTCGACGAACAGCCGCAACAGCCGCCGCCCCAGCGTCGGATCGACGCTGCCGGTCGGTTCGTCCGCGAGCAAGAGTTGCGGCCGCGAGATCACGGCGCGTGCGATCGCGGCGCGCTGCTTCTCGCCGCCCGACAGGATCGGCGGCAGCGCATCCATCCGCTCGCCGAGGCCAACCCATTTCAAGAGGTCGATCACCTCCCTGCGGTAGCTCGATTCCTCCCGGCCGATGACGCGGAACGGCAGCGCCACGTTCTCGTAAGTCGTCATGTGGTCGAGCAGGCGGAAATCCTGCAGCACGATGCCGATGCGCTTGCGCAGGTCCGCGACCTGATCCTTGCTGAGCAGCGAGACGTCCTGGCCGAACAAATTGACCAGCCCGCGGGTCGGCCGCAGCGACAGGAACAACAGCCGCAGCAGCGAGGTCTTGCCCGCGCCGGACGGGCCGGTGAGGAATTGGAAGGAATGGGCGGGAATCAGGAAGTTGAGGTCGCGCAGAATCTCCGGGCCGAGCCCGTAGCGCAATCCGACATTTTCGAACCGAACCAAGCTCAGCTCCGTTCGACAGGGGCCGTCGCCGCGAACCGGAGCCCCCGGGCCCGCGACCGGCGCGCGCGGCCGTCAACCGAACAAAGCCGTTTTGCTTCGGTTATGGTTTCCGATTCGTTAATCGTCGCCTTGTAGCATCCGGGCCAAGACACGGTTGAGATCGCCTCCATGCAAATCGTTTGCCCCCATTGTACAACATCCTACGCCATCAATCTGGCTACCTTTGGTGCGGCCGGCCGTACCGTGCGCTGTTCCCGCTGCAAGGAGGTCTGGCTGGCGCGCCCGGAGGATGCGGTCGAGGCCGCGGCCCCGATATCCGCGATGGCGGAGGCCGGCCAATCGGCGGCAAACTCGGATGCCGCCGCGGAATGGGACGCGCTGGCGCGGCAGGACGATGGCGAGAGCCCCCCTGTGGTCGACAGCCCCTCGATCTCGTCCGACTGGCCGGCCGAGGACGAAGGCGCGTCGCGAGGAAGTGAAGTTGACTGGTCGTCGGCGGCCGGGCAAGGCGCCGAGGGCCATGAGGACGCAGCTTCAAGACGCCGCTTCGGTGTTCAGAGGCTGTTCGGACTGGCCGCGTTCCCCCATATACCCGGCGTTCCGGCGGCCGGCCTGCCCTCGGCCTGCGCCGCGATGGGCGCGCTGATCCTGGCGCTGGTGATCTGGCGTGCCGATGTCGTGCGCCTTTTGCCCCAGACCGCGCCGTTCTACAAGATGGTCGGCCTGGAGGTGAACCTGCGCGGGCTCGCGTTCAGGGACATCAAGGTCACCAATGAGGCCATCGAGGGCAAGCCGGTGCTGGTGATCGAGGGCACGATCGTCGGCGCGGCGCGCAAGCCCGTCGAACTGCCGCGGCTGCGTTTTTCCGTGCGCGACGCCCAGGGCGCCGAGATCTACGCCTGGAATGCGGTGCTGGAGCAGGCGGTGCTGAAGCCGGGAGAGCGCGCCTTGTTCAAATCGCGGCTCGCCTCGCCGCCGCCCGAAGGCCGCAATATCGAACTACGCTTCTTCAACAAACGGGATCTGTCCGGCGGACATGCCTGAACGCGGCATTGGTTCCGGTTCGATCGGAACCGATGCGCCGGCTCGTGAAAGAGTTTTGCCCGATGCCACGCGTGCTGATTGCCGACGACGAAGACTCGATGCGCTCGCTGGTGGCGCGCGCCGTCGCCATGGACGGCCACGAGACCGTCACCGCGGAAGACGGCGCCGCGGCCCTGGAGATTTTGACCCGCGAGAACGGCGCGTTCGATCTCCTGCTCACCGATATCCAGATGCCGGTGATGGACGGCATCGCGCTGGCGTTGGCGGCGGCGCGCGATTTTCCTGATCTGACCATCCTGTTGATGACCGGCTTCGCCGCGCAGCGCGAACGCGCCTCGGGGCTCAACGCGATCGTGCACGACGTGGTGACAAAGCCGTTCTCGGTGGCCGACATCCGCACCGCGGTGGCGGATGCGCTGGCGGCGAAGAAGGCTGGTTAGCTTGCGGTGGGTCGGTCTCTCCACCCGTCTTTGCGAGGAGCAAAGCGACGAAGCAATCCATTTTTTCTTTTCGCGGCGCGATGGATTGCTTCGCTTCGCTCGCAATGACGGTGGTAGAAGGCGCGCCGCTCAATAATCCTTCAACAGCCGCTCGATGTAGTCGAGTTCGAGCTGCGGGCGTGCCGGATCGGCCAGCCGGCGGCGCAGCTCTTCCAGAATCCGGCGCACCCGCTGCACGTCGATCTCGCCGGGGATCTTGACCGATAAATCGTCGCTGAACTCGTTGTGGCGCAGCGGCCGCCCGAGCGGATCGGTATTGCTGGCCGAGCCCTGCTGCCGGCCGGCGCGATTGCCCAGCCCGTCGCCGGGCTGGTCGCCGTCGCCCTGCATCGACTCGGCAAGGCTCTGGGCGCCCTTGCGCAAGGCGTCGAGCGCCTTGCCTTGCGAATCCACCGCGCCCTCGGCGTTGCCCTCGCCAAGCCTGCCGCCGGCATCGCCCATCGCGGAATCGGCCTGATCGAGGCCGTCCTCGCCGTCGCCCTGATCGCCTTGCTGACCCTGCTGGCCCTGTTCGCCGCGTTGGCCTTTTTCGCCGCGCTGGCCCGGCGACATGCCGCGCTTGGCGAGCTCTTCCTGCAACCGCTTCAGGCGGTCGCGCAGGCCCTGCTGATCCTGCTGCAGATCGCCCATGCTCTGGTCGCCTTGCTTGCCGCGCATGCGGTCGCGCCGCGAATCCTGACCCTGCTTGAAGGTCTTGTCTCGCAATTGCTGCTGCTTGCGGATCATGTCGCCGAGCTCGTTCAGCGCCTGCTCCATGTCGTTGTCGCCGGACTGGCCGGGCTGCGCCATCTGCAGGTTTTCCAGCATCTGCTGCAATTGCTCGAGCAACTGCCTGGCCGCATCCTTGTCGCCGGAGCGCGACAGGCGCTCCATGCGGTCGAGCATGCTTTTGAGGTCCTGCTGGCTCAGCATCCTGGTGTTGGGATCGAGCGGCCGCGCCAATTGCTGCGGGTTGTTGCGAAGCTGCTCGGCGAGCTGGCGCAGGAAATTGTCCAGCGCGGCGCGCAGATTGTCGGTGAGCTTCTTGATCTCCTCGTCGCTGGCGCCGCGCTCCAGCGCCTGCTTGAGCGCCTCCTGCGCCGCGCGCAGCGCCTTGTCGACGTCGGTGATATTGCCGTCCTCGATGGTGACGGCGAGCGACCACAGGCTGGCGACGACCTCGCGCTTCGCGTCGTCGGTGCGGGCGGCCTCGAGCTGCCGCGCCACGCTAAAGAGGCCGAGATAGTGTCCGGCCTCCGGCGTGAACATTTCCGGCGCGATCATCAGCGCATCGAGCGCGGCATAGACCTGCGAATTCTGGTTGGCGTCGAGCGCCAGGATGCGACGCTGCTCGATCAAGGCGCGCGCCAGCGGCTTGGTGAACAGCCGCTCCGGCAACCGCATCTTGAAGGGCTCGCTGCGGCCGACATTGCCGGCCTCGTCCTTCGCCGTCAGCGTCAGCGTCACGTCGGCGCCGGCATAGGGGTCTTCGCTGAGATCCTTGACGGTCTGGCCGACGCCGTTGCGGGTGCGCGCATTCGGCAGCACCAGCGGAAACTGCGGCGGGTCGAACAGCGGCCGCGGCTCGGCGGCGCCCTTGCTGTCCGCGGGATTCATGGCCGTATCGCCCGGGCGCGCGACGAATTGCGCGCGGGCTTCGGTGACCCCGTAATCATCCTCGAGCTTGTAGGACATCTGCAGCGAGCCGCGGGCCTGACGTTCCGGATCTTTTGCCAGCGAGATCGTCGGCGCGCGGTCGGGCGTCGCCGTGAACTTCCATGGCGGCTGGCGGGCGGGCGCGCGGATCTGGGCGGAGCCATCGCCGGCGATCCTGAAATGCCGCTCGTTGGTGCCTTTCGGCGCTTGCTCGCTCGGCGCGATCTCGCTCACGCCGCCGCCGACCACGACATCGATGGTGCCGCCGCTGGAACGCACCAACAGCGTGCTGCCGGCGGGGACCGGCAACGGTCCGGTATCGGCCGGACCGGCTTCCTTGTTCGCGGCCGAGAGAATGACCGGCGGCTTGCCGGTATAGGCCGGCGGCGTCACCCAGGCATCGACCCTGATATGGGCCGGCGCCAGCACGCCGTTCCAGTCGAAGGCGGAGGCGATACGCATCGTGCGTTCGTCACCGGCGGCGATGAAGGCGGCCACCATCATCACCACGACCAGCGCGCGCAACGCCCAGGGATCGTGGATCGCAAGCCGCGGCGACGGCAGGCCGGCGCGAATCCGCTTGATCGAGGCCAGCGTGCGTTCGCGCTGCGCCTGCCACAGCGCCAGCGCCACCGGATCCTGCGTCGCCAGCGTGTCCGACAGCGCGGTCGCCGGGCGGTGGCGGATGCCGGTGCCGCGGTCGAGCCGGCTCAGGCCCTGTTCGCGGGTCGGCCAGCGAAAGCGAATCAGCGGCAACAGCGCGCCGAGCGCCAATAGCACGAACAGCCCGGCGCCGGCGGCGCGCGCGACAAACGGCAGCGCCATCCACAGGCCGGCCCAGGACACCACCAGAAACAGTCCGGCAACGGTCAAAACCCGCGAAAGATGCGGCCAGCCGCGTTCCCAGGCGATGGCATATTGCGCGCGCCGCAAGGCCTGCGCGAGCTGCAGCCGTGCCGCCGCATCCGGCGCGCGCGCGGGCTCTTGGGGATCGGATGTGGCGCCGTTCAATAAACTCTCCGGGTTGCCGGCAAGTCAGCCTAGCACAGCGGCGGCAATGAGGCACCCGTTTCAGGGGGAACCCACACCCGGAAATACGCATGACACGAAGGCGTGACTACGGCCCTGCGACCCCGTAACGTCCGCCACCGAACGACGGAAAAAAGCCGAGGAAACCTCATGGACCAGAAGACGCACGACAAGGGCCTGGAAATTCGCAAAGCCGTGCTCGGCGAAACCTATGTCGCCAACGCCCTGAAAAACGCTGACAGCTTCAACAAGCCGTTCCAGGAACTGGTCACCGAATATTGCTGGGGCGCGGTGTGGGGCCGCGAAGAGCTGCCGCGCAAGACCCGCAGCATGCTCAACCTCGCGATGATCTCGATCCTGAACCGGCCGCATGAATTGCGGGTGCATATCAGGGGTGCGCTGGTCAACGGCGTGACCAAAGACGAGATTCGCGAGATCTTCATGCAGGTCGCGATCTATGCCGGCGTGCCCGCCGGCGTCGACAGTTTTCGGATCGCGCGCGAGGTGTTCGCGGAGATCGATAAGGGCTGAGAGGCAGTCGGAGAAGCTGCCGAATCTTATCCGTCATTGCGAGCGCAGCGAAGCAATTCATCTCGCCACAAGAAGAAAGAATGGATTGCTTCGCTGCGCTCGCAATGACGAAGTGAAGGATACATCACCATGGAAATCGGATTCATCGGCCTTGGCAAAATGGGTTTTCCGATGGCGCGCCGGCTGATCGAGGCCAGGCATCAGCTCGTGGTATTCGACACGCGCCAGCAAGCCGTCGACAGACTGGTCGCGCTCGGGGCTCGGGCGGCGTCATCGCCGAAGGACGTCGCCGACCGGGTCGAGACCGTGATGGCGAGCCTGCCGTCGCTACAGGCCTCGCTCGAGGTCGCGACCGGAACCGGCGGCGTCATCGAGGGCAAGCGCGTCAGGCGCTTCGTCGATCTCTCCACCGTCGGCTCGCAGATGGCGGTGCGGATTCACGACCTCCTGGCAAGGCGCAACATCGTGCAGGTCGACAGTCCCGTCAGCGGCGGGGTCGGCGGCGCCGAGAAGGGAACGCTGGCGGTGATGGTGTCCGGCCCCCGCGCCGATTTCGAGGTGCTGAAGCCGGCGCTCGAGGTGATCGGCAAGGTGTTCTTCATCGGCGAGAAGCCGGGCTCGGCGCAGACCATGAAGCTCGCGAACAATTTGTTGTCGGCAACCGCCATGGTGGCGACGTCGGAAGCCGTGGTGATGGGCGTCAAGTCCGGCCTCGATCCCGCCGTGATGATCGATGTGATCAATGCGGGTTCCGGCATGAACACGGCGAGCCGCGACAAGTTTCCCCGCGCGGTGCTGCCGCGCAGCTTCGATTTCGGCTTTGCCACCGGCTTGATGGTGAAAGACGTGCGGCTGTGTCTCGACGAGATGAAGTCGCTGGGCCTGTCGATGGACGTCGCTGAAGCGGTCGGCCGGCTCTGGGAGGTCGTGATCCGCGACATGGGCCCAGAGTCCGACTTCACCTCGGCGATCAAGCCGATCGAGCAGGCGGCGGGCGTGGTGGTGGGCGGCGCAAAGGGCGGTCACGCTGGCAAGTGAGGCGGCGTTCGGCGGATGCTGCGCAACGCGCCGCGCTTGCGGCGCCAGTCCAGGGTCCATCCTGCCAAACCAGGAATGGTTCGCCCGCGACGGGACGCCGCCGCCGTCCGCATCGCAGGCGTTCGGCAGCATGGGATTTGCGGACGAGGTTCAGACGCGACCCGGGCTCGACGCACAAACCACCTATGCGATATCCGAAATAACCTTCTTGAGCAGGTCGCGCACCTGGTTGGCGACCCGGGCAAGGTTCGGATTGTCGATCGAACTCATCGATGCCACCGGATCGACGGCGGATATCTCGACCTCGTTGTCGCGGTGTTGCTGGACCACGACGTTGCACGGCAGCATGGTTCCGATCTTGTCCTCGAGCGTCAATGCTTCGTATGCCAATTTCGGATTGCAGGCGCCCAGGATGAGGTAGGGGCGAAAATCGACGCCGATCTTCTTGTGCAGCGTGTCCTTGACGTCGATCTGGGTCAGAACGCCGAAGCCGTTCTTCTTGAGTGATTCCGTCGCCGCCGCGACGGCGGCGTCGAATGGCAGGCCGACGGTCTTCGAAAAATGATAGCTCATGGATACTCCTTATCGGATGCGGGCGTTATGCACGCGTCGAGAGACTTGACCTTGGAAGATGGCGATAGCGGCTGGAACCGGATGACTTTCTCCGCATCGTCATCCTGCTCCAGTTGTTGCTTGACCATGATCTTTTCCGAACTGGTGCCACTTTTCGGGATCATGCTCTAGGTAAACGCGCTGCCACCGCGCAGGCCGAGCTTCCTGAAAACAATCGCCGCGGGACAAAACCCGGTGATCGACGACTGGATCATGTTCAGCCCGGCGAATGCCGTCAGCAGGTATCCGTACGGACTGACCAGCCAGCCGAGCGCAAGCCCGAGCAGCACGACAAATCCTGCGAAACCGAGAACTGCTTTATCGATATTCATGGCCTGTTCCTTTGGTTGAGACCTGGAGGGTTGAAGGTCGTCATGGCCGGGCCAGCCCGGCCATGGTCCACGCGACAATTTTTGGCGTGTCCATTGCGCCCGAGGTCCGGGCAATTTCGCGGCCCCCGTGCATCAACAACAACGTCGGGATACCGCTGATCCCCAGACGCGCGGAAACCGAGGGAGCGATGTCGGCGTTCAGCTTCAGCAAGCGAACCTTCGGTTCGAGCTGGCGCGCGGCGCGTTCGAACATCGGCGCCATGGTGCGGCAGGGTCCGCACCATGGCGCCCACACGTCAACCAGCAGCGGGACGCCGCTCTGCGCCAGATGACGATCGAAGCCCGCTTCGTCGACCTCGACGGGGTGGCCATCGAAGATCGGCTGGTGACAGGATCCGCAGCGCGCGCCCGTCACCGCCCGATCGGCGGGCAGCCGGTTGATCCGCCCGCAATGTCCACAGACGATCTGTCGGCTTGCGCTCATGTCCCTGTCCTGACCTCCTTGATTTTTGCGATGTTGAGCTTGTCGAGCAGAAAGCGCTCATAGAACGGCTCGCTCTCGCCACGCCGGATTTTGCGCAGGAAGTATTTTTCGAAGGCCACCTTGGCGAGATGAACCCATTCGCCTTTGGACGACCAGTTGACGTTGCGCGGAGGGATTTGCGGCTGCGCCAAAAAAGCGACCCCGGTGTCGCCGAAATCCGCCAGGCAGATCGCGTTCCAGGTCGGCTGCGCCACCGGCGTCTCGCCCCGCAGCAGGGAGCCGATGTTCAGCGCGGTGGCGGTGACCATCGATTCGATCATGAAGCCGGTCTTCGGTACGCCGACCGGCACCGGCGTCGCCCCGACCGGGGCGATCGCCACGCAGACGCCGATGCCGAACACGTTCGGATAGGCCGGATTGCGCTGATGCTGGTCGACGACGACGAAGCCGCGGGGATTGGTAAGCTTGTCGATGCCGCGAACGGCGCCGACGCCGCGGAACGCGGGCAGCATCATCGAATAGGCGAACGGCAACTCATGGGTCTTGCGGATCGCGCCGTCATCGGCGATCTCCTCGACCGTCATTTTTCCCGGCTCGACGTGCTTGACGCGGGCGCTGGTGATCCATTTGACGTGCTTCTCGCGCAGCTCGCTCTCGAGCAGGCCCTTGGTGTCGCCGACGCCGTCAAGGCCGAGATGGCCGATATAGGGCTCGGAGGTCACAAACGTCATCGGCACCCGATCGCGCAGCTTGCGCCGGCGCAGCTCGGTCTCCAGAATGAACAGGAACTCGTAGGCCGGGCCGAAGCAGGACGCGCCCTGAACGGCGCCGATCACCACCGGCCCCGGATTCGCCGCCAGCTTCTCGAAAGCCTCCTGCGCGCGTGAGGCGTGATCGACGTGGCAGATCGATTGCGTATGGCCCTCCGGCCCGAGTCCCGGAATTTCATCGAAGGCGAGTTCCGGTCCGGTAGCGACGACCAGATAGTCGTAATTGATCGAACTGCCGTCCGCGAGCTCGATGCGATTGTCCGCAGGATGCACCCGCTGCGCTCCCTGCGTCAGCAGCCGGATGCCCTTGCGCTTCATGACATCGACAAGATTGATCTCGATATCGCTGCGCTTGCGCCACCCGATCGCGACCCACGGGTTGGACGGGACGAAATGATAGACCGGCCCCTGGGACACGACCGTCAGACGGTCTTCCCGCCGCAACTGGGGTACCAGCTCGTAGGCCATCAGCGTTCCGCTGAGACCGGCTCCGATAACGACAACTTCCGCCATGTTCACCTCCGTTCGCCGGGTTCCTGCCTGCGGGAGCGCCTACCCGAGCGCGGCTGTTCGACCGCGCCTTGACTATATATTCATAACTACGTATATACGCAAGTATGAAAATAGATACTATGCGAATGAGGGTTGCCGCCGATCAGGCAAGCGACCTGTTGAAGGCGCTTTCGAACCGGCATCGATTGCTGATCATCTGTCAGTTGATCGACGGCGAGCGCTCGGTCGGCGATCTCGCCGGGTTCCTGGGCCTGCGCGATTCCACGGTATCCCAGCATCTTGCCCTCCTGCGCAAGGATGGCCTCGTGTCGGCGCGCCGGGAAGCCCAGACGATCTACTACTCGATCGCCAGCGATCCCGCGCGCGAGGTTCTGAAGGCGCTCTATCAAGTCTATTGCGTGCCTTCGAAAGCCAGGAAGCCGAAGAACAAACTATAGGGCCGCGCGCGGCGCCGCCTTGAGGCAGGTCAATGTCCTCGCGGCGGATTTCAACGAGATGCCAACCAGCGGCGCGGAGAAAGTTATTGCCATGAAACGGCTGACCATGCGTGGATTGATCATACCGGGCATCCTGGCGGCGGCGACGTTCGGTGCGCATCCAGCCGCCGCGGAAACCCTGACCGTTGCATCGCGGCCGGTCGCCGACGAGAAGGCGGTGTTCGCCACCGTCGAGAGTGTCAGCGTGGTGCCGGCGCGCGGGCGCATTGGCGGCACGGTGGTCCAGCTCAATGTCCGGGAAGGCGACGCCGTCACGCGCGGACAGACGATTGCGACGATCGGGGACGAGAAGCTCGCCCTGCAGATGAAATCGCTGGATGCGCAGATCGACGCCTTGCAGGCGCAGTCGAACCAGGCGCAAGCCGACTTTACGCGGACCGAGGGACTGGTGGAACGCGGCACGCTTCCGCGTGTCAAGCTGGACGAGGCGCGGACAGCGCTCAACGTTGCCGAAAACGGGCTGCGTGCCAGGACCGCGGAGCGCGCGGTCGTCCAGCAGCAGTTCAATGAAGGCCAGGTGCTTGCGCCCGCCGACGGGCGCGTGCTGAAGAAGCAGGTGGCGGTTGGTTCCGTGGTGCTGCCCGGCGACGCCATTGCGATGATCGCCCAGCAGAATTTCAAGTTGCGGCTGCGGGTGCCGGAACGGCATGCGCGGCTTCTGAAGGCGGGTGACAAGATCCGGGTCGATGGCGCCGAGTTCGGCGACCAGGCCGCCAGATCCGGCGTGATCGATCTGGTCTATCCCCAGATCGAGGACGGCCGCGTCATCGCGGATGCCACGGTGGAAAACCTCGGCGAGTATTTCGTCGGCGACCGGCTCAGGGTCTGGATCGCCGGCGGCGAGCGGACCGCCTTCGTGATCCCGTCGTCCTATGTCACCACCCGCTTCGGCATCGATTACGTCCTGATCCGCCAGGCAGACCGGACCATCAGCGCGCCGGTGCAGCGCGGACGGGTTCTGCCGACCCCCGATCTTCCCGACGGCCTGGAAATCCTTTCCGGCATCCGCGCCGGCGACCAACTGGTGCGGCCATGAATCTCGGCCTGTCGGGGCGGCTTACAAGGGCGACCATCCATTCGCCGCTGACGCCGCTGTTCCTGCTCGCCTCCCTCGTCGTCGGCCTGATCGCCGTCGTCGTTATTCCGCGCGAGGAAGAGCCCCAGATCAGCGTTCCCATGGTCGACATCCGCGTCAACGCCGACGGGCTGCGCGGACCGGATGCGGTCGAACTCGTCACCAAGCCGCTGGAGGCCATCGTCAAGGGCATCGACGGCGTGGAGCACGTCT
>NZ_JBAVNZ010000594.1:0-2343 GCF_049691595.1 Bradyrhizobium sp.
GAACAATTCGATCTGCTTTCGGGCGCAAGTATTTCTTCCGGGAAGTACAGCGATTATTGCAAGGTTGCCACGATGTTTTTCAGGGAAATCAGCAAGCTTTCTCACGCTGAAGCCGGGATGATCATGCGCGATATGTTCGCTGACCGATAGCCCGGCGGAACTCCGAGCCGTCGGATTCCCGCCCTAAGTCGCACCGCAGCGACGTTTTTCCGACTTGCCAAATCCTCGGGACGGGCGGAGCATCCGACCCGCCGACCCAATCAAGGGCCGAGCTCCAAGACAAGGAGGCGGCGATGGGACAAGACGTCAGAAGTCCCCGCGGTCCACGGTGCATTGCGCTGGTGGGCCCTTTCCAGAGCGGTAAAACCACACTTCTTGAAGCCATACTGGCACGAACGGGCGCCATCCCGCGCGCCGGCAGCGTCGATGCCGGAACTTCCCATGGCGATGCCAGCCCCGAGGCACGCCAGCACAAGATGGGCACCGGCCTCACGGCCGCCACGACGAATTTCATGGGCGACAGCTACACCTTCATCGATTGTCCGGGCTCCGTCGAGTTCGCGCACGACATGCGCGCCGCCCTTCCGGCGGTCGATGCCGCGGTCGTGGTCTGCGAGGCCGACGAGAAGAAGCTGCCGCAACTGCAGATCATCCTGCGCGAGCTCGAGGATTTTGGCATTCCGCGCTTCCTGTTCCTGAACAAGATCGATCGCGCCTCCAAGCGCATCCGCGAGACGCTTGCGACCTTGCAGCCGGCCTCGCGCGTGCCGCTGGTGCTGCGGCAGATTCCGATCTGGAACGGCGAACTGATCGAAGGTTTTGTCGACCTCGCGCTGGAGCGCGCCTTCATCTATCGCGAACACAAGGCGTCCGAGGTGGTGGCGCTCGAAGGCGGCAATCTCGACCGCGAAAGGGAAGCGCGCTTCTCGATGCTGGAAAAGCTCGCCGATCATGACGACGCGCTGATGGAGCAACTGCTCGAGGACATCCAGCCGCCGCGCGATGCGGTGTTCGACGACCTCGCCCGTGAATTGCGCGAAGGCCTGATCTGTCCGGTGCTGCTCGGCTCGGCCGCGCGCGAGAACGGCGTGCTGCGCCTGATGAAGGCGCTGCGGCATGAATCACCCGGCGTCGCCGAGACCGCCAGGCGTCTTGGCGCGTCGTCGGCCAAAAATCCGCCCAAGGATGCGCTGGCCTATGTGCTCAAGACCGTGCATCTGCAGCATGGCGGCAAACTGTCGCTGACGCGGCTCTTGGCCGGGCATCTCGACGACGGCGCGACGCTGCAGGCTTCGTCGGGCGAGACCGGACGGGTATCGGGCATCCTTGGGGTCAACGGTACGCATGACAGCAAGCGCGCATCCGCCGAAGCCGGCGACACCGTCGCACTCGGCAAGCTCGATGGCGTCAAGACCGGCGACACGCTGTCGAGCGGCAAGACCGCGCCACCGGCGCTGGTGCAGGTCGAGGCGACGCCGCCGGTGCTGGCGCTGTCGCTATCGGCGACCGACCGCAAGGACGACGTCAAGCTCGGCCAGGCGTTGGCGCGGCTGAACGAGGAAGATCCCTCGCTGACCATGATCCATAATCCGCGCACCCACGACATCGTGCTGTGGGGGCAGGGCGAGATGCATCTGCGGGTCGCGCTGGAGCGCCTGCGCGACCGCTTTGGCGTCAATGTCAAATCGCAGCCGCCGGCGATCGGCTATCAGGAGACGATCCGCAAGGCGATCACCCAGCGCGGCCGGCACAAGAAGCAATCCGGCGGTCACGGCCAGTTCGGCGACGTGGTGCTTGAGATCAAGCCGATGCCGCGTGGCTCGGGTTTCGAATTCCACGAAAAGGTGGTCGGCGGCGCGGTGCCGCGCAACTATATCGGCGCGGTGGAGGAGGGCGTGGTTGACAGCCTGTCGCGCGGGCCGCTCGGCTTTCCCGTCATCGACCTTCACGTCACGCTGACGGACGGTTCCTATCACAGCGTGGATTCTTCCGATCTCGCCTTCCGCACCGCCGCACGGGTCGGCATGAGCGAAGCGTTGCCGCAGTGCCAGCCGGTGCTGCTGGAGCCGATCCATCAGGTGGAGATCGTCTGCCCGACCGACGCCACGGCGAAGATCAATGCCATTCTCTCGGCAAGGCGCGGCCAGATCCTCGGCTTCGACACCCGCGAGGGCTGGCCGGGATGGGACTGTGTCCGCGCCACCATGCCGGAAGCCGAAATCGGCGACCTGATCGTGGAGCTGCGCTCGGCCACCGCCGGCGCCGGCGGTTTCACCCGGCAGTTCGACCGCATGGCCGAGGTCACCGGCCGCGCCGCCGACCAGATCATCGCCGCGCATCGGG
>NZ_JBAVNZ010000595.1:0-4659 GCF_049691595.1 Bradyrhizobium sp.
CGACATCAGCATCCGCATGTAGAGCCGCGAGGATTCCGCAAAGTCCGGCCACAGCGGGCTTTGCCGCGCGACGCCCACGCCCGCCTTGGCGAGACCACCCGCCAGCCTGTCGATCGCGGCGCGAATGTTCTTGTCCGCCGGCAGCACCGGATCGCTGTCGATCAAGAGCACCCGAAAATCCCTCAGCGCATGGTGGCGCGGCGGCGGCAGCGCGAGCTCGTAACCGACGCCCATGTCGAGCGGATCGGGTCCCGCGATGACGTCGAGCAGCAGCGACAGATCGGCGGCCGAGCGCGCCATCGGGCCGATCACCGCCATGTCGCGGTCGAGCGGGAGAGGCGGGAACGGCGGCGGCGTATGCCCGCGCAGCGGCGCCAGATTGTAGGTCGGCTTGTGCGCGTAGACGCCGCAGTGAAACGCCGGCACGCGCAGCGAGCCGCCGATGTCGGAGCCGAGCGAAAGCGCTCCGTAACCCGCCGCGAGCGCCGCCGCCGATCCGCCGGAGGAGCCGCCCGGGGTGCGGCCGAGATGATACGGGTTGTTGGTGACGCCGTAGATCTCGTTATAGCTCTGCCAGTCACCGAGCCCGAGCGGCACATTGGTCTTGCCGAGGATGACGCCGCCGGCCTCCTTGACGCGGGTGATCGACAGCGCGTCTTCGCCCGGTGTGAAATCCTTCTGGGCCGGGAAGCCCCAGGTCGTCGGCAGGCCGGCGACATTGTAGGATTCTTTCACGGTCAAGGGGATGCCGAGTAGCGGCTTGGTCTCGCCGCGCGCCAATGCGGCGTCGGCGGCGCGGGCGGCCGCAAGTCCGCGCTCGAAATCGCGGACGCAAATCGCGTTGATCCGGCTGTCATGCCGCTCGATGCGGCCGATCGCGTCCTGCGCCAGTTCGACCGCCGAGACCTTCCGTGCGGCAAGCGCTGCCGACAGTTCGACGGCGGTCTGAAAACTCCATTGCGATGTGGCCAAGGCGTGCTCCAGGTTCGGTTTCTGATCGTGTCCGATGATGTCCGGTTGTTCCGGCGGCCGCTAGACCGTTATTGCGGCCGGCGACCTCTCATCCCGGCAGTATCCGTTGCATGATGCGGTCGCGGTAGAAAAAGACATGAACCAGTACCGCCGCCACATGGATGCCGATCACGGCCAGCAGCGCCCACTCCGCTGCCTGATGGAGGCCATCGATCGCTTTACCGGCCGCCGCATTGTCGGACGCCAGCATCGGCATCGGCATGAGATAGAACAATGAAATCGACCAGCCCCGGAACGATGCGAACAGCCATCCGGTCACCGTGGTAGCCAGTACTAAAACGTAGAGCAGCCAGTGCATGACTTCCGAGCTCAGCCGCTGCCAGGGGGACAACGAACTCTCGGGCGCCACCGGGTGCGTCAGCCGCCAAACCAATCTCAGGACGATCAGGACGAGGATGACGAGGCCAAACGAGACGTGGAATGTCATGGCGGCGCCGGGCGTCATGCCGCGATGAATATCCGGCATCAGCCAGCCGATCGGATATTGCACCAGCAGAAGCGCTGCGACGAGCCAGTGGAGTATCTTCGCGATGGCCCCATATTGCAAACGATCGGTCATGAGCTTCCGGAGGTTGGCAGAATGCTTGTGCTGACGGTGAGGCGTAACGGTGAGGCAAGCGCGCATGGCCTCGTCAGGGTTGAAAGGGCCGTGCCGAGGCGTGCGACATCGGGTTGACGGGTCCGGCCGCGGCGCTTGTTGCGGAATCGCCGCCGGTCACCGGAAATGCGTAGCCGACGATCGTCTTGACGACGAAGCGATCGGAGGCCGGCGTCAGCCCGTAACCGACGCCGAAGTTCACGCCGAACACGCCGAGCCTGAAATCGGTCACCGCAAACAGCGTGTGCTGCTGGTCGGCAGGTTTTGCAAAATTCCCGATCTGGCCAAAATCGGCGTAATATTCCAGCCCTAACGACAGATCCGGGCCGAGCTTTCGCGCCACGCGCGCCGCGGGCGCAAAGTCCGCCTCGCCATATTTTCCAAAGCCGATATCCACGATCGGGTTAACGATGAACTCCCAGTCGCCGTTGCGGACGCCGATGATGGGCCGGATTTCCATCGCGAACCTGGTCTGCGAGAATTTCGGCGTGGTGTTGGAGAACTCGAAATTGACGCCATAGAAGAAGTTGCGCTGCTCGGCATTGGGCGCGACGAACAGCGTCCGCAGCTTGAAGGAATCCGACAGCAATTGCCGGTCCTGGATCGCGAAGGGCAGATAGAGCCCGACCTCCCACCAGTCGGTGACGCCGTAGGCAAACTCCGGCGTCCCGTTGATGCTGTGATGGGAGACGAGGCCGCCAGCAAACGGCGGATCCTTGAGCCCGACGGCGATATAATTGAGGTGCTGCTGGATCGTGAACTGGCCGGGCGCGGCGATTCCGGCGTTATAGACCTGGATTTCGTCGATGGCCTTGGCAGGTTGTGCGGACAACAGCGCCAACATTGCGCCGGCCGGCCAGCCGGGGCTGCGTCGGAAGCCTCGCCCGCCGCGTCGTTTGATCATTGCCCCGGCACCTATGCCGCGCCGATCAGGATGCCGACCGCGAGCACGATGGCCCCGCCGATCACGATCTGGAACACCGCCTGCAGGAACGGCGTGTCCATGTAGCGCGCGCGGATGAAGGCGATCGCCCATAATTCGAAGAACACCACGATGCCGGCGATGGCGGTGGCGATCCAGAACGCGTTCGCCCATGTGTCCGGAACCAGGTAGGGAATGGTGTGGCCGAGGCCGCCAAGCGTCGTCATCAGGCCACAGGTTACTCCGCGCAGCCAAGGCGAGCCGCGTCCGGTCAGCGATCCGTCGTCAGACAGCGCTTCGGCAAAGCCCATGCTGATGCCGGCACCGATCGAGGCGGCGAGCCCCACCAGAAAGGTCTGCCAGTTCTGATGGGTGGCGAAGGCGGCGGCGAACAGCGGCGCCAGTGTCGAGACCGAGCCGTCCATCAATCCGGCGAGACCGGGCTGCACATATTGCAGCACGAACACCCGCCGGCGCGTCTTGTCTTCCTCGGCGCGCACATTGGGCGATAGAATTCGGTCGGTGAGCTTCGCCGCGACGTGCTCGTGGCCTTTCTCGGCTTCGGCGAGATCGCCGAGCAGCCGACGCACGCCGACATCCTGGGCCTGCTCGGCGGCCTTGACGTAGAAACGCTCGGCCTCGAACTCCATCGTCTCGACTTCCTTGCGGATGGTGTCGAGCGAGAGGTTTTTCGTCAGCCAGACCGGACGGCGGCGCAGGAAGCCCTTGACGTTTTCGCGGCGAATCGGCGGCAGGTTCTTGCCGAAGCGCTGCTCGTACAGTTCCAGCAGCATGTGGCGATGGCCCTTTTCCTCCTCCGCCATCTGCTCGAACAGCTTGGCCGATTCCGGGTAGCGTTCGGCGAGGTCTTCGGCGAAACTCATATAGATGCGGCTGTCTTCCTCCTCGGCGGAGATCGCGACCGCCAGCACCTCGCGCTCGGTCAAGTCGGCGAAATTTTTCACGAATGTCTGCCCGGACGCTGTTTAGAATTATTCTAAAGCATATAGTGACCGGACTGGGCGCGGTCAATTCCTAACGTGTGATCGCCATCGGGAGCCGTTGCCGCTAGCGTCCGTTCGAGTTGCTGTCGGCGCATCCGCTTTCGATCGGGAGTTTCAATGCAGAAAGTCAAATATCGTCTGAACGATCCCAGGCTTGCGCCACGCCGAACCCGGCTCGAAATCCCAGGCTGGGCGGGCGAGCGCGAGCCGCGCGCGGATGGCTCCCGGGAACAGGTCTGGCATTGCGTGCCGTTCTCGGAAGGCGCGCAATACGGTATCGAACTGTTCTACCCGTACGCCTTCGAACTTCACGTCAGCACCAGGGACGGCAAACTCATTTTCGAGGCCGATTGGGGCGAGCCGCCCGATAGTGGGGTGCAATGGCCGCCGTTCCGCAACTTCGGCGACACTTTCTACACCTATCAGATCCTGCTCGATCTCAAGGTGCCGAAGGGCATGGCGATCCGGACCGAACCGCATCCCCGTTTTTATACCGACCGCTCCGACACGGTGCCGGTCGCCGTTCCCGCGCTGGTGCGAAACTGGTGGCCGATGCTGTTCTTTACGGTCTTCAAGGCGCCGGCCGAGGGCCGTACCCACATTTTCAGGCCGAACGAGCCGTTCGCGCAGATCATCGTGATCCCCGAGGAAGCCAATTTCGAACTCGAGAAGATGGGCGAGGAAGAATCGGCCGAACGCGAACTGCAGGCGCGGCGGATCTACAGCAGCCGGCCGACGCTTTCGGCCGGCACGGAATGGACTTCCTCGACCGACACGGTGTTCGATGGCACCTATCGGCATCTGCACCGCGCGGCGAAAGAGAAATCCCGACAGGAATAAAGCAAAAAACAGGGCCATTAGGCCCTGTTTTCCGTCACGCGATCCGACGCAGACTCAATAGTCGCGGCGATAGAAGCTGTGATGGTGGTGATGATGATGGTGGTGGTGGTGGTGGTAATACCGCCGGTACCGCGGAACGACGATGACGCGGGGACCATATTCATCATAGTCATATCGGCGATAAAAGCTGTGATGATGATGGTGGTGATGGTGATGGCGGTAGAATTGAGCGAGCTGGACGTTGTCGTCTGCTGACGAACCCG
>NZ_JBAVNZ010000596.1:0-3231 GCF_049691595.1 Bradyrhizobium sp.
CTCGTGTTCGGAATTCCCGTCGACTTCATCCTGTTCGCGCTGACGCTGTTCGGCGTCGCGCTGTGGCATCATCACACGCTGCCTGTCGCGTTGACCGGGCTTGGCGCGATCATCATCTACAAGGTGGCCTTCACTGGCTTCAAGTACGGCGCCGGCATTGGCGGTCTCGGCCAGCACATGGTCCATGAATGGGTCACGCTGGCTAATCTGTTCCTGCTGCTGATGGGATTTGCACTGCTTTCCCGGCATTTCGAGGAGAGCAGAATTCCGGATGAGATGCCGGCGTGGCTTCCAGACGACTGGAAGGGTGGCGTGACCCTGCTGGTACTGGTGTTCGTGCTGTCGAGCTTTCTCGACAATATCGCCGCGGCGCTGATTGGCGGAACGGTGGCGCGGCATGTGTTCCAGGGCAAGGTCCATATCGGCTATCTCGCCGCCATCGTCGCCGCCTCCAACGCCGGGGGCTCTGGAAGCGTCGTCGGCGACACCACCACCACGATGATGTGGATCGCCGGGGTCAGTCCGCTCAGCGTCGTGGAAGCCTATGTCGCTGCGGTCGTCGCGATGCTCGTCTTCGCCGTGCCGGCGTCGATCCAGCAGCAGCGTTTTTCGCCGATCCAGAAAAATCCCCCGCGCGGATTGAAGGTCGATCCGATGCGTGTCTTCATCGTAGCGGCCATCCTCATTGCCGCGCTGGCCGCCAACCTGACCGCGAACCTGAAATTTCCCGCGCTACTCGATACGCTCCCGGTGCTGGGGCTTGCGGTCTGGGCGGTCATTCTTCTGACCGCCGGGCTGCGATCGCCCGACTGGTCGGTGATGCCGGAGACATTCAAAGGCACCATCTTCCTCCTTTCGCTCGTGACCGCCGCCTCAATGATGCCGGTCGAGAAACTGCCTGCCGCCAGCTGGCCGACAGCCCTCGGCCTCGGCTTTGTCTCCGCGGTGTTCGACAATATTCCACTGACGGCTCTCGCCCTGAAGCAGGGCGGCTATGACTGGGGCTATCTGGCCTACGCCGTCGGTTTCGGCGGATCCATGATCTGGTTCGGGTCGTCCGCCGGCGTCGCGCTGTCCAACATGTATCCCGAGGCCAAGTCTGTCGGACGCTGGATCAGCCAGGGCTGGCCTGTCGCCATCGCCTATGTCGTGGGGTTCTTTGTCATGCTTGCAGTGATCGGCTGGCGTCCCGACGCCCCGCTCTGATTGGCGTCAAGGCTCGCCGATCCTTTCGCGCCTGGGCTCGCCCTCGCCACGCGCCGCACCGACTGGCCGAAGGCGCAGGTCAAAATGGCGCGAACTCATGCCGGCCCGCTCGCGTCCCCCAATGTTCGCCTTGCCTCTTCCCGCCGGCCCCGACCCGGGAAGCAACCGGCCAGTGTTCGAGAAAAAAACCCGACGATGCGCGCTATGCCAGCGCGAAGGCAGCCGCGCGCCTTGATGTAAACAAAATCGGCGTATTTGGCGCTTGCGCGTCAATCTTGCCGGCTGTGGCGCAGGACTGTTCCGGTATTGAACAGTTGGCATGCTAAAAAACCGCCAAAAACGGCAATTTTATCCTCGCCAATGCCCCGCAACGGGTTGGTGTCGGTTTTCTCACGTCTCGGCACCATGCTCTGTCCATCAACACGGCTGGCGCAGGGTGTTGCCATGGGGACACGCATGGGACGAAGTCCTTTCTATGCATTCACAGTGCGGACAAAATCAGACTAGACTGTAGCCGTTCGGCCTGTCGAAATTGTCCCGCAAGCGGCACCACGAAAAATCGCATCGACAAGAGTTCAGGTGACGCGACCGCGGCAATGCAGGGATCACGAGCAAAAAAGCGTACTGGAGGAAGTGCCCATGAAGAAGCAACCAAATTATCTTACTTTGCCTGTTGCTGTTGTCATTGCGGCGACGTTTGCTGCATCGCCAACTTTCGCGCAAACCGTCGATACCGCGCGTATCGAGGCCGGCGGCCAGAATGACTGGCTGACCTACCACGGCTCCTACAAGTCCTATCACTACAGCCCGCTCGCCCAGATCAACGCGAGCAACGTCGCCAATCTGAACGTTGCCTGGATCCATATTCCAGGGCGCTCCACCCGCGGCCTGCAATCCATGCCGCTGGTCGCCGACGGCGTGCTCTACTACACGGGCTCCTACAGCCGGACCTTTGCGCTGAACGGCGCCACCGGCGAGGTGATCTGGTCCTATTTCCCGGAACTGGACGAGGCCTTGATCGCCCGGCAGACCCACTCGCCCTACAACCGCGGCGTCGCGCTCGGCGAGGGCAAGGTCTATGTCGGCACCATGGACGGCAGGCTCATTGCGCTGGACATGAAGACCGGGAAGGTGGCCTGGGATACCAAGCTGATCGATTCCCAAAAACTGACGGTCGGCTTCACCGGCGCGCCGCTTTACGCCAAGGGCACGATCGTGATCGGCTCGCAGGGCGGCGAATGGCCGGGCCGCGGCCCGATCTTCGGCGTTGATGCCGCAACGGGCAAGAAGAAATGGGAATTCCTGACGGTGGCCGGCACCGACGAGGCCATGAAGACCTGGGGCAATGATTCCTGGCGCACCGGCGGCGGTGGCGGCTGGATGCCGGGCACTTACGACTCCGAGACCAACACCATTTTATGGGGCACCGCCAACCCGGCGCCGCTCTACGATTGGTCGGGCCCCGATTACAAGACACAGGGCGCCCGCCCCGGAGACAATCTCTATACCACCTCGGTCATCGGCCTTGATGTCGATACCGGCAAGCTGAAGTTCTATCATCAGGAACTGCCGCACGACGCCTGGGACTTCGACAGCTCGGTCGGCGAGTTCGTGATGCTCGAGCGCGACGGCCAGAAGCTCGTGGTGCATCCCAACAAGGGCGGCTTCGTCTTCGTCTACGACCGCAATCTCGCGGTGAAGAACGTCTGGCGGCTCGTTGAGAACATCAACTTCGTCAAGGATATCGACCCCAAGACCGGCGCGCTGATCGGTCGCCGCGATTTCCCGGCAGGGAAGGTCACCAGTCCGCCGCTGTGCCCATACATTGGCGGCGGCATCAGCTGGAACGGCGGTTCATACAACCCGAAGACGGGCCTTTACTACAAGATCGGCCAGGAATGGTGCATGACGCTTGATATCGTCAAGACGACGCCGGTGACCGCCCCACAGGCGCAACTCAATATCGGCGCCGATTTCAAGATCGCACCTCCTCCGGGCGGCGAGATCTATGGTCATCTCGACGCC
>NZ_JBAVNZ010000597.1:0-5060 GCF_049691595.1 Bradyrhizobium sp.
CTCCGCGGCCTCGCCATCGGCGAGCAGCCGCGCCGCCCGTTCCGACAATTTCTGGCCGGCGTCGGTCAGGGCCAGCCGCCGCGAGGTGCGGTTGAACAGCCGCGCGCCGAGCCGTGCCTCCAGCCGGCTGACCGCCTTCGACACCGTGGCCCTGGACAGCGCAAGCTCGGTCGAGGCCGCCGCAAACGACCGCAATTCCACGACTTTCGCGAAGATCGCCAGTGCCTCGAAATCCGGGAGTTTTGACATTTCGATCGTCCCTGTTCGATCATTTTAAGAAACGATTTGTTTCCATAGTTTCTATTTATGCACGACGCGGCAACGCTTATCCAGAGTGTAACGAAGTTCTCTCACAGGAGATTGCCATGATCGAACTCAGACCGTTCGCAAAACTCGGCAGCGCCGACCACGGCTGGCTGAAGGCAAAACATCACTTCTCGTTCGGCAGCTATTATGACCCCGGCAATATCGGCCATGGCGCCTTGCGGGTGTGGAACGACGATGAGATCGCGCCGGACACCGGCTTTCCCGCCCATCCCCATGCCAACATGGAGATCATCACCTATGTCCGCGAAGGCGCGATCACGCACCAGGACAGTCTTGGCAACAAGGGCCGCACCGAAGCCGGCGACGTGCAGGTGATGAGCGCCGGAAGCGGCATTCGTCATTCCGAGTATAATCTCGAGCAAGCGAAGACAAAAATCTTCCAGATCTGGATCGAGCCGACCACCCATGGCGGCCAGCCGACCTGGGGCGCCAAACCGTTCCCGAAGGCAGATCGCTCCGGCAAGCTCGTCACCATCGCGAGCGGCTTTGCCGGCGACACGGACGCGCTGCCGATCCGCGCCGACGCGCGGGTGCTCGCCACCACGCTGAAGGCCGGCGAGAACGCGGTATACGCGCCCGGGCCAACGCGAAAACTCTATCTGGTGCCGGCGGCAGGCGCGGTCGAGGTCAATGGCGTCCGTGTCAACGCCCGCGACGGCGCCGCGATCCGCGACGAAACCCGGCTCAGGATCACCGCTTTGGAAGATTCCGAACTGGTGCTGGTCGACGCGGCGTAGTCGTTAAGCACGCAGGCGGCCCCACACACCAACTCGTCATGCGCGGGCGCCTGTCCCCGACTTGATCGGGGCTGACCCGCGCATCCATCGCTGTTCGCGAGGGATTCGTGATAGACGGTATGCCCTCACCAACCGCCCGCACCGAGTTTTTGGCATGAGCACCATCGTGAAAATTCCGTGGCCCGAGCTACCGACCGCGGCGTGGCGTGACACCTATGCGACGCTGCACCTCTGGACCCAGGTCGTCGGCAAGATCCGGCTGGCCAAATCGCCCTGGCTGAACCATTCCTGGCATGTCGCGCTCTACGTCACGGCCCGCGGACTGACGACTTCGCCCGTTCCCGACGGTAACAGGAGTTTTCAGATCGACTTCGACTTCATCGATCATGCCCTGCGCATTTCGACCAGCGACGGCGCGCAGCGGCAGCTCGCGCTGGCCGGGCAGTCGGTCGCGAGCTTCCACGCCGGGGTCATGACGACCCTGCGAGAGCTCGATATCGATGTCATCATCGACGAGATGCCGAACGAACTGCCGGAGCCGACAAGGTTCTCCGAAGACAGGCAGCACGCCGCCTATGACCGGGACGCCGTCAAGCGCCTGTTCCAGATCCTTGCGAATTGCGACCGCGTCTTCAAGCAGTTCCGCACCGGCTTCCTTGGCAAGGCGAGCCCGGTGCATTTTTTCTGGGGCAGTTTTGACCTCGCGGTGACGCGCTTTTCCGGCCGCCGCGCGCCGCGGCATCCCGGCGGGGTGCCGAATCTGCCCGATGCGGTGGCGTGCGAGGCCTATTCGCATGAGGAAAGCAGCGCCGGTTTCTGGCCGGGCAGCGGCGCGATCGATTATCCCGCGTTCTATTGCTATGCCTATCCCGAGCCTGCGGGCTTTCGCGCCACAAAAGTGAGGCCAGCCGCCGCCTTCTTCAGCGAAGCGCTCGGCGAGTTCATTCTGCCCTATGACGCCGTGCGCACGGCCGCCGATCCCGACAGGACGTTGCTGGAATTCCTGCAAAGCAGCTATGAGGCCGCGGCGATTGCCGCGAACTGGGACCGCGACGCGCTCGAATGCGCGCCGGGCCGGCCGGGTGTGGTGCGGGAGGTCTGACGGGGTGGTGTCCGGGACACCAGCCCTACAACGGCTTGATCTGCACCTTGCGGAACTTGACCACGCCCGAGCCGTACTGAAGCGCGAACGGGCCGCTCGCATGTTTCGAGTCCTGCACCTCCGCGGTCTTCTGGCCGTTGAGCACGACCACGAGATGCGGGCCATGCGCCGTGATCTCGTAGGTGTTCCACTTGCCGGCCGCCTTCGGCATCGGATCGACCTTGGCGACATCGACGATCGCGCCGGTGCCATAGGTCGGGTCCGGCCGCTTGTCGAAAATGTTGACCTCGTAGCAGATCTTGGAATCGATCTTCCTGGACTCGTCGCAGCGGATGAAGATGCCGCTGTTGGCTTCCTCGTCGGTCCAGAACTCGGCCCGGATCTGAAAATCCTTGTAGGAATTCCTGGTAACGAGATAGGAGAGATCCTTGCCGTCGAGCTTGTCGGCGACCAGCGCGCCGTCCTTCATCGCCCAGTTGGCTTTGCCGACCTCATCCCAGTCGCCCATTTTGGAACTGTCGAGCAGCGTGATCCAGCCGTCGCTCTGGCCGGAGGCAACGCCGGAAAATTGCAGCACAGCGGCCCCGATCAACAGGCCAGCCGCGAGTGTCGACACATGCTTCATGAAGATAGTCCTCCCTGTCGGTCTTGATTGGCACGCAATCTAGCAGCAACATCCGCAGCGTAAACGCGGTTTTTCATGCTGCGGTTGCGTTGTGCGATAGGCAACGTTCCCTCCCTGATCACCGCGCGGGCAGCCAATTCCGCACGATGAAATCCGCGTCGTTGAGGATCGTGCCGGCGGCATGGCCGCCCGCGCATTCCGCCCTTGCTCTCCCGCCACCGCTTTGAGACCATGCGGCCAGCGACAACAAGCAAGACCCGTAGTCGCGGGCAAGTACCGAGGAAACCCCATGCCGATCGTCCAGGCCGATCGTCTCACGCGTATCGGCGCGGCGCTGCTTCGGGCTGCCGGGGCACCGGACGAGGAAGCCCATGCTGTGGCGGTCGGCTGCGTCAACGCCAACCTCGCAGGCCATGACTCGCACGGGGTGATCGCGATCCCGACCTATATCGACCGCATCAAGGTCGGCCATATCGTGCCCGGCGCCAAATGGACCATCGTGCGGGAATCGCCGACCACGACCGTGATCGACGGCCATTGGGGCTTCGGCTTCCACGTCAACGCCAGGGCGATGGCGCTGACCATCGAGAAGGCGAAGACTGCCAACGTCGCGGCGTGCACGGTGTTCCGGCAGAGCCATGTCGGACGGCTCGCCGCCTATCCGATGATGGCGATGCGCGAGGGCATGATCGGGCTTGCCGCCGCCGATTCCGGCCGCTCGCCGAAACATGTCGCGCCGTTCGGCGGCCGCGAGGCGCGGCTCGGCACCAATCCGATTTCCATCGCGGTGCCGTCCGATCTCGAGGCGCCGTTTTATCTCGACATGGCGACGTCAGCGGTCGCCGCCGGCAAGATCGCGCTGGCGGCCGCGCGCGGCGAGGCGATCCCGACCGGCTGGATCGTCGATGCCGAGGGGCGGCACACCACCGACCCCAAACAATTCCGCAACGGCGGCGCACTGCTGCCGCTCGGCGGCAGCGAGGGCTACAAGGGAAGCGGCCTCGCCGCGATGGTCGAGGTGCTGTGCGGCCTGCTCACCGGGCTTGGCTACGGCGTCGAGCCGACCGGACGCCACAACGACGGATGCTTCATGGCGGTGTTCAACGTCGCAGCGTTCCGTCCGCTGAAGGATTTCAGGAAAGAGGTGGCCGAGTTCGCGCGCTATCTGAAGTCGACGCCGCCGTCCGAAGGCTCGACCGGCGTGTTCTATCCAGGCGAAATCGAATATCTGCGCGAACAGCAACGCAGGGCCGAAGGCATCGAGATCGAGGATGCGACCTGGGACAAATTGCGGCGGCTTGCCGGCGAATACCGCCTCGCGACCGAACTCGATCTCGCATGACACTTCGCTTGGCCGGTACAGGGAGAGCAACATGACACGGCAAATGGCGATGGTCGGATTCCTGCAGGCGCAGAACTGCACCAACCTGCCGAGTTCGTGGCGGCATCCGCAATCGCGCGACGATTCGATGTCGGCCGACTACTATCAGGAGATCGCCCGGATTCTGGAAGCCGGCAAATTTCACATGGCGTTCTTCGATGACCGGCTGGCGATGCCCGATCGCTACGGCAACGATCACGCCCACACCGTCGAATACGGCATCCGCTGCGTCAAGATGGATCCGATCGTGGTGCTGACCACGATGGGCATGGTCACCGAAAAGCTCGGCCTCGCCTCGACCGCCTCCACAACCTATTTCGAGCCGTTCGACGTGGCGCGCCGCTTCGCCACGCTCGACCTGATGACCGGCGGCCGCGCCGCCTGGAACGTGGTGACGTCGGTCAATGACGGCGAGGCGCTCAACATGGGCAAGGACGCCCATCTCGACCATGATTTCCGTTACGACCGCGCCGACGAGTTCATGGAAGTCGTGCTCGGGCACTGGGATTGCTGGGAAGACGGCGCGCTGATCATCGACAAGAAAAGCGGGCGCTTTGCCGACCCGGCCAAGGTCAAGCGGCTCGATCATCGCGGGCAATTTTTCAAGTCGCGCGGCCCATTCACCGTGCCGCGCTCGCCGCAGGGCCATCCCGTCATCATCCAGGCCGGCGCCAGCGGCCGCGGCCAGCGCTTTGCCGGGCGCTGGGGCGAGGTGATTTTCACCGCGGCGCGCAACCTGGAAAGCGCCCAGCAGGGCTATGCCGCGATCCGGGGCGAAGCCGCCAAGGCCGGCCGCGATCCCGACCAGATGTTTCTCTGCAACCTCACCACCCCGGTATCAGGGGCGACGAAATCCGAGGCCGAGGACAAGATGGCGCTGATCGAAAA
>NZ_JBAVNZ010000598.1:0-5825 GCF_049691595.1 Bradyrhizobium sp.
GGAAAGCCATGGCGTGCTGTCGATCGCGGTTCAGAGCCGCGGCCAGCTCTGTGCCACCGGCAGTGCGTCGTTGCCCGCATCCGCGCCGGCGGTTTCGCTCGCCGATTTCAGCGCCGTCGCCGCGGCAGCCGAGCGCATGCCGGTGAATGCCAACTCCTATGAAGTCGGCAAATGGCTCGGCACGGCGCCGCGCGCCTGGGCCGGCGACGCGGCGAGGGAATATCTGACCGACATTCGCGAGACGCATCCGATCTACGCGCGCGAAGGTCTGGGCCATCCCGGCCTGTTGCAGCGGGTGATGAACAAGGTGCTGGTCGACAACGCCATTCTCGGTCCCTGGATCCATGTCGGCAGCAAGATGCAGCTGCTATCGGCTGCGAGGAGCGGCGACGAGATCGCGGCGCGTGCAAAGGTCACCGGCAATTACGACAAGAAAGGCCACCGCTTCGTCGAGCTCGACGCGCTGGTGGTTGCCAACGGCAACACGCCGCTGGCGCATTGCCAGCATATCGCGATCACCCAGCCGCGCGAACAGGCGGCGGCGTAAGGAAATCAGGTATCATGCCCGTCACAGTCGATTACTACATGACGCTCAACTCGCCCTGGACCTATCTCGGCAGCGCGCCGTTCGCCGAGATCGCCAGGCGAAATCATGCGGCCGTCAACATCAAGCCCTGCAAGTTCGGGCCGATCTTTGAGCAGACCGGCGGGCTGCCGCTGCCGAAGCGCTCGCCGCAGCGGCGCGCCTACCGCATGATGGAGCTGAAGCGCTGGCGCGAGGTGCGCGGCGTTCCCTTGAATCTGGAGCCCAAACACTTTCCCTGCGACGACGTCGCGGCGACGCGGCTGGTGATCGCGGCCAAGTTGCAAGGCAAGGATGCGCACCGGCTGTCGCTGGAACTGGGGCGCGCGCTGTGGGAGCGCGAGGAATCGCTGACCGATCCCGCAACCATTTCGTCCGCCGCGCAGCGCGCCGGTCTTGACGCCGCGGCGCTGCGCGCCGGCGGCCCGTCAGACGCCGAACTCGACGCGCTGCACGAGAAGTTCACTCAGGAGGCGCTGGCGGCCGGCGTGTTCTGCGCGCCGAGCTACGTGCTGGCCTCCGGCGAGATTTTCTGGGGCCAGGATCGGCTGGACCTCCTGGAGCGCGCCCTGAAGAAGCTGGGCTAGCCCAGCGTGCGGTCATCGCGATCTGGCAGCAGCATGAGCAGGGGGCGGCGTCGTTTCTTACCTCGCCCCGCTTGCGGGGCGAGGTAAGAAAGCCCACTGCTCCGATAGCCTTACGCCGCCTTCGTCTTCTTCGCGTCCTCGATCGCCCGCCAGACCCGTTCCGGCGTCAGCGGCATGTCTATTTGCGTGATGCCGTACTCCGAAAGCGCGTCGATCACGGCGTTGACGATACATACCAGACTCCCGGCGCAACCGGCTTCGCCGCAGCCCTTGATGCCCAGCGGATTGGATTTTGCCGGCGAGGGATGGTCGCCGACCGTCATCATCGGAATGTCTTCCGCGCGCGGCATCGCGTAGTCCATGAACGAGCCGGTGATCGGCTGGCCGCTTGAATCGTAGCTGACTTCCTCCATCAGCGCCTGGCCGATGCCCTGCGCGACGCCGCCATGCAACTGGCCGGCAACGAGCATCGGATTGACGATGGTGCCGAAATCATTGACGCCGGTGTAGCGCACGATCCGCGTCACGCCGGTCTCGGGATCGATCTCGACCTCCGCGACATGGCAGCCATTGGGGAAGGTCGACGGCGTGTCCCTGGTGGCGTGGTCGACGTCGAGCGAGGACGGCACGCCGTCGGGCATCTTGCCCTCGCGCATCCGCTGCGCCAGCTCCATGATGCCGATCGAGCGGTCGGTGCCGGCGATGGTGAAGCGACCGCCGGCGAATTCGATATCGGCTTCGGAGGCCTCCAGGAGATGCGCTGCCGCCTGCTTGCCCTTTTCGATCACCAGCGCCGCGGATTCGACGATCGCGGTGCCGGTCGCGGTGATCGAGCGCGAGCCGCCGGTGCCGTTGCCGAAGCGGACGAGATCGCTGTCGTTCTGCTCCAGCGTGATCGCCTCAAAGGGCACCCCGAGCTGTGCCGATAGCACCTGCGCGAACGGGGTGGCATGGCCCTGGCCGTAATCCAGCGTGCCGGTGGTCAGCTTCACCGAGCCGTCCGGCTCGAACGTGATCTTGCCAAGTTCGCCGGCCGGCGGCGCGGTGACCTCAAGATAGCAGCCGACGGCGATGCCGCGCAGCTTGCCAGCCTTGCGGCTTTCCTTCTTGCGTTTGGCAAAATTGGCGTGATCGGAAATCTCCAGCGCCTCGTTGAACACGCCCTGGAAATCGCCGCTGTCATAGGTGACGCCGGAGGCGGCGGGGAAGGGCAGTTGCGCCGGCTTGATGAAGTTGCGCTTGCGCAAGGTCAACCGGTTGATGCCGATCTCGTCGGCGGCGCGGTCGATCAGGCGTTCCATGTAGTAATTGGCCTCGGGCCGGCCGGCGCCGCGATAGGCGCCCATCAGCGTGGTGTTGGTCAAGACCGTCTTGATGTCGACGCCGAGCAGCGGCGTGCGGTAGACGCTGGCGAGATTTTTTCCGGTATTGAGCGACAGCGGCCCCGGCGCCACGCCGGTGATGTAGGCGCCGAGATTGCCGTAGCCTTCGAGGCGGACGGCGAGGAATTTGCCCTCGGCATCAAGCGCGAGTTCGGCATGGATGGACTGGGCGCGGCCATGGCTGTCGGACAGAAAACTGGTCGAGCGCTCATCGGTCCATTTCACCGGTCGTCCCAGCACCTTCGCCGCATGCAGGATGCAGGTATATTCGGGATAATTGACGTTCTTCATGCCGAACGAGCCGCCGACATTGGGCGTGAGGATGCGAACTTTTTCGTTCGGCACGTTGAGAATCTTCGCCAGCGTCGCCTTGTTGCCGGAAACGCCCTGGGTCGGAACTTGCAGCGTGTAACGCTCGCTCGCTTGGTCGAAGGCTGCCAGCGCCACCCGCGGCTCCATCGTCACCACGGCGACGCGGGTGTTGACGATGTCGAGTTTGGTCACATGCGCGGCGCCGGCGAAGGCCGCGTCGATCTTTGCGGTATCGCCATAGTGGTAGTCGAGCGCGACGTTGTTCGGGATGTGATCGTAAAGCTGGGGCGCGCCGGGTTTTGTCGCTTCGGCGGCATCGGTGACGGCCGGCAGCGGCTCGATGTCGAGCACAATGGCTTCGGCGGCATCGCGCGCCTGCGCAAGTGTCACGGCGACGACGAAGGCGACGGGATCGCCGACGAAGCGCACCTTGTCGGTCGGTAGCGCCAGGCGGTTGGTTTGCAACAGCGGCGAGCCGTCGCGGCTTTTCAGCGGCAGGCCACAGGTGAAGGGGTTGTAGTTCGCCGCCGCCAGGTCTTTCCCCGTGTAGACGCCGAGCACGCCCGGCATTGCCCTGGCGGCTGAAATGTCGATGCCGCGGATGATGCCGTGGGCGTGGCTGGAGCGCACGATAGAGGCATAGGCCTGTCCAGGCAGGTTGAAATCGTCGGTATATTTGCCCTTGCCGCGGACCAGCGTGTCGTCTTCCTTGCGGCGCACCGGCTGCCCGACCCCGTATTTTTGCAGTGCGATAGCGTTTTCCAGAGACGACGGAAACGTATGATCTTGCATGGAAATCACCTGAAATGCCCTGATTTGCGGGGGCCCGTGGGCCTTGGACCAGATAACGCACGGATGGGGCGGCGACAACGCCTGATTGGGCATGGTCCCATGTGATCAGTGTTGCGCAGGCCCTTGGCGCTGCTAGAGTTTCCGTGAACGGTAATTCTTCGGCGGCCGGCAAGGCCAGCGGAAAGACATTTTTGATGAACGATGACATGAGGCTTCGCGACGGCGCTGCGCCGTGCGCAAGCCCGTCAGGATCGGCTGCGACGGCCATCGGGAACGGCGTCTACGCCGCGCTGGACCTTGGCACCAATAATTGCCGGTTGTTGATCGCCTGTCCGATCGGCGAGGGGTTTCGCGTGGTCGATTCCTTCTCGCGGATCATCCGCCTCGGCGAAGGCATTTCCGCGACCGGTTCCATCAGCGAAGCCGCGATCGAACGCGCGATATCAGCCCTGAGCATATGCCGCGACAAGATCCGGTACCGGAAAGCGCGGCGGCTGCGGCTGATTGCCACCGAGGCCTGCCGCGCCGCCGATAATGCCGACAGCTTTCGGGATCGTGTGGCGGCCGAAACCGGCATCAGGCTCGAGGTGATCGACCGCGAGACCGAAGCCGCGCTGGCCGTGGTCGGCTGCTCGCCGCTGCTCGACCCCAAAGGGCGGGGCGCGATCCTGTTCGACATCGGCGGCGGATCGACCGAACTGGTCAGGATCGAGCGCGATCCCGACGGGCAGGACGCCGCGCCCCGCATCAAGGCATGGATGTCGATCCCGCTCGGCGTCGTCACTTTGGCCGAGCATTTCGGCGGCAGGGATGTGACGCCGGAATCCTATGCGCGGATGGTGCAGGAGGTTGCCCGGCACGTGACGCCGTTCGCCGTCGAGCACGGCACCGATCTGAAGGACATGCACATGCTCGGCACCTCGGGCACGGTGACCACGCTGGCCGGGGTATTTCTCGATCTGCCGCGCTACGATCGCCGCCGCATCGACGGCATCTGGATGAACGACGCGGACGTGACCGCGACCATCGCGCGGCTGCTCGGCATGAGCTACCGGGAACGCGTCGACAGCAATTGCATCAGCGTCGAGCGCGCCGATCTGGTGCTGGCGGGCTGCGCCATCCTCGATGCGATCCGCGACGCGTTCCCGTTGCCGCGGCTGCGCGTCGCCGACCGCGGCCTGCGCGAGGGCATGCTGGTCGAGATGATGCGCGCCGATGGCGCGCTACGGGCGATTTGATGCGCGGCCGGACGTGATGTGCTAGATCGCATCCAGCATCTCAAGGCAGGATCGATATGGCCAAGGACACTACCGGGCGGCTGCACGTCACGGTCAAGAGCGGCGGCAAGCGCAAGCTGTCCTCAAAGCTCTGGCTGGAGCGGCAGCTCAACGATCCCTATGTGGCGCAGGCCAAACGGGATGGCTATCGCTCGCGCGCCGCCTACAAGCTGATCGAGATCGACGACAAATACCGCTTCCTCAAATCGGGGATGACGGTGGTCGATCTCGGCGCGGCGCCGGGCGGCTGGAGCCAGATCGCCGCCAGGCGCGTCGGCGCGGCCGACGGCAAGGGCAAGGTGATCGCGATCGACCTGCTGGAGATGCCGGAGATCGCGGGCGTGAGCTTTGCGCAGCTCGATTTTCTCGGCGAGGGCGCGCCGGAAAAGTTGGTCGCGATGATCGGCGGCCGCGCCGACGTGGTGCTCTCGGACATGGCCGCCAACACCACCGGTCACCGCAAGACCGATCAGCTCCGGATTCTCGGTCTCGTCGAGGGCGCCGCCGCCTTTGCCGCCGACGTGCTCAATCCCGGCGGCGCGTTCGTCGCAAAAGTGTTCCAGAGCGGCGCCGAGGCCGAGCTGCTGGCGCAGTTGAAGCGCGATTTTGCCAGCGTGCGGCACGTGAAGCCGGCGTCGAGCCGCCAGGATTCCTCCGAACGTTACGTGCTGGCGACCGGATTTCGCGGCGCACCGGCGAAGACGGACGCCTAGAAAACCCCTGCTGTCATCGCGGGAGAGGCAATCGATCCTGTCTGGAATGGTGCAGCACGGACCTGACACCGGCGAGCTTTCTCATCTATACTCGGGCGGGATGGGCGCAAAGGCGGAGATTGCAATGGAAACCAAGACCCTTACACGGATACGTCGCGCGCCGCTGGTCGCCCTTTCGA